>CAMORM010000044.1 GCA_946623785.1 uncultured Verrucomicrobiota bacterium
TCGGCTACGAGTTCGTCTCGCTTGGCAAGATGACCGACTTCATCAAGAAGGGCCTTTCTCCGAACGAGGCGTGGGAGAAGGCGAAGGGGCACTACGGCCAGTTCGAGGGCGCCGCGAAGTACATCGACCCACGCAAGGACTGATTAGTTGCCAGCGGCTAGTCGCTAGTGAAAGGAATTTTAGAAATGGCTACCAAGAAGACAACGAAGAAGGCTTCCTCCGAGAAGCTGTTCGAAGGCTACGAGCGCCGCGAGGCCAAGATCCTCGCCGCCCTCAAGCCCTACGGCATCAAGTCCATAGAAGAGTGCCGCGACATCTGCCTCAAGGCCGGCTTCGACCCCTACAAGATCGTCGAGGAGACGCAGCCGATCTGCTTCGAGAACGCCAAGTGGGCCTACACTGTGGGCGCTGCGATGGCCATCAAGAAGGGCTGCACGAAGGCCAAGGACGCCGCCGCGGAAATCGGCGTCGGGCTCCAGGCTTTCTGCATTCCCGGCTCCGTCGCGGAGAACCGCCAGGTCGGACGCGGCCACGGCAACCTCGGCGCGATGCTGCTCGACGACGCTACGGAGTGCTTCGCGTTCCTCGCGGGCCACGAGTCGTTCGCGGCGGCCGAGGGCGCGATCAAGATCGCCCTCAACGCCAACAAGGTCCGCAAGACGAACCTCCGCGTGATCCTCAACGGCCTCGGCAAGGACGCCGCTTACATCATCTCGCGCATCAACGGCTTCACCTACGTGAAGACGGCTTTCAACAACAAGACCGAGAAGGTCCGCGTTGTCGAGAAGAAGGCGTTCTCCAAGGGCCCGCGCGCGGCAGTCAACTGCTACGGCGCGGACAACGTCCCTGAAGGCGTTGCGATCATGAAGCTCGAGAACGTGGGCGTGTCCATCACGGGCAACTCCACGAACCCGACGCGCTTCCAGCACCCGGTCGCGGGCACCTACAAGAAGTGGTGCGTCGAGAACGGCAAGAAGTACTTCTCCGTCGCCTCGGGCGGCGGCACGGGCCGCACGCTCCACCCGGACAACATGGCCGCGGGTCCGTCCAGCTACGGCATGACGGACACGATGGGCCGCATGCACTCCGACGCGCAGTTCGCCGGCTCCAGCTCGGTGCCGGCGCACGTCGAGATGATGGGCCTCATCGGCATGGGCAACAACCCGATGGTCGGCGCCACTGTCGCAGTGGCGGTTGCCGTCGAGGAGAGCTTCAAGAAGTAAGGACAGGGACTCCCAGCGAGTCCACGACATTCGCCGCGCCTGGTATTCCGGGCGCGGCGTTGTCTTTAGTCTCCAATATCCCACGGCCATTCTCCAATACCATATTTGCCCGCCATCTTTTTTGTCCGAGGCGGGCGTTTTTTTGGTATAATTAACCGACAATTTACGGCAGAAAGGAACATGAGGAGATGAAGTACTCGAACGAACAGCTTAAACTGGCGGCGAACACGGTTCGCTGCCTTTCCGCGGACATGATCGACAAGGCGAACTCCGGCCATCCGGGAGCCCCCATAGGCATGGCGGACCTTGCGGTTTCGCTTTGGCTCAACCACCTTCTCGTAGACCCCAGGAGCCCGTCGTGGGCGAACCGAGACCGCCTCGTGTTCTCCGGCGGCCACGCATCGGCGCTCGTCTATTCGCTCTTCCACCTGTCGGGCATGGGAGGTGTGACTATGGACGACGTGAAGACCTTCCGCCAGGTCGGCTCGCGCTGCGCGGGGCATCCTGAGAGGGGGCTAATCCCCGGAATCGAGGTCACGACAGGGCCGCTCGGCCAGGGGATCGCGATGGGCGTCGGCTTCGCGATCGCGGAGCGCATGGAGAACGCGCGCGACGGCTCGGTCTGCGACCACCGCACGTGGGTCTTCTGCGGCGACGGCGACCTAGAGGAGGGCATCTCCCACGAAGCATGCTCGCTCGCCGGCTGCCTCAAGCTCGGCAAGCTCTGCCTGGTGTACGACTCGAACCACATCTCGATCGAGGGCGACACGTCAATCGCCCTTGCCGACGACGCCAGGAAGCGCTTCGAGGCGTACGGCTGGAAGGTACTGGAGTGCGACGGCCACAACTTCGACTCGATCGACAAGGCGTACAGGAAGGCTGTGAAGACAGAGGACCGTCCGGTGCTCATCATAGCGACTACGCATATCGGATACGGCTGCCCCACGAAGCACGACACGGCGGACGTCCATGGCGCGCCGCTCGGCGCGGAGGAGACGAAGGGCCTCAAGTCGGCTCTTGGCTTCGACCCGGAGAAGAGCTTCTACGTGCCCGAGGAGGTCTACGGCCTCTTCGCGGAGCGCGCGGCGAAGTGCCACCGCTCGGCGAACAAGTGGACGCGCGAGTACAAGGAGTGGAAGAAGGCGAACCCCGACAAGGCCGCGGTGCGCGAGGCGGCATACGCGAACGCGCTCCCGGCGGGGCTTTCCGACTCCATCCCGCCGTTCGACCCGGCGAAGACCGTTGCCACGCGCGCCGCGTGCGGGACGGTCATGAACGCGATCGCGCAGTCCGTGCCGCAGCTTGTCGGCGGAAGCGCGGACCTTGCGCCATCGAACAAGACTTACATGAAGGGCCTCGGCGACTTCGGGGCGGCTTCGTATTCGGGCCGCAACCTCCACTACGGCATACGCGAGCTCGCGATGACGGCCGTCGCGAACGGCGTAACGGCGCACGGCGGGTTCCGCTGCTTCGGCGCGACGTTCTTCGTGTTCGCCGACTACTGCAAGCCCGCGCTCCGGCTTGCGGCGCTCATGGGAGTACCCTCGATACTCGTCTTCTCGCATGACTCGTTCTACGTTGGCGAAGACGGCCCTACGCACGAGCCGGTCGAGCAGATTGCGTCGCTGCGCTGCACGCCGAACGTCGTGACGATCCGTCCGGCGGACGCAGAGGAGACGGCGGGCGCATGGCTTGCTGCGCTCAAGCGCACCGACGGGCCGACGTGCATCCTCACGAGCCGGCAGAACCTCCCGATTCTCGAAGGCGGCAGGCGCGCGCTTGTGGAGAAGGGCGCGTATGTCGTGTTCCAGCAGGGCGACGTCTCGGAGCGCACTGTCGGGTTCATCGCCTCCGGCAGCGAGGTCTCGCTTGCGGTCGACGCGGCGAAGAAGCTCGCGTCCGAGGGGATAGCGGTGCGTGTAGTGTCCATGCCGAGCTGGGAGCTTTTCGCGAAGCAGGGCGACGACTATGTGGCCGAGGTGCTTCCGCGCGCCGTCAAGAAGCGCGTCATCGTCGAGGCCGGGTCGCGCTTCGGCTGGGAGCGCTGGTCCGTGAACGCCGCGACGACGCGCTATGTCACGATGGACGGCTTCGGCGCCTCAGGCCCGTGCAAGGAGCTCGCGGTTAAGTTCGGCTTCACGGTGGAGAACGTCTACGCCGCCGCGCGTAGCCTCGTCTGACGCAGCCCTCGCGGCCATCCAATGCCAGACCTGGACGACACAGAGCCGCTTGCCGCTAAGATGCGGCCCAGGAGCCTCGACGAGGTGATGGGCCAGGAGCACATCCTCGGGCCGGGGAAGCTGCTGCGCCGCGTGATCGAGGCGGACAGGCTCACGAACATGATCCTCTACGGCCCGCCAGGCTGCGGCAAGACGACGCTCGCGGAGGTCATAGCGAAGGCCACCAGGCGCAACTTCGTGCGCGCCTCGGGCGTCATATCGAACGTGGCGTCGATCCGCGCGACGTGCGAGGCGGCGCGCAGCGAGCTCGGCGGTATGGGCACGATCCTCTTCGTCGACGAGATACACCGCTTCAACAAGGCGCAGCAGGACGTGCTGCTGCCGTACGTCGAGGACGGTTCGGTGATCCTCATCGGCGCGACGACGCACAACCCGTCGATGTTCGTCAACACGCCGCTCATCTCGCGTTCGCTCGTGTTCGAGCTGCACGCGCTTGCGCCGGCGGACGTGGCGACGCTCCTCGACCGCGCGCTCGCCGATCCCGAGCGCGGGCTGGGGAAGGTCAAGACGGAGCTCGCGCCCGACGCGTGCGCATTCCTCTCGACCGTGTGCGACGGCGACGCAAGGCACGCGCTCACGGCGCTCGACCTTGCCGTGCGCTCGACTCCTCCGTCATCGGATGGAGTCGTCCACCTTACGCTCGATGTCATCCAGGAGTGCGTGCAGCGCCGCCAGGTGCAGTACGACAAGAAGGAGGACGGGCACTACGACACGATCTCCGCCTTCATAAAGTCGATACGCGGGTCCGACCCGGACGCGGCGGTGTACTGGCTCGCGAAGATGCTCATGGCGGGGGAGGACCCGAGGTTCATCGCACGGCGCCTCGTGATATCGGCGTCCGAGGACATAGGCAACGCCGACCCGCGCGGGCTTGCGGTTGCGGTTGGGGCGATGCAGGCGGTCGAGTTCGTCGGCATGCCCGAGGCGCGGATCGCGCTTGCGCAGGCCACGACGTACCTTGCCTCCGCCCCTAAGTCGAACAGGGCGTACATGGCGCTAGGGGAGGCGATGTCGGACATCGAGAGCGGCGCGGTGCAGCCTGTTCCAGAGCATCTCAAGAACGTGCACGTGAAGGCGATCGGAGCGGAGAAGAGCGCGGGGTACAAGTACCCGCACGACTTCGGCGGCGCGTGGGTGGAGCAGAGCTACCTGCGCATCCCGAAGACCTACTACAGGCCGTCCGACCAGGGGTACGAGGCCACGATCGCAAAGCGCCTCGAGTCGCTTCGCGGTCCCTCCGGCGCTTAGACGCGCCTGCCGTTCCGCGTGCGTGCGGACGCGTCCATGATTCTTTGCGAGGCCATTCTGTTCTTGCCTGTTATACCGCTTTTCGGTATAATTAAGAAACGAAAATTTAAAAGGCAAATATGACATCAAACGACGAATACGTGCTGCAGCTTCTGCAGGAGCGCGGGTACGTCACCCCCGAGGCGGTGGCGGCTGCGTCGCAGTCCATGCGGCAGGCGAACGAAACGACTCTCGACGTGCTGCTTGCGGGCGGCACGGTGAAGGAGGACGAGGTCCTAGGCACGATAGCCGACCAGTTCGGGATAAAGTACGTGCACATCGACAGCGACGCCATAGACCCGTCCGTCGTGAAGGAGTTCACCCCGGAGATCGCGCACAAGTACGGCGTGGTGCCGGTGGTGAGCCAGGACGATTCCGTCATAGTGGCGCTTTCCGACCCGATGGGGTACGACGCGATCGACTCGCTGCGCTACGTGCTCCACGGGCGGGACGTGCAGGCCGTGCTCGCGCCTGCGGCGGAGATCAAGGCGACGATGAACAAGCTCTATCCGCCGGACGACGCCACGATGGTGGAGACGCGCGACGAGATGGGCCTCGACGCGGGGTCGGCGGACGGCGATTCCGACGACGCGCCTGTGATCAAGCTCTGCGGCCTCATCCTGACGAACGCCGTGAAGATGAAGTGCTCCGACATCCACCTCGAGCCGATGGAGAAGTACTTCCGCGTGCGCTACAGGATCGACGGCGCGCTCCGCGAGATGGACTCGCCGCCGAAGCGCCTCCAGGGCGCGATCATCTCGCGCATGAAGATCATGTCGAAGATGAAGATCTCCGAGAAGCGCATCCCGCAGGACGGCCGAATACAGATAAAGGTCGGCGACAAGGACCTTGACCTGCGCGTGAGCTCGGTGCCTACGAACCACGGCGAGTCGATCGTCATGCGAATCCTCGACAAGTCGAACCTCGCGCTCGGCCTTCCGCAGCTCGGCTTCCTCTCGGACGACCAGACGAAGTTCGAGCGCCTCATCCGCCTGCCTGACGGCGTGGTGCTCGTGACCGGCCCGACCGGCTCCGGCAAGACGACCACGCTCTACGCCTGCCTCGGGCAGATCAACCAGCCTGACAAGAAGCTCATCACCGTCGAGGACCCGGTCGAATACCAGATGGACGGCATCAACCAGGTTCAGGTAAACAAGGATGTGGGGCTCGACTTCTCGGCGGCGCTGCGCTCGATCCTCCGCCAGGCGCCGAACATCGTGATGATCGGAGAGATCCGCGACAACGAGACGGCCGACATCGCGATGGAGGCAGCGCTCACAGGACACCTGGTGTTCTCCACGCTCCACACCAACGACGCGCCTTCCGCCGTGACCCGTCTGCTCGACATCGGCGTGAAGCCGTTCCTCGTGGCGTCCGCGCTGCGCGCCGCGATGGCGCAGCGCCTCGTGCGCGCGATCTGCACGAACTGCAAGCAGCCGTACACACCAACCGAGCGCGACATCAAGATGCTCGGCGCCATCTCGAAGACAATCCCCGAGACGATGTACATGGGCGCAGGCTGCCCGAAGTGCTCCAACATCGGGTACAAGGGCCGCAAGGGCATCTTCGAGATATTCGAGGTGGACGACACGATCCAGCGCCTCATCTTCGACCACGCGCCGGCGACGCTCCTGCGCCAGCGCGCGCGCGAGCTCGGCATGAGGACGCTGCGCGAGGACGGCATGCTGAAGGTCGCCTCGGGGATGACGTCGCTTGCGGAAGTCCTGCGCGCGACGATGGGCGACGCGGACTGACGACCGGAAAAACAACTTGAACTGGGGAGCCGACTGTCCCCCGGAAAGGAAAAGCATGGCAACTGACATAACGATGGCCGACCTCCTGCAGGCTACTATCGACGAAGGCGCCTCGGACCTCCACGTCCGCGCCTTCATGCCGCCGGAGCTCCGCATCCACGGCGACCTCAACCCGCTCGACATTCCGCCGTTTGAGCCGGAGGACACGCTCCAGCTCTGCAAGGAGATATGCACCGAGGAGCAGTTCGCGGAGGTCGAGAAGCACGGCGGCGCGGACTTCGCGCTTTCGCACGAGGACGGCACGCGCTTCCGCGTGTCGGTGTTCAAGGAGCGCAAGCGCTACGGCATGGTGCTCCGCATGATCCCCTCGGGCCTCCTCACGCTCGAGAAGATCGGCCTCCCCGAGTCCATCAAGGAGCTCCTCTTCAAGCCGCGCGGGCTCATCCTCGTGACGGGCCCCACGGGCTCCGGAAAGTCCACGACACTCGCCTCGATGCTCGACGTGATCAACCAGGAGCGCGGAGTCCACATCATCACCATCGAGGACCCGATCGAATTCTACCACACGTCCAAGAAGTCGCTCGTGACGCAGCGCGAAGTCGGAGACGACGTGCCGAGCTTCGCCGAGGCGATCCGCCGCGCGCTCCGCCAGGACCCGGACGTGATCCTCGTGGGAGAAATGCGCGACCTCGAGACGATCTCCGCGGCGATCACCGCCGCCGAAACCGGCCACCTGGTGTTCGGCACGCTTCACACCACGGGCGCCGCCGAGACGGTCGACCGCATCGTCGACTCGTTCCCGACCGACCAGCAGGAGCAGGTGCGCACGCAGCTCTCCGTGGGCCTCCAGGCGGTCATCTCGCAGATACTCCTGCCGCGCATCGACAAGCCGGGGCGCGTGGCTGCGTTCGAGATCATGCTCGCGACGCCGTCCATCCGCAGCCGCATCCGCGACAACAAGACGTTCCAGATACGTTCCGACATCCAGACGGGCGCGAAGTTCGGCATGGTCACGCTCGACGCGTGCCTCATGGAGCACTACAGGAACGGGCTGATCTCCTACGACGAGCTCATCACGAAGTCACAGGACCCTGACACCGTGGTGGCGAAACTCAAGGAAGAAATGGGCAGGCGCTGATATGGCAGACGAAATCAAAAAGACCGCGGAAGGCGCTTCCGCGCCGGCCGAGCAGAAATACGACATCGTACTGGACCTTCTCAAGCAGAACGGGTTCATCGACGACGACGGCGCGGCGGAGCTGCTGGAGCGCCAGAAGGAGTCCGGCGGCAAGCCGATCCGCGAGCTTGTGGTGGACGAGGGGCTCATGGAGGAGGACGATCTCCTCGGGATTCTCGCCGGCTACCAGGGTTGCGAGATCGTGGACCTCAAGAACATGACGCTCGACACCGACGTGGTGCAGTCCATCCCAACCTCCGTGGCGCGCATGTACAACGTGCTTCCGGTTGCGCGCGACGACACCTCGATAACGCTCGCCACCGCCAACCTCGTGGACCCGCGCGTCTCGGACGAGCTGTCCTTCGTGCTCACGAAGGAAGTGCGCTTCGTGATGGCCCGCAAGGACGACGTTGCGGAGAGGATAGCGCAGTACTACGGCGACGAGTCGCAGTCGGTGTCCGACATGCTCGCGCAGCTCGGCTCGGGCCTCGAGTCCGACGAGTCGCTGAAGGCCTCGGGCGACGACATAACCAAGCTCGAGGGCGCGGCGCAGAACTCGGCGGTCATCCGCTTCGTGAACCTCGTGCTGTACCAGGGCGTTGTGGACCGCGCGTCGGACATCCACATCGAGCCGTTCGAGCACTCCTTCAAGATCCGCTACCGCGTGGACGGAGCTCTCTACGAGATGAAGGCGCCGGACGTCTCGATGGCCCCGGCCATCATATCGCGCGTCAAGATCATGAGCGGCCTCAACATCGCGGAGCGCCGCATCCCGCAGGACGGCCGCATTGCGATCAACGTGGCGGGGCGTCCCGTGGACCTTCGCGTGAGCTGCCTCCCGACCGCGCACGGAGAGTCGGTGGTAATGCGAATCCTCGACCAGAGCGCGACTTCGCTCGACCTCGAGAACGTGGGCCTTCCCGAAGACGTGTACGAGCAGATCACGATGGACATCGAGAAGCCGAACGGCATCTTCATCGTGACGGGCCCCACGGGCTCCGGCAAGACAACGACGCTCTACTCCATCCTCCGCCGCATCAACCAGATCGACACGAAGCTGCTCACGGCCGAGGAGCCCGTGGAGTACAACGTGGACGGAATCGTGCAGGTGCCGATCGACGCGCAGGTGGGCAATACCTTCGCGAAGGTGCTCCGCGCCTTCCTCCGCCAGGACCCCGACGTCATGATGATCGGGGAGATCCGCGACCTCGAGACGGCCGAAATCGCCGTGCAGGCTGCGCTTACCGGGCACTTCGTCTATTCAACGCTCCACACGAACGACGCCGCCGGCGCGGTGATGCGACTTGTCGACATGAACGTGGCGCCCTACCTCCTCTCGTCCACGCTCGAGGCCGTCCTCGGCCAGCGACTCGTGCGCACCTGCTGCGTGGACTGCAAGCAGCCGTACGAGCCGGACGACGAGACGCTCGACCGCATCGAGATGCAGCGCGAGCAGATCGGTGGCCGCCCGTTCTACTTCGGCAAGGGATGCAAGACGTGCAACGGCACGGGCTACAAGGGCCGAAAGGGCGTGTTCGAGTACCTTCGCATATCCGATCCGCTGCGCGAGCTCATCAACAACAAGGCCCCTACGCTCGTCATACGCGAGAAGGCGCGCGAGCTCGGCATGCGCACGATGCGCGAAGACGGCATCCGCAACATCCTCGACGGCTACACTACGGTCGACGAGGTCCTGAGGTACACCTGACGTGGACATGAAGCCGAAGCTGAACAGAGAGTACGTCGTGCGCCACCTCGCCGTGGCGGCGTTGATGCTTGGCATGAGCTGCTGGTTCCTCTACGACGGCGCGGTCAAGTACCCGAAGCAGGACGACAAGTTCTTCGAGGAGATACACCAGAAACGGGAGACCGCCATCGCGCGGCAGTACCAGTTCTCCGCCATCACGTTCGTGGCCGCCGTCGTAATCGCGGGGCTGGTCGGGCTGGAGTCGAGGAAGCGCTTCGGCTTCGGCAGGGACGACGTGGCGTCGGTGGACTTTTCCAAGTGGGAGAAGAAGCGCATCGCCTATGCCGTGCTCAGGGACGGAAGGAAGGTCGCCCTTGACGCGTGGCACTTCGCGGGGGTGCGCGAGTTTCTCGTGGAGCTCGGACATCCCGCTCCGGCCGATTCGCAGCCTTCATGACGATTTCCGCTAAAAGCCTCTGCGCCGCGGTCCTTGCGGGCTGCGCCGTTCTTCCCGCCGCTGCGGAGAAGGTACGGGTGGCGTACTGCTTTTCGGCGGGCTTCTGCGAGGAGCGCGCGGGAGGGAGGGTCGACGGCTTCAACCCGGAGTGGATTAGCCGCATTGCCGACGCCACGGGATGGGAGATCGAACGCGTGGACCTCGATTTCCCCGAGGCGTACGAGATGCTGAAGGCCGGTAAAGTGGACATACTCCCGAGCGTGCCGTACACCGAGGCAAGCGGGAAGGAGGTTCTCTTCTCGCACGTCCACTCTGGCATACTCAAGAACTACCTCTTCGCGCCCAGGGGCATGGTGTTCGACTCCGCCGCGTCCGGCGGATGGGCCGACATGTCCGTTGGCATAGTGAGGGGATCGAGCCTCGCGGAGGTGATTCCGCTCACGAAACGCCTGCGCGGCTTCAACCCCGTGTTCAGGGTGTACCAGTCGCAGGCGGAGGCGGTGGAGGCGATGATGTCAGGAAAGTGCAGGGCCGTCGCATGCGAACCGAGCCGGGACATCCTCGAGAAGTGCGTGTCGCTCCTCGAGCTCCCGGGGACGCCGCTGTATTTCTGCGTGGCCCCGTCCCGCCCCGACCTGAGGGACGAGCTCGACAGGGCGGTGACCGCGGTGTACGGCGAATATCCGATGCTGGACCACCAGCTGATGACGCGCTACTTCCCACCTGTCGGCGTAAGCGCGGTGCCGATAACCCCGGCCGAGACCGAGTGGATTGCCAGGAGGAAGGACAAGCCCGTGAGGGTCGAGATCTCGCCGGAGAGACCGCCCCTGAAGTACCTCGACGACAAGGGCAAGGCTGCCGGTTTCATCGGGAGGCTCCTTCGCGAGGTGTCGAAGATAACCAAGCTCGAGTTCGAGTGCCTCCCGCCGGCCGACGCGCGCGAGGCCCGGGAGAGGTTCAGGTCGGGGCAGGCAGAGGTGTGGGCAAGCTTCGAGGCGGAGCTTCTTGGCCTTGACGACTACGGCACCGTGGTCCCGACCGCCATCGTACCGCAGGTGTTTGTTGTCAGGGCGGGCGAGCCTGTTAAGCCGAAGGGCGAAGCCGTGATAGCGGTGTCACGGGCCAACACGGACAGGGTGGAGGCCTACGGAAGGCTGGGCCTCATGAACCGCGTCGTCATGTGCGACAGCGGGGTGGATTGCGTGAAGGCCGTCCTCGCTGGAAAGGCCGATGCGTACGTGTGCGCGTCCAGCACCGCGATGGAGTGCGTGAGGAAACTTGGCTGCGACGACAGCGTCTGGATCCGCCCGGACGACGCTCCGCTCTACACGTCGACGTTCAATCTCCACGTCTCGCCCGCTGCGGACCCGGAGCTGGCGTCGCTTATAGGCAAGGCGGTCAGGTCGATTTCCGCCGACGAGCTTTCCGCGATGCTTTACTCGTCTGGAGCCGAGGTGTCCGAACCCGCCATGTCGCTGGTCCAGATATGGACGACGCTCTCCGCGGTGGCAATCCTCGTGCTTGCCCTCATGGCGTTCTGGTCAACCCGTGCGTCGAAGCGCGTCAAGGCCGCGCTTGCGGCGTCCGACGCCGCGCTGAGGAACGCCGACAGGGCGAACGCCGAGCTGCGCAGCCTCAACGAGTTCGGCGCGCAGCTGCGCGGAGTGCTGAAGATGCTTTCCGAGGACTACGACAACAAGTCGAAGATTCTCAACACGGTGCGAGCGGCGGCCGGGATACTGGACGCCGACCGCGCCACGGTGGTGCGCTACCGCTCGGACGGCTCCTTCGAGCGCATGCTCTGCTGGCAGCGCGACGAGACGCAGGTCTTCCCGCCCATCAGGCCCGGCATCTCGAGCAGGATCGCCGCCATCCTGGAAACGGCGCCGAAGTTCACGTGGCCGCGTCCAGGCGCGGCCGACGAACCGCTCCTCAGGAAGATGCTCGACGACTTCAGCTGCAGTTCGATTTCCGTGACGCGGCTTCTGGTGAAGGGGCAGGTCTGGGGATACGCCTCGTTCATGCGCTCGAAGTCCGGCGAAAGCGGCGCGGATGTCCTGGACGAGGTCGAGCGGCTCCTCGAGATCGCCGCGCGCCGACAGCTTCTCGACGGCGAGGTGGAGGACAACAGGCGCGAGCTCGAGAAGGCGCTTTCGAGCGCGGAGTGTGCCGCGCGCGCGAAGACGGCGTTCCTCTCGGCCATGTCGCACGACATCCGCACGCCCCTGAGCGCGATAATCGGCTTTGCCGAGCTGCTGGGGCGCCCCGGGCTCAAGCCGGAGGAACAGCGCGAATACAGGGACGGCGTGTACCGCAGCTCCCAGGAGCTGCTCGGGGTCATCAACGACGTGCTCGACCTCTCGAAGCTCGACACCGCCAAGGAGAACCAGCGCGAGGGCGTGTGCGACTTCCGCAAGCTTTTCGGCGAGATGGCCGCAGTATTCCGCGTGACCGCGGGCGCGAAGAAGATCAGGCTCTCCCCGAAGATAGCGGACGACTTCCCGCTGCTCAGGCTTTCAGAGCAGCGCATGAGGCAGGTCCTGCGCAACCTCATTGGCAACGCCGTCAAGCATACCGACAGCGGGACAGTCGGCTTTTCAGCCACAGCCGTCAGCGATTCCATCGGGACGATTTCGCTTTCGCTTTCCGTTACCGACACCGGCAAGGGAATCCCGGAGGAAGCGCTTTCGCGCGTGTTCGACCCGTTTGCAGGCGACGGCTCCGGGGCGGGACGGATCGCCTACACGAACTCCGGGCTCGGGCTTCCGATCGTAAAGCGCATCGTGGAGGCCGCGGGCGGCGAAATATCCGTCGACTCCAAGGAAGGGGTTGGAACTGTCTTCACGCTTGAGTTCTCGAATGTGGAGCTCGTCAAGGCGCGTCCCGCGGCTGCGTCCGCGAATTCGCCAGGCGAAGCCCCCGGCGCGGCGCCCGTGGAGGCGGAAAGAGGCTCCGACTCGGTTCCGGTGGAGGATTGCAAGCTCGAGCTCCCGGCCGACCTGCGCGTTCTTGTGGTGGACGACGTTCCCGTAAACCTCCGGATACTCTCGCTCTACATCCACAAGCTCGGGGTGTACTTCATACAGACGGCGCAGTCCGGGCAGAAGGCGCTTGAGTCGATGCGCAAGGAGCGTCCGGACGTCGTGTTCACGGACCTCTGGATGCCCGGCATGTCCGGCGCGGAGCTTGCGGCCGAAATGCGCGGCAACGCGGAGCTCGCCGGCATCCCGATCGTCGCCGTGACGGCCGACGACGATTCCTCGAAGACTTTCGACACGGCGGTTTTCAACCGCGTCATAACAAAACCAGTGACGTCGGCGAAGGTGATGGAGATATTCGCGTCGCTCTACCCGCCGGCGCCTGCTACCTGAAGCGGGGAGTGAAGAGATGCCAGTCTACGTATACCAGGCCGTCGAGCCTGAGAAGGGGTGCGCGAAGTGCGCCGGGGAGTTCGAGGTTACGCAGTCCATCAGGGACGAGCGGCTTTCGGTGTGCCCCGACTGCGGGCGTCCGGTCCAGCGGCTCATACAGGCCCCGGCGCTGGGGCGCAGCAAGTTCGACCTCGACTACCGCGCGAAGCGCGCCGGGTTCACCAAGCTCAAGAAGGTCGACAAGGGCGCGTACGAGAAGCTCTACTGACTGCCCGGCTCCGCGTGCGGGCGTGAGATTTCTTGGTTGCGGGGGCTGAATGGCGTTTGGTATAATAGCCCCATGGAAAACGAAAACCCATGCATCAGGTATTTGAAGGTTGTGGGCTCGTGGCGCGACGTTGCGGACGCGGCGCGTACGACCATCAGGATGCCGGAGGGCCAGAAGGAGCCGTCCCCGAAGTGGAAGAAGCGCATACTGCTTGCCGAGCATTCGCCGATCAGGAAGCTCCTTGTAAGCTGGAAGTGGGGGAACCTCCCGTACTGGGTAAGCGTGCATTTCGTGCGCCACAAGTACGGCATCGAGCACTTCGTGTCCACACAGCGGACCGACCGCACCGGTGTTGACCGCACCGGCAACCGCCAGGACGCCCCGGTGGAGCACGAGTGCTTTGCGAACGCCGCCGAGATCATGTTCATCTCCCGCCGCCGCATGTGCATGCAGGCCTCGCCGGAGACGCGCGCAGCCTGGAAGCTTGTGATAGACGAGCTCGCGAAGCATGAGCCGGAGCTTGCCGCGTGCTGCGTTCCGGAGTGCGTGTACCGCGGCTTCTGCCCCGAGTTCAAGTCGTGCGGGTTCGCAGGCTCGCCGGCGTTCCGCGAGATGGTGGAGAAGTACAGGACCGTCAAGTAGGCTCGGCCGGAACGGACGTCAGGCGTGGAAAGACTCCAGAACATACTTGCCAAAAGGGGCGTGGCATCGCGCCGCGGCGCGGCCGCGATCATATCCGAGGGCAGAGTTGCCGTAGACGGCAAGGTCGTCACGGAACCCGGCGCGCGCTTCGGCGAGGACGCTGAGATCACGTTGGACGGAAAGAGGCTTGGCGCGCCAGAGCGCAAGCGCACGGTGATGCTCTACAAGCCTGCGGGCGTGCTTTCGACGATGAGCGACCCGTTCGGCGGAACGACGGTTGCGGACATCGTGAAAGTGCCGGAGAGGCTTGTGCCTGTCGGCCGCCTCGACAAGGAATCGGAGGGGCTGCTCCTGATGTCGAACGACGGCGACCTCACTCTCAGGCTCACGCATCCGCGCTATGGCCACGAGAAGAAGTACGTTGTGAAGGCCGCTGGCCGCTGGAACGAGGAGAAGCTCCGCATACTCCGCGGGCCTGTGGAGATGCCGGACGGATATGTCACCCGCCCCGTTCCCGTGGAGGTCGTGCGGGCTGCGGAGAACAACGTCACCACGCTGGTGTTCCGTCTCGGCGAGGGACGCAAGAGGCAGATACGCTACATGTGCTCGGCCGCGCACCTTGTGGTGCTGTCCCTGAAGCGAGTCGAGGAGAACGGCCTGAAGCTCGATCCGGAGCTCAGGCCGGGAGAGTGGCGAGACCTCACTCCGGATGAGCTTGAAACGCTTGCTGGCGGACCGCACGTGTCAGGCGGCCGCCCAAGAAAAGAGGGATGGTGACATGCGCCAGAGAGTAATTCTGCTGATACTGCTTTTGGCCGGCCTGGCGTTCGGCGGCTACTGGTATGCCGAGAACAACCGCAAATACGAGGCGGAGTGGCCGGTGATGGGGACCGTCGCGAAATTCCAGGCCAAGGGGCGTTTCGCGCCTGACGAAGTAGAGTCGTTCCGCAAGGCGGCGTCCGAGAACCTGGCGCGCCTGGAGAAGCTTCTTTCCGCGCATGACCCGGAATCCGAGATGAACAGGCTCTTCGCGGGGTGGAAGGGCGACCCGGGCGCGCTTCCCGACGGGATATCGGAGGACGTTGCGCCGTGCTACAAGATGGCGTTCAAGCTGAGGGAGCTTTCCGGCGGGGCGTTCGACCCGTACTGGAAGGGGGAGGGGAAGATCGACCTCGGCGCGATAGCGAAGGGCTTTGCCCTCGACGACACGCTTTCGAAGCTGCGCGCCGACTACAGGTTCTCCCGCGACGGTGTGAAGTACATGCTCGACCTCGGCGGCAACCTGCTTGCGCTATCGGGAAGCTGGTCTACGGGCATACGAGACCCCGATTCGGAAGTCGGGATCGCGCGGAGGATCGTCCTTGAGCCTGGCTTCGCCGCGGCCACGAGCGGCGAATACGAGCGCGGGAAGCACATATACGACGGCCGCACCGGCAAGCCGGTTGAGAACGACGTCGCGTCCGTTACTGTAGTCCACCCGAACTCCGCGATGCTCGCGGACGGCCTTTCCACTACGCTTTTCGTGCTGGGACGCGAGAAGGGGACGAAGTTCCTCTCTGACAACTTCCCCGAGGCGCGGGCATACTGGGTGATGAAGTAAGGCTGCGCCTTGCCGTCTCGGCGGCTCAGGAAGGTGGGCTCGTGGCGCTGTGGCGTTTCGGGCACCGCTCGCGCACATTTGCCGCTTTGCGATGATATGTTGAAAGCGCTCGCTTCGGATTCCGCGGCCATTTGGCCTCCACGCTATGCGGGTCCTTGTTGTGGCCGCTCCATCAGATGCCCGAAACGCCCCAGCGCCACTCGCTGCTGCGCGCAGATTTGGCGAACGTGGAGAGCCGCCGTCTCGGCGGCTCGGCTGTGGTGGTTTTCAATATAACGCCAGCGCGAAGCCGGTAGGGCACGCTCGCGCGGATGCTTGCGCACCCTTCGGGTTCGGCTTCGCCGAATCTGCCCTCCGAAGC
>CAMORM010000045.1 GCA_946623785.1 uncultured Verrucomicrobiota bacterium
TGCTACATCTGCTTCGCACCGGAACAATCTCATCGTCGCGAAGCCTGGTAGGGCGGGCGCGCCGCGCACGCCGCAATCCCCGGTGAATTCCCGCCTATTCCCTGTGCTCCTCCCGATATGCCCGTAGGCGCCGTCTGCGCTCGGTCGGAATACCTCCCGCGACGTTCCAGGCGGAGCTCTTCCCAGGGCGAGTGCTCAAGACGCATGCCCCGCGATGAGCTGGATGCGGCGCCAGGGGCCGAAGCGCCAGCGCAGCGCGGAGCCCACGCAGATGAAGACGACATACGCGACCATCGTCGACCAGATCGCCGTCATCGTATGCCAGCGCAGGTACGCGTAGAACAGCAGGGGCATCCAGAACCCGAACGACGACACCAGCATCCACACCATCACGAACCGCGTGTCCCCTGCGCCCTTCAGCGCGCCGGAGAGAGTGACGTCGGCTGCGTCGAAGAGCTGCCACGCCGTCATCAGGGCAAAGAGCGTCAGGCCAAGGGAGACGAACGCCTCAGGCGCGAAATTCGCGTCCGGCGCGATGAAGAGCCCTAGGATCGGACGGTGGAAGGCAAGCACCAGCGCGGACACGGCGCCGACGTATGCGAGCGCGAGCCAAAGCGTCCTCGCCGCGCCCTTGGCCGCGCCGTGCGGATCGCCGGCGCCCTTGCACTGCCCTACTATCGTGGCAGCGCCGATGGAAAAGCCCTCGACCGGCGCGATCAGCAGGTAGTTCACCGTGAAGCACGCATTCGACACCGCGAGCTCCATCCCGCCGATCCTGTCGGTGAGCATCACGAAGATCGTGAACGAGAGGAAGTTCAGGAACTGGTAAGCCGCCGCCGGAACGCCGAAGCGCAGGATGCGCCAGAAGAGCGGCCAGAACGCCTCGCACGGCTCCGGCGCCGAATCTGGCGTGCGCCCGCCATGCTCGGCGACGAACTCGCGCAGCACGATCCAGTTCAGTATCCCCGCCTGCACGGCCTGCGAGGCGACCGTCGCAACTGCGGCGCCCGTGATGCCATACGGGGGAACCGGCCCCGCGCCGAAGATGAGCACATAGTCGAGCCCGGCGTTCAGCAAGTTGCCGAGGAGGTTCACCAGGAAGACTACCCGCGTGCGGCCGCGCCCCGTGAGATAGCCGCTTCCCGCCATCATCGCGCACTGCAGCGCGCCTCCGGCCGTCACGATGAAGAAATACACCGCCTCTCGCGAAACAACCTCGGGATCAGCCGCCCCGCCGCACAAGCGGAAGATCGGCCCGCCCAGCGGGGCAATGGCCTGCAGCCCCACCAGCGCAATCGCCGAGAGCGCAAGCCCCACGAAGTAGCTGCGGAAGCACCCGCGCGAATCGCCCGCGCCGTGGAACTGCGCCACGAACACGCCGGAATACGATACGAGCGACTGGAAAAAGCACACGAAGAGGAACGACTGCACGGCCGCGGGAAGCACAGCCTGGAGCGAGGCGTTCGACTCCATCGAGAGGAACACGCGGTCGACGAACTGCATCACCGCGTTGTTCGCCATGCCGAGCGCGAGCGGCCACACAAGACGGATCACGCTCCCGTAGCCGCACATCTCCCGCTTCCGGTCCAAGACACTCCCCTTCGGCCGCCATTCAGCCCGCTATCGTCGGCTTGAGCACCGAGCATCCGATTTCCGCGAGTCCGGAGACAAGCCTGGCGTACTGCGCCTCGTCCTCGTACGTCCCAACGATTGCGCCGCCGGACCCCGCGAACTTCGCGGAGGCTCCGCACTTGCGGGCCGTCATGACCATGTTGCGGTTCGCGGGCGAGACGTTGAAGATGCGGTCGCGCAGGTCGAAGTTGGCGTTCACAAGCTCCGGGAGCTTCGCGAACTCGCCCGCCACGAGCGCGTCGCGCCCGCGCTGCGCGATGTCCGCGAACTCGGTCATCGCGGCGAGGATGTCGGGCTTCTTCTCCTCGAAGAGGACCCGCAGCTTGCGGTGGTACTTTCCGGAGACTTCCGCGCGGTTCGGGTCGTATGCGATGTAGAAGTTGGGGAGCGACGGGAGCAGAAGCCTCTCGTAGCGGCCGTGCCCGGTGGATTCCACGAGGTTCTTCTCGAAGTCCATGAACACAACGCCCTCGTACATCTGGATCACGCGGTCCTGCAGCCCGCACTGTATGCCGAGTTCGTCGCGCTCGGCCTCCAGACAGAGAGTTGGCGCGTACTCGAGCGGGACCTCCACCCCGTAGAACTCCTCGAGCGCCTTGAGCATGGCGGTGCATATCGCGGATGACCCGGAAAGGCCAACGAGACGCGGGATGTCGGAGCGGTACCGCACCGTGAAGTTCCTGCGGTCGAGGGTGATGCCGCGGTCGCGGCAGTAGAGGAAGAAGAGCTTCGACACAGCCTTTAGAAGGCGTATCCCGCCGTAGTATCCGAAGAGCTGTATGTCGTTGAGGAGGTCCTCCGGAGACTTGAACGTGGAGTCGTCGACATCGCCGGGTATGAAGCCGAGCTCGGGAGTCTCGTACATGGTGAGCTCCGCCGCGAAGTTCGAGAAGGCGAACGAGATTGTCTTCCCGAAGTAGCCGTCGGAGGGATTGCCCAGGAAGCCGGCGCGCGCGTAGGATCGTTTCGTTATCAGCATTTCTGAACCGCCCTGGTCTGGTGTCACTTCGCGCGCGCGATGCGCACGCTGCGGAAATACGGCTTGGCGCCGCCATGCATGCCCTGGAACCCGATGCGGCCCTTCGTGGGGACTTCCGCCCATGGGACGCTCAGCCACGGCGGTATGTCGGACCCGTCCGGGTTCTTCTTGGCGGAAGTCCACCGCGAGAGGTCGGCGTCGATCGTCTTCACGCCGTTCAGGAACACCTTGACGCTCTTGCCGTTCGCGAAGACCGTCATGTGGTTCCACTCGCCGGCGGGCTTCGCGGGCGCGGCAGACGGGGCGAGGTGCCCGTAAAGCGACGAATTCTTGAGGAACGGCGCGTCCTTCTTCCACTTCGGCGCGTTGTCGTCGAGAAGCTGGATTTCGACCGAACCCGGAATCCAGTTCTTCGTGTCGGAGGCATAGATTATCACGCCGGAGTTCGCGCCGGGATCGAGCTTGTATTCGAAGTCGAGCACGAAGTTCTCGTGCTCCGACTCGCTCCATATCGCCGCGTCCTTCGACGCCGTCATCACGCCCGATGCGTCCTTCGTCCATACTCCGGAGTCGAACGCGTCGTGCGACCATTCGAGGTTCGCGTAGTCTAGCTTTCCGCAACAGCAGCCGCCGGCGAGGCCGCAGGCCGCAAGGGCCGTAATCAGGAATTTCATAGGTACGTCGCTTTCGTTACATGTTTGTGCGTTTTGGATACGGTAGTTTACCAAAAGCGCACACTCGGCGCAATTTCAATGGTCGGACGTTCCTAGTTGCGGCGCGGACCGCGGTTTGGTAGAATGCCACACAGGAAAAAGACCCGCTGTCACAACCTGAGGCAAATAGAATATGTTCCCGCAAAAGTTCCATATCTGCGATGCGTTCGGCATCCCCGTGTACGTCGACTTCTCGTTCCTGATCCTGATGCTCCTGTTCGTGATGGAGGCCGGCTCCTTCACGCTCGGCATCGCATGCGCGCTCGTGCTCGCCGTCTCGATCCTCCTCCATGAGCTCGGCCACTCGCTCACCGCGCGCGCGTTCGGGTACAGGACGCGCCTCATAACCCTTTCGCTCCTCGGCGGATGCGCCTCCCTCTGCGCAATGCCGCGCAAGGCGTGGCAGGAGTTCCTCACCGCCGCCGCAGGACCGTTAGTCAGCTTCGCGCTGGCTGGCGGCGGCTACGTCTTCTGCCTGTTCATCCCAATGCCCAGCGAATGGGCCGCGGATGTCATGGGCTACTTCATAGGGATGAACTTCGTTCTGGGCACCTTCAACCTGCTCCCCGGCTTCCCGCTGGACGGCGGCCGCATCTTCCGCAGCCTGATGCGCGCGTTCATGAGCCGCGCCAAGGCGACCTACGTCGCGATGGTCGTCGGGCGGATAGTTGCAATCGGACTCGGACTCTACGGACTGTGGCTCATCGTGCACACCGCCAGGTTCGGCTGGATCACAATCCTCATCGCGTGGATGATATGGCGCGAGGGATACCGCGAATACCAAATGGCGCTCCAGGAGGAGCGCTGGGGGTTTGACAACCCGTACGGATGGTCCGCCCGCGTATCGTCCGCGCCGTATTCGGACGACGACGAGGAGGACATAGACGTTCGCCGCAGCCGCTGAGCAAAAGATGACTGACCATGCGACAGAATCCGCCCTGCGCGCCTTCCGCGCAGACCTGATGGCAGGAGGCGCGCTGCGCGGCCTTGCGCTCGGCGCGGGAATTGCGGCGTGCGGCCTTCTATCCGCCCGCGCGTTCCTAAGCCCGCTCCCGCCATCGGCCCTTGCGGTCTTCGCCGCGGTGCCGGCTTGCGTCGTCGCGTGCGCGCTGCGCGCGCTTTCTCGCGCACCAACGCGCGCGAAGTGCCTTGCGCTCGTGGAGGACGCATCGCACGCCGGCGGCCTCGTTCTCGCGGAAAGCCTCCCCGGCGCAGACAAGTGGCCGCGTCCCGAAACAGTCGCGCCGGAAATCCCCTCCACATGGCGGCGTGCGCTTCCCGCCGCGCTCGTCTCGCTTGCTGCGCTCGCGGCAGTCTCGGCGGCGCCGGACGACTGGTTCGCCGCAGGCGCGCGCCAGCCGGCGCCGTCGTTCCCCGACGTCGCGGCGGAGATCAAGAACGAAATCGAGGAGCTCAAGGAGGCCGAGACCGTCGACGCCGAGGAGCTCGAGGCGCTCAAGGAGGAGATCGAGCGCATAGAGAAGGCAGCCGACCCGTCTGCGCCCGGCGAGACGCTCGATGCCATCGACGCCGTGCGCGAAAAGCTCGCCGCGCTCATCGACATCGACAAGCAGGCCGCCAAGAAGCTTCTGCCGAAGCACTCGTCCTTCCCGTCGCTCGCCTCGTTCCCCGACGGCGCCGAGCAGCTCAAGAAGATGCTCGAGGAATCGTCCGCCGGCAAGTGCCCGAACTGCGGAAAGCCCCTTGGGGAGGGCGAGGGCAAGTGCAGCGGGGGCTGCGGCGAGGGAGATGGCGAAGGCGAAGGCGAAGGCAATGGAAATGGAAATGGAGACCGGGACGGCGATGGAGACAAACCCGGAAGCGGCGGCGTCTCGCGCGGCCGCGGCGATGCGCAGCTGCGCTTCGGCAATGAAGCGGAGCTCGGCAATTCAAGCCTCAAGGACATAGCCGAAAAGGCGGAACTCTCCGACAAGTCGACAGAGACCAAGATCGGCGAGTCGATATCCGACGAGGACCCGGCGGACAACGCGCCGCGCTCCGCGCCTGGAGCGCGCAGAGGGATCGGCGGACGCAACTCGGGAACCTCTTCGGGCCAGACCGTCCTCCCGCGCCACCGCGGCACAGTGAAGAGATTCTTCGAAACCGCGAAATGACGCCGGCGCGGACTACTTGTTGAAGCCCTTCTTTGTCAGGAAGTCCCAGAAGACGTCGAACCAGGTGTAGCTCAGAGTTCCTGGCGAGGCCTTCATATAGAAGCAGTGCTTGCGCGTTGCGAGCGTGTGGAGCTCGCTCTGGATGCCCATCTGGCGCTGCTTCTCCCAGCACTTGACCGAGCACATCGCCGCATAGCCGTCGGCATCGCCGTGGATGAAGAACACGGGGCATGTCTTTTCGTCGAACGCGAATTCCGGCACCAGGACGGCGGAGTCGGCGTTTCCGCCAGTCTTGTTGCCGCCGTCGATTCCATCGGTCAGCCCGTATGCCGGGTAGATTGCGCAGGCCCACTGCACGTTGCACGGAATCTTGTCGAGTTCGTCGATCGGCTCGTAGGCGGGGGTCAGCGAGCTCGTCACGCCCATGAGAGTGAGGTGGCCGCCCGCCGAAGAACCCATGATGCCGATCCTGTCGGGGTCCAGCCCGCGCTTCGGCGCCTCTGCGCGCACCAGGCGCACGGCGCGCTGGAGGTCCTGCCAGGCTGTGATGTGCTTCGCCAGGCCCGCTGGACGCGGGGTGCGGTACTTCATCGTCACGACCGCCATCCCCTTCTCGTTGAGGTAGCGCCTCATGGGAGCGGCCTCGAATCCGTCCGGGTTGTTGCCCTGGTACGCGCCGCCGGAGTAGACGATCTGGATCGCCTTCGTCTTGAGATTCTTGGGCATGTGCCACTCGAGGTACGGCGTGCACTGGTTCGTCTGGACATCGGGCATCTTGCCCTCCGGCCAGACGGCCACCTTGGTAAAGCCAATGCGCGCGTCGTCTGTCGCGTAGCGCGACTTCAGGTCCACCTCGTCCCTGAGCTTGCCGAGAAAACCGAGCTGGCGCATGAACTCGATTGCGCGCTCGAACTTGCGCGCATCGACAGGCCCGTGGCCGCGATCAGGGTCGAGGTGCAGCTCGGACGGGATCTTCTTCTCGCGCAGCTTGCGGTAGAGCTTCGTCGAGCCGTTTGGCGAATAGGGATCCTTGCCGCCGTGGAAGAAGCACACGGGGCATGTCTTGTCGTCGAACTTGAAGAGCTGGTCCACGACCGCGTCGGGCGACTCGCCCTTCGTCCCGTTCGCGCCGGTGAGCCCGTCGGTCAGCACGTACGCAGGGCACATCGGGATCGCGAAGTTCACATGGCACGGGATGTCGTCGATCTCGTCCACCTTCCGGTACGCGGGCGTCTGCGAATTGAGCGCGAGAAGGAGCGAAAGGTGGGAGCCGGCCGAACAGCCGAGCACGCCGATCTTCTCGGGGTCGTAGCCGCGTTCGGCGGCGGCCTTGCGCACGAGGCGCACCGCGCGCTGTCCGTCCTCCCAGCCCCACTGGTAGATCGGGAGCCCCTTCGGGCGCGGCGTGCGGTACCAGAGCCATACGCATGTGATCCCGTTCTCCAGGAGCTTCTTCTCGAGTGGACGGAACGCCGGTCCGTCGCATGTGCAGCTGTAGCCGCCGCCTGAAATGAGGATCACGCACGCCTGCGTCTTCTTGTCTGCCGCAGGAGGCTCGGACCACTCGAGGTACGGCATCCTGTGTTCGTCAGCGTTGAATCCGGGCCTGGCAACCTCCTGGCTGGGCGCCGCCACCTGGTGAGGCTGCGCATCGGGGACCTTAGCCTCCGGCCAGAGCGGCTGAATCGCCGCCGCGAGAACAAGAGCCATTAACTGCATGAAAACCTCCTTGATTTTTATTGGCGGAAATTATCCTACAAACCGCGCATCAAGTCAAGCATCCCGGCACAACGCCGCACCGCCCGTGCGCATCCTCTCCTCCCGACGCCAAGGCGCCTATTCCTTGCAGAGCTCGGAGAGATGGGTAACCGAAAACGCAGCCTTGAACATCTCGGGGGTGATGGCGTCCTTCGCCGCGAATGCGAACGTGCGCGGCCTGCCTGGAAGAAGCGTCACCGCGTTGTCGCTGAACTCGCCGCGGATGCCCTTCGCGTTCATCCACACCCAGAACGCCGGCTTGTCCGTTGTGAGCGTGACGCTTAAGCCGTTGACCTCTGCCTTGACGTTCGGCTTTCCGAGCCATTCCGCGTTTCCGCGGTACGTGTCGAAATGCCTGTCGACCGTAAATGCGCCGCGCGGGGTCGTGAGAGTCAGCACCACGAAGCTTCCACCGCAGAACGAGTTCTTGGGCGTGGAGAGCGACGCAATCTTCGTCGACGCGTTCGGCGGAAGAACGACCTCGGTCTTCTTCTGGTACTGGCATGCGCCGTGTCCGTCGGAAAGGCCTCCGTACAGCCAGTATTCCACCGTCAGCTCGCCCTTCACCTCTTCCGGCGTGTCGTTCACGCCAAGCACCGCGTCCGCGCCGGACGCATCCGGCTTCACGACTACGTTCACCGGCTCGAAGAAGCGCTTCGCCAGATACTGGAGCGGCTTCCACTTCCCGCCGTACTCGATCGAGCTCCACGACGCGACCGGCCAGTTGTCGTTCAGCTGCCAGAAGAGCGTGCCCATGCAGCGCGGCCGCTCCGAGCGCCAGGCGTCGACCGCGGTCTGTATCGCCATCGCCTGCTGGAACTGGGAAAGGAGGAACTCCGCCTGGATGTCCTTCGGCTCGGGGAAGTAGCGCTCGAGGGTCTTGCGGATGCGCTTGTTCCCCCCCGGGTTCTTCTGGTGCCACTCGAAGTCTGGCCCGCGCGAGAGAATCTGGTCCTTCGACGCAAACGTCTCTGCGACCTCCATCGACGGGAACGACTGGAACCCGAACTCCGAGCAGAAGCGCGGATGGTAGTCGTAGTACTTGTCGAACGGCGCGTTCTCGTGCCACACGTCCCAGTTGTGCATGTCCCCCTTCGAGTCTTCCTTCCATGCGTCGCCGAAGTCCCCTGGCCCGCAGCACGGCGACGACGGCCAGTAGGTGCGCGCAGGATCGTACTTCGCGACAAGCTCGCCCTGCATCTTCGAGCGCTTGACCCACTCGGCGCGGTAGAAGGCGGGGTCCTTCTTCGTCTCGTCGTACCAGCCGATCGCGCCAAGGCATTCGTTGTCGCCGCACCACATCGCGATGCACGCATGGTCGCGGAGCCGCCTGAGCTGGTGCTCGAGCTCGGCGCGGATCTCGCCGAGAAAGGCGTCGTCGCCTGGATACACCGCGCACGAGCACATCATGTCGTGCCAGATCAGCAGCCCCATTTCGTCGCACAGGTCGTAGAACACGTCCTTCTCGTACTGTCCGCCTCCCCAGAGGCGGAGCATGTTCATGTTCGCCGACTTGGCGCTCTCGAGAAGGTCGCGGTAGCGCCCGGGCGTCTGCCCGTTCTCATAGGCGGAGCAGGGGATCCAGTTCGCGCCCTTCATGAATATCCGCCGGCCGTTGACGCGGAACACCAGCGAGAGTTCCTCCTTGCCGCTCGCCGACACCGTCTTCTCGTTCAGCACCTCGACCTTCCTGAGCCCGATTTTCCTGGCTATCCTCTCGCCGTTCACCTCAAACTCGGCCGTGTAGAACTTCTGCTCGCCGGCTCCCTTCGGCCACCAGAGCGGTGGATTGTCGATCTCGAACTTCTTCTCGGCCTTCGAGCCGTCGGAGAGCTCCGCCGTCACCGTCAGCGTGCAGTGCGTGAAATCGTCGTTGAACACCTGCGTCGAATAGACGTATTCAACCCGCGGACCGTCCGTCGCAATCAGTTTCGTCGTGCCGCAGAAGCCGATCACCTGCACGGACGGCCCCCAGTCCCAGCCGGCGTGGCACGCGGGCTTGCGGACGAACGCCTGGTTCTTCGCCCACATGACGTTGGACATCGGGAAAGGCCTGCCCTTCGCGGCGCGGCGCCTGTCGGCCTCGGTCTCGGGGCTGCGGAAGCGGCCTTCTACAACGTTCTCACCCTCCTTGAGGAACGGCTTTACGTCGAATGTGTAGCGCTGGAAGCGATCGGTCGTCTCGCCGACCTTCTCCCCGTTCACGAAGATCGTCGCGAACGCGTCGCAGTCCTCGAGTCGCAGCACGATCTCCTTCTTCGCGAGAAGCTCCGCCGTCACGCTGAACTCGCGCGAGATGTTCCAGTCGGACCTGCCGACCCAGAGGTTCTTCTTCTCGTTCATGCCCCAGAACGTGTCGTCGATCAGCCCCGCCTTCAGAAGCGCGCTATGGACGCCGCCTGGGACCTCAATCGGACAGGCGACTTTCGAGTCGTCCGCCTTGGCAAGCTTCCAGGTCCCGGAAAGATCAAGCTCGTCGGCAAGCGCGCCTGCGCATGCCGCCGCAGCAATCGTCACAAACAGGATTCCTGTCTTCAAATTAGACATCGCCACAACTCCTTACTCGCCTTGATTATCTTTCCAGCGTTACCGAAACGGAAAGCCCTCCGCCCCTTGCGGAAAGTGTCGCTTCGCCCGGCCCCGACTTGTCGAGCACCACTACGAGCTTTCCGTGGAAGGTCTTCATCCTCGGCTCGGCAAAGGCCTCCAGGCTCGTCGCGTCGCCGTTGCACGCGGCCTTGTACTTCGCCGCGCCGGACACCGCGAACTCAAGCGGAACCGCCGCGTCAGGGCAGAGGTTGCCAGCCGCGTCGAGAACCGACACCTCGACGAACCGCAGGTCGTCCCGCGCGTCGGACTCCTCGACGTCGAGCTTCAGCGCGGCCGGCTCTCCGGCCGTGCGGACGGCCGCCTCGCGTCCGTCCTTCGTCACGACCTTCAGCTCGCCCGGCTCGTACACGACGTCGTTCCACCTGAGGCGGTATCTGTCCAGGCGGCTCGATTTGTCCTTCTTCCGCGTCCCCTGCGACTTGCCGTTAACGAAGAGCTCCGCCTCGTCTGCATCGGTGTATACGTAGACGGGGGTAACCTTGCCTTCGCGCCCCGGCCACGTCCAGTGCGGGAGCACATGCAGCGTCCTCTCGCCGTCCTTCCAGTACGAACGGTATAGCCATGCACGGTCCTTCGGCAGGCCCGCGAGGTCGAAGATGCCGAAGTAGCTTGAGCGCGACGGCCAGTAGTGGTCGTACGGGCAAGGCTCGCCAAGATAGTCGAAGCCCGTCCACACGAACTCGCCCACTACCCACGGACGGTCCTCCTGAAGCGCCCTGTCGTCGTCTGGCAGGTTCGACCACGGCGCGTATTCGACGTCGTAGCTCGAGCACTGGCCGTCCTCGCGGATCGTCTTCGCGGTGACCTTGGTCTCCACCGGGAAGTAGTATGCGCCGCGCGAGGAATAGGTGCTGGCCGTCTCGCTGCCGAGCACGATCCCGCCCCTGGCCAGGCCCTTGGCGTAGTCGTAGAACTTGAGGCGGTAGTTGAGCCCGCAGACGTCCATTACGCCAGCAACTCCGCTTTCACCCGCCCCGGGCCACCTGCTGAGCCCCTGCGTCACGGGACGCGTCGCGTCCATCCCGCGCAGGAATTCCTGCATCGTACGCGAGCGGTCGCGGCCATCCTCTTTCGCCTGCTCTGGGATCTCGTTGCCGATCGAATACATCACGACAGACGGATGCGAACGGCAGACCTTCGCAAGGCTCTCGAGATCGCGGCGCCACCATTCGTCGTAAAAGCGGTTGTACCCGTTCTTGCACTTCACCTCCTTCCAGCAGTCGAAGCTCTCGGCCATCACCATCATGCCCTCCTCGTCGCAGACGGCCAGCTGCTCCGGCGCCGGCATGTTGTGTGACGTGCGGATCGAGTCGCAGCCGATCCACTTGAGCTTGCGCACCTGGCGGCGGAACGCGGCGGCGTTCCATTCCGCGCCGATCGGCCCGAGGTCGTGGTGCATGCACACGCCCTTGAACTTGCGGACCTCGCCGTTCAGCTTGAATCCGTCCGGGCCAAACTCCACCGTGCGGAAGCCGAAGCGCGTCTCGCGCCGGTCGAGAAGGGCCCCGTCCGCGCCCCGCACCTCAGTCACGAGCGTGTAGAGGTTCGGCGATTCGGGGCTCCACGGCCTGTACGGACCCGCGCCTTCCTTCACGTAGTTCGTCACAGCGACCTGCACCTTCCCGGGATTGCGCACATCCACATCCGCCTCCCATGTCTGCAATGTCGGCGTGCGCACGTTGACGCCCCACGTCCGGACGCCAACCGCCCCGCCGGTGACAAGCCTGACCGGGCGGTAGAGCCCCGCTCCGGGATACCAGCGCGAGCTTTCCGGGACGTTCTGCAGATGGACAACCAGGGCGTGCTTCCCGGACTTCGCAGCCGGCAGCTCGACCTCGAACGACGAATAGCCGTATGGGTTGAACGCAATCTCCGCTCCGTCGAAAAAGACCCTGGCCTCGCTCATCGCGCCGTCGAACACCAGGGATGCGAAGCCACATCCCTCGGGTATCTCCACTTCGCGGCGGTACCACCCTTCGCCTATCCACGGCAGGGCGCCGGAGCGGCCCGTCTTCTCCATCGGGACCTTCTCGCCGTTTTCGAAGATGGCGACGACCTGCTTGTCGTGCTCCTTGTCGAACGGCCCCGCGATCGCCCAGTCATGCGGCACCCTCACCGCCTGCCACGCGCGGTTGGTCTCCGCGCCGCGGCAGAATTCCCACTCCACGAGAGCGGACTCGCGCGTCGATGCGCAGGCATCCGCGGAACCCAGCAAAGCCGACGCAGCTGCGGCGGCAGTCATTCCGATGGCATATGTCTTCATGTCTTTCACCAATGAATTTAAGCGCTGTCGGCAGGCAAGGCTAGAGGCGGTTCTCCCCGCGGACCAGCTCCACCTTCGCGCCGCCGAACTCGAACGTTCCGGGCACGGGCGTGCTTATCGTGCCCGAAGCCCTGTCGCCGTCGAACTTGAGGTCGACCTCGATCCAGCCCCTAGGATGGGGATGCGCGGCCTTCAGCTCCTTGAGCCCGCCCGGACACGGCGCGACGCGCACCTTCGCGAAGAACGGCGCGTCGGACCTGATGCCGGCAAGCCCCGCCTGCATGAACCAGATTGGATGTGCGCCCCAGGCGTGGCAGTCGCTGCGGGACTCGTTCTGCCCGTTCTTGCCCGAGTCAGGCGACTCCTGTGTCGTGGCAAGGCCCTTCTTCACGTAGCCGCGCCAGAGGTCGAGGCGCTTGAGGAACAGGTCGCCTCGTCCGAACTTGAAGTACGTCTCGAAGAGGTAGTACGAGAAGTAGACCGTGCAGCGCTTCAGGTCCTCGTCCTCCACAAGATGGCGGAACGCCGACTCCGCCTTGTCCTTCGGCAGGACGTCGCCGATGAGCGCGAGCGCCTGCGCGTGCTCCGAGAAGTCCTTCTTCGCGGGCGTGTCGGCAAGAAGCCCGCGCCCCCCGTCCCAGAACTTCTCGACGATCTTCGCGGCAAGTTTCTTCGACTTGGCCTCCCAGTACTTTGCCTGGAGGTCGTTCCCGAGCGCGCGCTCGGTCGTGGCCGCGGATTTCATCGCGAGGTTCCAGTAGAGGTTCAGCTCCGCGTTGACCCCGTCGCCGAAACGGCAGCCCGGCGCCGTTCCATCGCCATCCCAGCCGACGACCCAGTCCATGAAGTTCCAGCCCGGCAGGTTCTCCAGGAGCCCGTCCTTGTTCTCGTAGTACTCCATGCCCGCCATCGACTTGCGGAGCCCCGGCAGGCGCGCCCTGAGCCACTCGCGGTCCGCGTGGTTCATCGTGTAGTCGCCGTACATGAGGAGATAGCAGAGAGTGTAGCTCGCGCCCTCCTGGAGCCCGCGCGTCGGCCAGTTGAACGGGCACTGCCCGTCGTCGCGCGTGCCTAGGTCGTAGAGCTCGATCGCGCGCTTGATCATGCGGTCGTCGCGCGACATCGCGGAGAGCACGTTCAGCTGCACGCGCGTGTCGCCTGGGTACATCTGCTGTTCGTAGTACGGGCAGTCGAACAGCATCTCGTGGCAGCACATCTGCATCGCCCGCGCGCAGATGCGGCGGATGCCCTCGAGAGACGGGTCGTCCGGCGTGGTGAAGGCGCTTTGCATTTCGAGGGGATACCGGCTCTCCACTAGCCGGACCAAGTCGACGGCAAGCGGTTCGTCCTTCGTCTCGATGTCGATGCGGGCCCACTTGCCGCAGCGGAACCACGGCGCGGAGAAGACTGCGCCGCTGCGTCCGTCGCTCACGAACGTGTCGCCGAAGGCGGGAAGGAAGCGGCCAACGATCTTGCCGCGCGCATCCGGCTCGCTCGTCTTGAGGTGGTTGTCGCCGCGCTTCGCCGCCTCGGCGAAGCAGATCGCGAACTTCGCGCCCTTCCCGCCGGAGAGCCGCACTTCGGGATACACGCAGTAGTAGTCCGCCAGGTCCCACGCGATCTGCATCTTCGTGTTCGCGGGGACCGTGAACGGCTTCGACAGGTCGATCGTCTCCTTGGCCTCGTCCTCGGTGAACACGTGGCGGCTCCGGAACTCCACGCCCTTCGCGACCGCCTTGACGCTGCCCGGGCACATCTTGTACTCAGCCTGATCCGTCTGGTCCGGAAGCTGCGAGGGGAAGAGCATCCACCCGCCCGTGCGCCCGCCGTAGATGCGAGGGCCCTTGTCGCCTGCGCCGCCGCGCACCACCTCGGGCTTTGCCCATTCGACGGGTTCGCCCGAATACGGGCCCGCGCCGACGATCTCGAACTGCGACCCCGTGCCCCATGCGCCCGCGTCCTTGTCCTTGCCGATCGGCCGGATGCCGGCGAGCCGCCCGACCTGCCACGCGCCCTTGCCGGTCGTCAGCTTCGCGTCGTACGCCCCGCCGGCCTTGAGCACGAATCCGCCGCGGTGCGAAAGCTGAGCGAGCGGGCCCAAGTCGCCGAGCGTCCAGACGACCGCCTCCACAACGTGACGCCCAGGTTCGAGCCCCGTCGCCACGTATGTCTGGTACTGCCAGTTCTCGACCGTGGCGCGGTTCGGCCCGCGCGCAAGGAACATGCCGTCAAGCGTCAGGTGGAAGCGCTCGTCGGCGGAAACGTCGAGGACGAGCGTGCCGTCTCCTTCCGCGACTTCGAACTCGTTGCGAAACTTGAGGAAGGTGACCTCGCCCTCGACCGGCTTGCCGGTCCGCTCGCCTTCCCAGAAGTCCGTCTTGCCGCCCGCCTTCGCCGCGGCGCCGGGCATCCACAGCCACGACGCGTCGTCGATCGGCTGGATCTTGAGGATGTTCGTGTTGCCGCGGGTCGGGCGCGCGTCGCGGAACACACGGTCGACGGACATGGCCTTGCCGTCGCCAAGCCGATGAATGTTCGCGCGAATGGCCGCCGTCATCAGTTCGTCCGCCCTCGCTTCGGACATGCCATCCGGCCTGTAATCGCACGACTGGTTGATTTTGAATCCGAAAATAGCAGCGTCCCAGACAAGCGCCTGGAGGTACTCGCCCTCCTCGTGGTTGAAGTGGAAGTCGGGCTTGGTGAAGAGGGCGTTGCGGTCTTCGCATATCTCCGCCGCGGTGCCGACGGGGATTATGCCGAATCCGTGCTTCTTGGCGAAGGCGGCGTATGCGTCGTGCAGGCGCGCGTACATCTCGACCTGGTCGAAGCCGAAGTTCTTGAGCCGCCTGTCCCACGGCGGATAGCTCCACGTCTCCTGCACGAGGATCTTCGCCTGCGGCGCCAGCTCGCGGATCTTCGCTACGAGGTTGTCGCCCCACGGATGGTAGCTCGCCGCGTCCCAGCTCTTGTGGCTGCACTGCTGCACTGTCACTATGTCCCACTTGTCCATCGTAAGCGCGTCCGGTATGTTCGCCGTGGCCTTCTCGACAATGCGCTTTCCTTCCACGTACCTGTCGAAGCGGTAGGGCTTGAACGTCGCGTTCGTCGCGGCGGCCTCGACGTTCCGCCAGTGGCGCTCGAGCGAGCATCCGCCGATGTACAGCGAGGCGAGGTCGAGCTTGTGCCTGTTCGCCTGGGCGACCTGCGGAAGCTGCCGCGTGCAGCTTATCGAAAAGCTGTTCCCGATCATCAGCACCTTGAGCGGCTTGTCGCCATCTCCTTCGGCGGCCAGTCCACACATCGCGGCGACAGCAGCCGCAACCAGCATTGTGATTTTCTTCATGGCCGAATTATATCAGAAACCGCACCGCTGCCACAAGCCACTTCCGACTGGAGTTTACCCATTTTTCAGGTTCTGGCGAGGCGAGATGGAGTGCCGCTCTCTCCGCCTCTTGGACGCTGCCTTCTCAGTCAACTCCGACGCTTCGCAAAGGAGGCTCCACGCAGACGCTTGCGCGCCCTTCGGGTTCGGCTTCGCCGAATCTCCCCTCCGCTTCGCTTCGGTGCATTCCCGTTTCGCCTTTGCTTCGCGAAACACAAGCACGGGCAGTTGACTCACGACAAATCTTTTTTAAGTTGGGGCGATGCCCCAAACCCCGATGCGGAGCAAGTTTCCTGCGTTTTTCCAGTGTTCGGGGCGTGGGGCGGAGCCCCACATTCAAAATTCGCATACTGCGTAACATGTTAATCGGATCAACGGCGCGAAGCATAAGGCGGAATGGTAGTGGAGCCAACTTTGCGAGCCATCGGAGTTGCCTAAAACCCACACTAGTACAGAACGGTGAATTATCCGCCCACTTCTACTGTTCGGTGCTTGAATTACGCGTCTCTGCCTTAGACCAAGGGCGCCCTTCCACCATTTCGCGCACCGACCT
>CAMORM010000046.1 GCA_946623785.1 uncultured Verrucomicrobiota bacterium
TCATCGCCGCGGCCGCTGCAATGTGGAAAGTCCCTCTCATCGGCAGTCCTCCTTATCTTATGACGACGGAAAAGCCGGCCTTCATCTGGCTCTCGTAGCACCCGATGTCGATCGCCTTGCCGAAGACGCGCGGTTTCCCGTCGAGATCAAAGGAAACGTCAACAAGCATGTCAATGCCCCTGTCGTATAGCGCCCCTCTTGTCTTTGGCCGGTAGTCTCCGTTTGCATAGTTCCTGAACATCCCGTCGACAGTGGCAGTACTGCATGAAGCGTTCCCGGAAGGCAAAGCGTCCTCGGTAACGCAGTTGTTGAGGCCGTCCTTCCACGTATCGCCGTCCTGGGCAAGGAACACGTTCGAAACGGCGGCGCCGATCCGGTTTCCTGCAATGACGGTGTTGCGCACAACGCTATTCCAGTCGCACCGGATTCCCGCGGCGCACGAGGGTCCGCAAGTTCCTACGATTTCGTTGGCAACCACCGTGCAGCTCTCAACGCGGGAATCGGGGGTGCTGCCATGATAGAGAATTCCGGCGGTTCCGTTGGCCGTCTCGCTCTCCACAACCCACCTGTTGCCAGCGACCAGACACTGCCGGAGCTTTCCAGTGGACCCCCACGGGAACACGACTGCGCCGCCTTGCACCCACTTCCCGGACGCTTCGCCGCGGACCTCGTTGTTGGTGATGGCGCAGTGCGAGACAACGCCACTTCCGCTGATTGCGACTCCCGCGCCCATGCCGAACTCCGCATCCGTACCGGCATAGGCAACGCCGCCGCGGATAACGCAATTCGAAATCATGCCGGCCGAGATTGTCAAGTTGCCGCCGTTGCCATGATAGACCTGCCCGCCCTGCAACGTGAGGCCGCAGACGAGTGCGTTGGCGTTGTCGATCGACATGACGCGCTTGTCGCCCTGGCCGCTTGCTGCAGTGGCGGTATTGCAGAGCACGACCGCGCCCGGGTTGTCCAGGTTGCCGCAAATCGTCACGCCCTTGTTGACCACTTGCTTCGCAGTCTGTTCATACACGCCGTCGCCAACGCGAATCTCGCCGCCGTCGACCGCATCGGCCAAGGCCGCCGCGAACGACGCATAGCCGGTCTCCGGCGTGTTATACGGGAAGGCGGCGTTCGCATTGTCCTTCGTCACATAGATCGTTTGGGACGAAAGCGAGACAAAGTCCTGGTAGGTCATGGTTGCATCGGCGGTGCCAGGAGCAGACACCGTAACCGTTATCGTGTAGACGCCAGGCTGGGCATAGGCATGGGTGACTGCCGATTCTGTGGTGACGTCGGGTTCCGTGCCATCGCCGAAATCGATCGTGAATGTAGGAGTCTGTCCGGACGGGACATTCTGCGCGGCAACCGTGAACGACGCGGTCACTGGCGCATACTGGTGCTCCAACGGTTCAGCATACGCGAAGCTCACGGTCATTTCGCTCTTCTGCAATTCATAGCAGCCGATGTCCACCTGTCCGCTGGTGCGCGGATTGCCGTCGAGGTCAAGAAGCGACGCGTCGGCGCGGCTGTCGGACGCCCCGGCGTCTTGAAGCGCAGTGTCGGCCTTGATGTGGTAGTCGCCGTTGGCGTAGTCGACGAACGCAGAGTCATCTGAAAGATAGACGCAATTCGCATACGTAGAAATACTCACCGAGCCTTTTAGCTTGTCCTGTCCGAAAGCGCAATTGTACATGTCGACATCGGCGGGATGATTGCCAGACCATTCGTTAATGCCGTTCTCGGTATAGTTGCCGTAGATGATGCAGTTTGCGAAGGTACCGGGATTGCTGCCGTACCCCCATACGCCGTACGCCGCGTTGCTGACAACGGTGTTGTTGAAATGCATGCCCTTTCCTTCCAGGCAGATGCCGCCGTTCGCGTTGCCGTACACTAAGCAGTCCTCAATAACCGTACTCGCGTTGCGCGAACGGATTCCACCGCCCTGGTTGTTGCTGGCAAGCGAACCGCCATATATGACGCAACGGGTGAGTCGCCCGGGCGTAGCGAACACATTGCCGCCGCCGTGGTCCCAAGACGTTCCGCTGGCCCGGCCGCCGAAGATTGTCGAATCCACGACCGTGCCGTTGCTGATGTAGACGTTGCCGCCTGACTGGCCGGCCGTACCGTTTGAGACAGTCGAATTGGTGACGACGGCGCTCGCGTTGTTGATGAAGACGTTGCCGCCCTGAGTCGTTGCGCTGCCGCCGGAAATCGTGCAGTTCTCGATGCGCGCCGAGGCGTGGTTCATAAAGACGCTCCCGCCGCGGGCACCGGCTGTGCCGCCAGTCAGGGTGCATCCCGAAAGCGTCCCGTTCTCAAGGTAGACGTTGCCGCCTATGTTGTTCGGGCAAGTGCCGTTGGAGATGTTGCAGTTGCGCACAGTGCCGCCAGCCACGTAGATATTGCCGCCGCGGTTGGTGGCCGAACCCCCGTAGATGTCGCAGTTCAAAATGAGCGAAGCCGTGCTGCTCACATAGATGTTGCCGCCGGCGTTGTTGCCGTTGGCATAGGCGGTGCCGTCGCGGACGACGCAGTTCGTGACCGTGCCGCCGGACATCTCGATTGCGCCGCCCTTGTCGGCCTTGTACGTCCCCTCGCCGACGACCGTGACGTTCTCGAGCCACGAGCCCGCCGCCATGCGGAGGGTGCGGTACAAGCCGGCGGACTGGATCACCACGTCGCCGCGCGTCGCGCCTTCGCCGACGAGCTTCGCCTTTAGGTTGGGGCCCCACTGCGTCGTCGTGGAGTATGTGCCGGCCGCCACGTGTATAACGTCGCCCGCGGCCGCCGCATTCGTCACTGCGCAGTCGATCGTTGCAAAAGGCGCGCCGGACGAACCATCGTTGCCGTCGCTGGCATTTTCGCCGCCGACATAGTAGTCGGCTGCATGGACGAGTCCGGCCGCGATGGAGGCCGCGAGGATGGTCAGGATTTTTTTGGCACGCATTGCATTTCTCCTTTTGACGCCACTAGTATACCAAAAGGCCCCGCAATCAACCCAACCGGAACCGCACTAAAAAACAAACCTAAACCGCACTTTGGTGTTGCGCCTCCCGTCGAACTAATGATACAATGAAGCCGAGATGGAGACAGTCCTTTTCATAACCGACCTGCACACAGGTTCGCGCATACCAGAACTGGCCGGCGCGCGCGAGGGCGCTGCGACGCTCGGCCTTCACATCGAGGAGATAGAGGTGCAGCGGCTGGAGCATCCAATAGGCGAGGTGCTCAAATACTGGAAGCCAAGTGGATGCATCCTCGAGGGCTCGTCCAACCTCCTTCCGCCGAAACGCGCGTTCGGCAGGCTTCCGCTCGTCCACATTGATCCCGACGACAGAATGCTGAAAGCACCCGGCATAACGGCCGTGGAGAACGACAACGCCTCCATAGCAGAAATCGCACACCGGGAGCTCTGCAGGACAGACTGCGAGAACTTCGCGTTCGTCGGATGGAGCCGCCGCGTGAAATGGAGCCGCGAGCGCGAAGACCGCTTCGCGCGGCTGCTGTTCGAATCTGGACGCAAGTGCGCGATCCTCGAGGACCCGTGGACGTTCGGCAACAAGAACGACTTCTTCGAGCGGCTCGCCCCGTTCATAAAGTCCGTCCCGAAGCCGTGCGGGATCTTCGCCGCGAACGACGACGTCGCCTCAGTGGTGCTGGACGTATGCCGCGAGCTCGGCGTGTCCGTTCCTGGAGACGCGTCGGTCGTTGGAGTTGACGACGACCCCAACTTCTGCGACAACCTGCGCCCTTCGCTCACGAGCGTGCGCCCTGACTTCCGCCGCGCGGGAAAGCTCGCCGTCGAGATGCTCGCGCGCCGCATGCACGACAATTCCGCGCCACCGGAGGTCGTTAAGTTCGCCCCGCTGGGGATCACCTCGCGCCTTTCCACGCGCCGACTCGCGGTTGTGGGCAAGCGCGTTGCCGACGCTCTCGACCTCATACGGCGCGAGGCGTGCTCCGGGCTAAAGGCCGCCGATGTCGTCAAGGCGATGGGCGTCACGGAGCGCCTCGCGGAGACGCGCTTCAAGCGCGCGGTGGGGCACAAGATCACGGAGGAGATATCCGCCGTGCGCCTGGAGCGCGCGCTCGAGCTGCTGCGCGACCCGAACCAGGGCATCGGCCCGATCGCGAACATGTGCGGCTGGGATACGGAGGCGTACATGAAACGCCTCTTCAAGAAGAAGTTCGGAATGACGATGCGCGAATGGCGCGCCGCAAACGCAGGGAGGCGCGGATGAAGGGAATGCTCTCGCTCCAGCGGATGGCCCTTCCGCTGTCGCTCGCGCAGCTCGCGTTCGCGGCGAACACTTTCGTGACGGGCCTCTTCCTCGCGCAGCACTCCACGTCCGCACTCCACGCGTCGCTCCCCGGGTCTATGCTCGCGGTCGCGGTCTCATCGCTCGCGATCTCGTCGCTCGGCTACTCCGGCACGATATTCGCGAAGCGACACGGCTCGGGCGACACTGCGGGCGCGATCGCAGTGTTCAAGGCCGCACTGGCCCTCATGGCGGCCTCGATCCCGCTCTTCGCGCTCGCCGTGCCTTTCGGCCATGCGGTGCTCGGGATATTCAACACGTCCCCCGAGGTGCTCGCCGCCGAATCGGCGTACTACGACGTCCTCCTCGTGAACGGATTCTTCACCGCCCTCGCAGCCGTTCTAGGAGGGTACTTCACCGGGCAGGGGAAGACCCGCTTCGTGGGCGCCGTTACGGTCATGGGGTTTGCCGTTAACATGCTCCTTTCGCCGGTGTTCATCGGCGGGATGTTCGGCATCCCCACGAGCGGCGTGAAAGGCGCCGGATGGGCGGCGACGATCGCGCACATCGTGCCGTGCATCGTCCTCGCGTCGGCCATACTCGTGCGGCCGCTCGCAGGTCCGCGGAGGAAGACGCGTCTTATGGACTTCACCGAGCTCCTGCGGCTCGGGATTCCAAACGGCGTGCGCGCGGCGATCGACATCGGCGGGTTCTTCGCGTTCACCGCCGTGCTCGCCGAATGCCCGAGCGCCGCCGCTGCGGCAAGCACGGCCGCCTTCGCCGTGAACGGGGTGTTCCAGGCGTTTCCGCAGGGGCTTGCGCAGGCGCTCGAGATCAAGACGGCGCGCGAACCGGCGGAAGGACGCAGCGCGCTACTGCGCATGTCCGCCGCGCTCGTCGCAGTCTACGCCGCGGCATTCTCGATCGTGCTCGCGGCGGACGGAATGCCGATCCTGAGGCTGTTCGGGAAATCGGGCGACGAAGAGTTCCTGAGGAATTTCGCCGCGACGGGCTACATCCTTCTCGCCATACTCGGCGCGAAGGCGATCTTCGAGGCGCTCGTGCAGGTGCTCCAGGCGTTCCTTCGCGGATGCGGAGAGACGGCGAGCGTGTTCGCGATACAGTTCTTCAGCTCGGTGGCGTTCTGGATCCCGCTGTTCCTGGCAGTGCGCGCATGGCGGCCTTCCATGCCCCTCTACTGGCTCACCATGCTCGCCTGCTCGGCTCTCTCCACCGTGCTGCTCGCGTTCTGGATAGCCAGGCGCGTCCGTGCGCGATCGGTCGCTTCTTCCTGAGCGCAGCGCTGCGCGCGGCCGTCAACCGCGCTCGACCATGCAGGTTCCGGGATGCGCCACTATTCCGTGCATCAGCGCGATGGCGACGCCGTAGTTCACAATCGGCACGCCCGCAGCCTCTGCGGCCGAAATGCGCGCCAGCACCGCGCGGCGCGTGAGCATGCACCCGCCGCAGTGGATGACGAGATCGGGAAGCGGCCCTTCGCGCCGCGCGGACATGAGCGGGAAGTCGTTGCCAGACGAGAACTCGTACCTGAGCTTCTTCCCCGTGAACTTCTCGAGCCAGCGCGGAAGCTTCACGGTGCCGATGTCGTTGCACTGCCTGTGGTGCGTGCAGCCCTCGGAAATGAGAACCGTGTCGCCGTCCTTCAGGGACTTCATCGCCTTCGCGCCTTCGCAGTACTTCGCAAGGTCGCCCTTCTGCCTCGCGAAGAGTATCGAGAAGGAGGTGAGCGGGATGTCGTTCGGCACGATCGCGTCGACGGCCTCGAACGCCTGCGAGTCGGTAACGACGAACCGCGGCTTCTGCAACGCGCGGAGAGTCGCGGCAAGTTCGGACGGCTGGCACACCACCGCAGTGCATCCGCAATCCAGCAGCTCGCGTATCACCTGCTGCTGCGGAAGTATGAGCCGCCCCTTCGGCGCGGAGCCGTCTATCGGGCACACGCACACCACGAAGTCCCCTGGGCTGACGAGATCCGCCACCAGCGGCGGAGGCTCGTTCGGCGCCATCGCCGCAAGCTTCGCCTTGAGCGCCTCCACAGAGTCGCCACGGCGGTATGTCAAGACCGGTATCCCGCGCTTCGCGCATTCCGCGCGGAAGCGCGCCTCGTGCGCGGACGGCTCGCCGGCGGCCTCTCCCGCCGGATGCTCGTCCACCCACACGGCGATATCTGTTGCCGCAAGCACGGCGAGCGACTTCTCCACGCGCATCGCGCCGAGTTCGCCTTCGTCGTCGAGACCAGCCGTGTCCGTTACCAGGCACGGCCCGAGCGGCAGTATCTCCATCGCCTTCGACACCGGGTCGGTGGTCGTTCCGGCGACGTCGCTCACTATCGCCACCTGCTGTCCCGTGACGGCGTTGACGAGTGTCGACTTCCCAGCGTTCCTCAGTCCGAAGAACGATATCCTCGTGCGGCTGCCCGAAGGCGTCGCGTTCATGTCCGTCTGCGAGTCCTGCTGCATAGATAGTGGTTGCATTGTTTCATGCACGAAGTTGTCAAAGCGCGCGGAGCGCCGAGGCGAACGCGTCGAGGAAATGGTCGACGTCGCGCGATGTGTGCGCCGCCGAGATGAAGTTGCACTCGAACTGCGAAGGCGCGATGTATATCCCGCGCCTGAGCATCGCGTGGAAAATCTTCGCGTAGAGCTTCACGTCGCACGCCTTCGCGTCCGCAAGGTCCTGCACCGGAAGGTCCGTGCAGAACGGCGTGAACACGCCGTTGAAGCTCTGGCACGTCACCGGCACTCCGCGTTCCGCCGCTATCGTGGAAACGCCCACCGCAAGCGCGCTTCCGAGCTCCGCCATGCGCGGATACGGATCCTCGCGCTCGAGAATCCCGAGCGTCTTCAGCCCCGCGGCGACGGCAAGCGGATTCCCGCTCAGCGTCCCGGCCTGGTAGACGGGCCCATTGGGCGCGAGCATCTCCATGTACTTCCGCCTGCCGCCGATAGCCGCAAGAGGAAGGCCGCCGCCGATCACCTTTCCGAGCGTGATGAGGTCCGGCGTGACGCCCGCGTAGAGCGACGAGTACGAACCGAACCCAAACCGGAAGCCGTTGATCACTTCGTCGCACACAAGGAGCGCGCCGTTCTTCTTCGTGACTGCGCGCAGCCCCTTGAGGAACCCTTCGCCCGGCGGCACGAGCCCCATGTTGCCCGCGACCGGCTCCACAACCACGCACGCGATCTTCGCGCAGCGCGCCTCGAACGCGCGCTTCACAGCGTCGAGGTCGTTGTAGGGAAGTACGAGAGTATCCGACGCCGCGCCTTTCGTAACGCCGGAGGAAGAGGCGCCGCCGGACGTGAGCAGCCCGGAGCCCGCCTTCACGAGCATCGCGTCTGAGTGCCCGTGGTAGCAGCCGTCGAACTTCACGACAATGTCGCGACCCGTCGCTCCGCGCGCAAGGCGCACAGCCGTCATCACGGCCTCGGTTCCGGAATTAACCGCGCGTACTTCGTCCATCCCAGGAACGAGTGCGCAGAGCCTTTCCGCGAACGTCACTTCGTCCGGCGTGGCGATTCCGAAGGTCGTGCCGAGCTTCGCGCGGCGCGCGACCGCGCGCGATATCTCGGGATGCGCGTGGCCGAGTATCATCGCGCCCCAGCTGCAGCAGTAGTCGGCGAGAACCCTGCCGTCTGCTGTTTTGATGCGCGCGCCCTTCCCACTCTCGACGAACACGGGCGTACCGCCCACGCCGTTGAATGCGCGCACCGGCGAATTGACGCCGCCAGGCGTAACTTTGCATGCGCGCGCGTAAAGCTCCTTGTGCGTCATCTTCGCCACGTGCCTTCCGCCGTTACTTGTATTCGATCTTCGCCTTCTCGCGGAGCTCCGCGACGTACGCATCCATCGCGCGGCCGCGCGCCTCGTGGCGCAGGAGGTCGCGTATCTGGTCATGGACGTCCACGAGGTTGAGCATCCCGCCGCCCCGCTCGTCCTCCTTGAGGATGATGTGGTAGCCGAACTGCGTCTCGATCACGTCGGACACCTCGTTCTTCTTCATGGAGAACGACGCGGCGTCGAACTCGGGCACCATCATGCCGCGGCCGAACCATCCGAGCGAACCGCCCTCCGCGGAGCTCGGGCAGTCGGAGTGCTCCTTCGCGGCGGCGATGAAGGCGTCGCGCACATTGTCCGCCCCAACGACGTCTGCGCGAATCGACTTGATTTTCTCGAGCGCCTGCGCCTTGTCTCCGGAATCGAGTCCCTCCGTCTTCACGAGGATGTGGCGGCAGAACACCTCGGGCGCCGCAACGTACTCCGCGCGGTGTTTCTCGTAGTAGTCGGCCACTTCGTGGTCGCACGGCTCCGGCACTTCGCTGCACGCCTTGCGCACGAGCGCATCGACGCGGCATCCCTTCGCGAGCTCCTTGCGGAAGTCGTCCTCGGAAATCTTCTGCGCCGCGAGGGCCTTTATGAAGTTGTCGCGTCCCCCGACCTGCTCAACGACTTTCTCGACCTGCTCGTCGAGCTCCTCGTCGGTCACCTTGATGTCGAGCTGCGTTGCGCGGTCGAGGAGGAGCTTCGCGCCTATCGCCTGCTCCTGCGCGCGCTCTGCGAGCTTGGGAAGGTTCTTCGTGAGGTCCTCCTTGCTCATCCCGTGGGAAGCGTAGAACTTAAGGAGCCTGTCGAGCTCGAACTGCACGGCCTCGCGCGAAATCGGCTGACCGTTTACTATCGCCTGCTTTAGCATCTGTGCTTTCCTTTGTTGCTGATTGTCGTACTGTCAATGGATTGTCGGCTTGGCTCCGGCAGGGACGCGCGTCCCGCTACGCGTCGCTCGGCCCTTTGCCGAAGTCGGGCTGGTTGCGCCCGCCGAAGTTGGGGCGCTTCCTGTGGTGGCGCTTGGCGTTCGCCGGATGGACGAACTTCTTGTGGTGCGGCTTGGCGCCGGGAGGTCCGCCCGCCGGCTTGAAGCGCTTGCCTCCAGGCGCACGCACCCAGGGCGCTGTCGGCAGGCCCTGCTGCTGCTGGCCCGTGCCGCGCTCCACGTCGGACGAGTGGAACGGATGGTCGCGGTCGGGCGGGATCGTCGCCTTGATGAAGCGCTCCACGGACTTGAGGAGCCCGCGCTCGTTTGCCGACACGAACGACACGGCGCACCCGGACTCGCCCGCGCGCGCGGTGCGCCCGATGCGGTGGACGTAGCTCTCCGTCTCGAGAGGCAGCTCCATGTTCACGACGAGCGAGACGTCCGGCACGTCGATTCCGCGCGAAGCGATGTCAGTCGCCACGAGCACGCGTATCTTCCCGTCGCGGAAGTTCTGCAGCGCCTGCGTGCGCTGGTTCTGCGTCTTGTCGGAATGGATCGCGGCGCACTCGATCTCCGCCCTGCGCAGCTTCTTGGCGACCCTGTCCGCGCCGTGGCGCATCTTCGCGAACACGATCACCTTGTCCCACTCGGGGTGGTTCTTCAGGAGGTAGATGAGAAGGTCGTCCTTCTGGCTCTTCTCGACGAACATCACCTTCTGGTTGATCTTGTCCGCGGTGCGGCGCTCGGGTTCGATGGAAACCTTCACGGGGTCCGTAACGAGCTCGTCCGCAAGCTGCACGATCTCCTTCGAGAGCGTCGCCGAGAAGAAGAGCGACTGCCTCTTGGCGGGCAGCTTCGAGATAATGCGCTTGATGTCCGGGAGAAATCCCATGTCGAGCATCCGGTCGGCTTCGTCGAGCACGAACGTCTCCACTTCGTCGAGATATACGACCCCCTGCCGCATGAGGTCCATGAGGCGCCCCGGGCACGCAACCACCGCAACCGCCCCGCGCTCGACCGCCCTCACCTGCGGGCCCTGCCCCACTCCGCCGAACACGACAGCGAACGGAGTGCCGGTGTACTTGGAGTATCCGACCCAGTTCTCGGCCGTCTGCGCGGCGAGCTCGCGCGTGGGGGAGAGGACGAGAGCCTTCGGGTGTCCGGGCCTCACCGCGACCGGCTCCGGGGAGGCGACGATCTTGTTGAGTATCGGCAGGAGGAACGCGGCCGTCTTGCCAGTGCCGGTCTGCGCACACCCGATGAGGTCGCGGCCTTCGAGCACCGGTCCGATCGCCTGCTCCTGCACCGGCGTCGGGACGGTGTAGCCCATGTCCGCGATCGCATGCTGCAGCCGCGCGTCAAGCCGCCCGAAGCAACACGCCGCGTATGTGGCGGGGAGTTCGCGGTCCGCCGGCACGGACGGAATCGAAGGCGCCTCTGCGCGCTCCGCGAGCGCGCCGTGGCGGCGCTCCTTGCGCCCCCTGAAGAACTTCGGCCTGCCGCCGAAATGGCTGCCGTGGTGTCTGCTCATTGTTTCCTCCGCTTCCGCTGTATGTTCGCTGTCCATTGCGCGGCAACCGGCCGCCTCACCTCGTGCCCTTGCGCCTGCGGACGGTAATCGTCCTTTCCGGCACGGAGACGGAAATGCGGTTCCACTCCTTGAAGAGCGGGAAGAACGTCTTCGGCAGGATTGCGGGCGGACGCCTCGAGCTCTTGGCCTCGACCTTCACGCGCAGCCTGCGGTCGGTGCCTATCTCGGACTCCACGCCGCACTCGATCCATTCGCCCTTCGCGGAATCCTCCAGCGGGTTGGCGAACGAGAACGACTCGGGCAGATGCTCGACCTCAGTGTAGCCCTCGGGGAATATGATCTCGCACACGACCGTCTCGTCCGCCCGCGGCATGACGGATATCGGGGACTTCCGCTCCGGACCGCCCACGTTGAAAGGCTCGCCGCCGAAGCCGGGGAGCTTCAGCGTGATCTCGTCGCCGTCCGCAACGGCGAATCCGGGTATGTACGCCGAATACGCCCGCTCGGCGGGATAGCCCTTCACATCCGTGACGAGGTCCTTCGTGGCCGTGGCGTTTTCGCTGAGCGCGCCTAGAAGCGCACGGTAGTGGCGACGGCGGACTTCGCCGAGCATCTCCTCGTAGCGCTTGCGGAACTTGCCGACTTCGGCACCGTAGATTTTTTCGACAACGTCAACATCCGCAGCGCCGTTGAGGCGGACGTCGAACCTGCGAAGCACCGTGCTGCGCCGGCCCCAGTCGCCCTTCGCCTCCGGTACGCGCCCGAACTCCGCGGACTCCGGGTCGAAGTAGCTGTCGCCGAAGCAGGACGACGCCTCGGGCGGGACGAATTCGTTTTCTTGGGCGACCCAGAACACCAAGTCCTCCTTGTCCTTGCCGATGCCGAAGAGGCGCGCGAAGAAGCCGCGGCGCGACCCTCGCCACACGGCGCGCACGAACGGAGACGAGAACGCGTCGGGGTTCGGCGCGCCATCTCGGCTGAGCTCGGTCATCTCGCGGAATCCATCCGCGTCGTCGGCCGAAAGCAGGTAGGTGCAGTCGAAGCCGACGGCCTCGAGCATCGTCAACATGAGGTTTGTCCAGTCCGCGGCCGAGGCATAGCCGTCGGCCAGCGCCCTGTCGGGCGCGCTGAACGCACGGTCGAACGGGACCTCGAGAAGCCCCGGCCCCGACACCTTCACCTTGCGGCAGACGTGCTTGCGTATCGCCGCGATCCTGTCGGAAGGATCCGTGATCCCCTCCACCAGCTTCATCGCAAGAGCCTTCGCCTCAGAGGATCCAGCCTTGCGCGCGCCGGCGAGCGCGGAGGAAAGTTCCGAGCCGTAGGCGCCCCACCTCACGGCGCTGGCGGATGCGTACGGACGCCAGAGAGGGATCGGCGGCTGGGAGGGCTCGCGCGGGACGCACTTCGCGTCCTCGACGGACCATCCGTAGGAGCACTCGCCGGGCTTGGACTTGAACTCGGCGCGGATTCCGGCGGTGAAGATCTTCTCAGGCGTGAGGACAGAGACCGTCTTCGACACGATCGGGTTGACCGAGTCGAATGAGTACGTCTCGTGGAACGGAACAGGCGCGTTGCGTGCGGTGCGCGCAACCGTGACGTCCACAATGCTTCCGATCTCGACGGCGGGAAGGCTGACAACCATGATCTTCGATGCAGGGTAGCGCGGAGCCGATCCGACCCATCCGGCGTCCATGACGTTGATTTCCTTCTCCGTTACGGCGCTCGTCTTCCCGCTCGCGCTCTCGACTGTCGCGGACACTATCTCCACGCTCTCCCATTCGGGGTTGAACGTGAACGTGAGCTCGGAGTTCGACTTCTTCCCGTCGTAGGTGAGTATCTCGCGGACGAAGCGGTTCGTCACAACGTAGTTTCGCGCGTCCGAGAGGCGGACCGTGCGGTCGTTTCTGACAGTCCGTATGTCCGCTCCGGCCACGCGGTTCTTCTCGAAGAGGGGCACGGGCTTCTCGAGCGTCTCCTGGTCTTTCAAGTGCTCGCGGAGGTCGGAGTATTCCCTCGGCTCAAACTCGACCGCGCAGAGGCGCTCGGACCTGCGCGCGAGGAGCACGCCGTCCTTCACCTCGAACGAACGCCGGAATGAATAGCCCTCGCCCGCACCCACCGAAACGGCGGCAGGAAGCCTGCGGACCGCGCCAACGCCCGAGCCGAGTTCGATCTCGACCGTCTCCTCGCCGCTGGCGGTCAGCGGAAGCGCAAGCGTGAAGCGGCGCTCCTCAAGCGCAGTCTTGCCCTTGAGTATCCTGCGGGCGAGGGAGAGCCGGGAACTGAGGAACGGAACCGAGAGCGAATCGCGGGTCTCTCCGGTCACGAGCGACTCCGGCACGCGGAACGACACGTCCGCCTCCAGGGGCTTCTCGGTGTCGCGCAGGTCGGAGGGACGCAGCTCGAAGCTGTCGATCTCCGCACCAGCCGCCACGGCGCGCACAATCTCCTCGAACAGCGTCCTGCGCTCTTCCGGTGACATGCCGAGGAACGTGTGGCGGTACATGTTGTCGTTGTACCCGAAGAAGCGTATCTCGCTCTTCAGCTGGAGCGAGCCGTCGGGCTGGAGCGACCCGCGCGTCTTCACGTCTACGCGGTTGTGGGCCGGATCCTCCACCGGCGAGACCTTCAGCCCCTCGCCGTCCTCGCGCGCGACGAGGTAGCTGCGGTTCATGAGGTACGCCGGGAAGATGTCCTTCGCGGCCTCGTTGGTCGGGTCCATCAGGATATACTCGCGCCCGCCGTCGCCTGCCGGCGCCTCAGCGTCGACGGCCACTATCGCGTGGTTGAAGTACGGCATCGGCACAACGGGGTCGAGCTTCGGCCCGACGTTGATGAGCGTCGGGTACGCAGGTATCCCGGCGATGCGAAGCATCTCGACGAGCAGAGCCGCCTTGTCGCGGCACACGCCGTAGCGGTTGTCGAACGTGAGGCACACGTCGTGCGGCGCGTATCCGGGCGAAGTGTCCTCTAGCGTAAGGCCCATGTAGCGGATCTCCTGGGACACAAACCGGAAGATCGAGCGAATCTTGTCCATCCGCCCGTCGAGTCCCCTCACGAGCCCGGCGACCTTGTTGGTCATCGCCTCGTTGCCGGCGTCGAGGTGCGGCTTGCACAGGTTCCAGTACCAGCGCGAAACGTCGGCCCATGTCTTGGTGGTGGAAAGCCTCAGGTGCTGCGCCTGGGTGTAGAAGCTCGGCATGGACGGCTCGGCGAAGGCCTGCGGCACATGCGTGGCCGTCCAACGCAGAAGCGTGCGCCCTCCGGCGAGAGCCTCGGGCTTGGAGCATGTGACCTCGTGGCCTGCGAGCGGCCGCCTCAGCGCCGCGTGCGCCAGCGGCTTCTCCGCGGGCGAGTCCACGGTAACCACCGTCTTGATTATCGGACGCATGTCCTCGAAGAGCTCGATGCCGGCCCATTCGCCCTGGCAGCGCGGCTTGAGCAAGCGGCGGCAGAACCGCACGTGGCGGATTTCGCCGATCTTGATGTCGGGCACGCGGAAGCTCACGTTCTTGTCGAGGGGGTCGTAGATGTTGGCGTCCATCGAGTCGTTGTCCGTCGCCTCCTTGAGCGTCTTGGAGAAGTCGACCGTCCTCACGTTGCCCTGCGCGTCGACGATCTCAACGCACTGGACGGTTACGTCGCCATAGCGGAGCGAGAACCAGTAGCTTGCCGACGACAGCTCGCGGCGCCCCTTCTCGGTGAGGCACTTGACCCATTCGTCGTCCCAGCTCACCGAGCTGCCGTCCGCCTCGTAGCGCTCATGCACGCGCTCGTCTATCGTGACGGCGTCCGCATCCGGGTACTTATCTGCAGTGACCGCCTCGGAAGCGGAGTACACCGCAGCAGCGGACGCCCTGTACTCAGCCGGCATCTCGGCCGCCGGGCCGGCCTCGTCGCGCGGCAGAACGGCCGCGGAAACGGAGAGTGCAAACGCCAACGCCGCCACCATCGCAGAAAGCAACGCGGCGCGCCCTATCGCTTTTTTCGTGTTCATGCGCGTATTGTATCAAAACGGCCGCGCGTACTCAAACCCCAGAGCTTACAGTTCCCGCACGAGTCCGAAGCCGGGCGGGATGTGGTCGGGACGATGCGCGACGCAGATAGCGGTGGCGTCCGGACGGCGCGCAAGCCACGCGGCGATCCGGCGCAGTATCCGCCGCGACGCGGCAGCGCCGAGGTTGAGGCAAGGCTCGTCTAGAAGCAGCAGCTCCGGCTCGCCGGCGAGCGCGGACTCAAGCATCTCCTCCGGCGAGGCGTCGCCGTATGTCTGCATCTCGGGGCTCACGATCCCGATGCGCCCGCGCGTCTCAGCGAGCGCGCCTTCCCCGCGCCTCACGCCGAACACCCTCACGTCGTTTGCGTAGGCGAGCGGACTGTCTCCCGTTATGAGCGCCATGAGGGTAGTCTTGCCGCTGCCGTTGCGTCCCCTGAGGACCCAGCGCTCGCCGCGCCTCACCGTCCAGCAGAAACGGTCGAACAGCTTACGCTTACCGAACTTCACCGTTATGTCGCGCAGTTCCACCACCGGCGGGTTCTGCGACTCCGCGGCCTTCCTGCGCAGCGGTTTCCGGCAGGGCGCGCTCGCAGAGCGCGCCGCAACCCCCAGTTGACGATGTAGCGGCGGCGTCCCGCCGCGCGCGAAGGCCGCGGGCACTTCGTCGGCATGCCTGCATTTGATCCTGATTTCGATCCCATCACGCGAAAGCGCGGAGATGATCTTCTTGAACCTCTCGCGCTGCGAGGGGTCGAGCCCCGCCATCGGATCGTCGAGCACCAGCACGTCGGGAGACTTCAGTATCGCGCGGGCGAAGAGGACGCGGCGCATCTCGCCGTTGGAGAGCGACTGGAACGGACGCGGCATGAACTCCGAGAGGTCAAGCAGCCGCGACACCTTCGCGAGTCTCGCGCGGAACTCGCGCCTCTCGCGCGCCCTGCTCACGCCGACCTCGAACGGACAGATGTCGAACACGCTGTTGAACGAAAGGAACTCCTTCACCGAAAGCCCGTCAGAGGAATAGTATCGCCCCTGCAGCCAGCCGTCCGCGCTCCGCGCCGCCACCTGCTGCTGCCCAAAGTCGAGATGGACTACGTTCTTTTCCTTTTCCCCGCGTTTCATCAGACATCACCTTGATCGATGATCCCGTTGTTTTACCGCAGCGGAGTGTAGCAAACGCAGGTTGCCGGTGACAAGGCGAAACTTTGGGGATAAACCAGCCAGCGTCAGGCGCCTTCTCATCGCGAGGCGCCAGCCCCCTTGACTCGTCAGGCGCAGCGGAGCTCGCCAAGCGCGCTGCCCGGCCTGCAGGCCTCCAGCTTCAGC
>CAMORM010000047.1 GCA_946623785.1 uncultured Verrucomicrobiota bacterium
CACGACGGCAGAGGTGGTGAATCCCGAAGGATTCGCGGTTTCTGTTGTCGAGACGAGCGATGTCGCAGGCAATAGCGTAACTGACGAGAAGGCGATAGCGACATCATCCAACACGGCGACGTTTACTAAATCCGCTCCCGTGCGCTTCTATCGCGTGAAGGCGGTGCGGACGGGCCAATGACATGTGTGGAAGAGACTTATTGTTTGTAACCCGGCGCCCGAACCGGACGACACGCCCCGCGACATGCTTTCAAGCGGATTCGTTCATGTGTAACCTTTTTGCTTTTCGCGTGTAGAAAAGTTGTAAGGTTTGAGGTTTGAAGTTTAAAGTTTGAAGTTGAATCGCCAAAGCGATTTAGCCTATTGACATTCGTTCCCATAGGAGATGCGCATCTATGACCCGAAACAGGTCGCCGAGTATAGTTGAAAGGGTGAAAGGGCCTCTTTGGGTGAAACACGCTCGACCGGGCGGCGGACGGGAAGACGGTTCCGGTGAAGATTGGAGCGCACAAGCGGCAGAAGATTTGCTACAATTCGCGCGTGGAATACACGCTTACAGACTGCTGGTGCGCAAGCGCGCTTGGAAGGGGCGCGGATGAGACGCTTGCGAACTACCTGGCGAAGAGGGCTCCCGGAATGACGGAGCTCGATGGCGACGTGCCTTCGCGGAAGATAAGGTTCGGCATGGTTCCGGGCGAGCTGCCCGAAGTGGGGCCGCCTGAGTTCCGCATGCGGTGCAGCGCGCTGTTGGCGCTTGCCGTCGACGGTATGCGCGCCACGATTGAGCGGCTCATCGCGCAGTACGGCGCGGAGCGCGTGGGGATTGTGCTCGGTGCATCGAATACCGGAATCGACGAGGCCCAGCGCCATATATCCGATTGGCTCGACGTTGGCGGGGGGCGCAAGCCCGAGCAGCTTGACTTCTCGATGATCGAGCTCGGGACGCTCGCCGACTTCCTTGCGCACGCCACTGGCGCGAAGGGCCCTGCGTACTGCGTGTCGACGGCGTGCAGCTCGAGCGGCAAGGCGTTCGCCGCGGCGCGCCGTCTGATCGAGACCGGCGTGGTGGACGCCGCGATAACGGGCGGAGTCGATGGACGCTGCCGCTTCGCGATGAACGGATTCGAGGCGCTCGGCGCGCTGTCGCAGGGCGAATGCCGTCCGCTCTCGCCGAACCGCGACGGCATCAACCTCGGCGAGGGCGTTGCGCTCTTCTCGCTCGAGCGCGGCGGCGAGGGCGTTGCGCTCGCCGGAGTGGGCGAGTCGAGCGACGCATACCACCCGACCGCGCCTGACCCGGAGGGGCGCGGCGCGGAGGCCGCGATGCGCGCGGCGATGGACGAGGCGGGGTGGTCGCCGGGCGACGTTGACTACGTGAACCTGCACGGCACCGGCACGGTCGCGAACGACGAGATGGAACTCAAGGCCTGCGCGCGTGTTTTCGGCACGCCGGGGATTGGCGGGGACCTCGATGGCGCGCGGCCGCGGCTCGAAAGCACGAAGGGGCTCGCGGGGCACTGCCTTGGTGCGGCGGGCGCGGTGGAGGCGGCGGTATGCTGGCTGCTCATAAGGTCCGGGCGCGCGCGCAGGACGCTTTCGAACTCATTCGCCTTCGGCGGCTCGAACGCCTGCGTGGCCCTGGGCCGCATTGACAGCGCGGACGAATTACTAGTATAATCATCAATCCATGAACGCGGTCATAGTTTTCGTCATACTTTCTGTGTTGCTCGTGGCGGGCAAGGTCCTGCGCGTGCAGGTGCCTCTCCTCCAGAAGCTGTACCTGCCGTCCTCCATCGTCGGAGGCTTGCTGGGGCTTGCGCTGATCTCCGTGTTTGGCGACAGGCTGCCGGACGGCGTTGTGGACGAGATGCGCAGCATGCCGGGGTTCCTCATCAACGTTATATTCGCGACGTTGTTTCTCGGCGGCGGCGCGAAGAAGGCGAAGAGCTTCGCCTCGTTCGTGCTGCCGCAGCTGACGCTGGCCCAGATAGTGGTCTGGGGACAGTACGTGGTCGGCCTGGGGCTTGCCGGATTCCTGCTTGTGCCGGCGTTCGGCGTGTCCGAGGCGTTCGGCAACCTGCTCGAAATGGGATTCGAGGGGGGGCACGGCACGGTCGGCGGAATGTCCAATGCGTTTCGCGAATACAATTGGGAGGACGGCATCGCCCTCGGCTACACGATAGCTACGATAGGCATGATAAGCGGCATCGCGGTCGGCATGGGGCTGGTCAACTGGGCATACGCGCGCGGCTGGGTGCGCATGGTGCGTCCGTTCTCGAAGCGGACTGCCACTGAGCGTCGCGGCATACATCCGAAGGACGCCAGGCCCTCGGCGGGAAGGCAGACGGTGCTTGCGGACTCGGTCGACTCGCTCGCCTGGCACATAGCGATAGTGGGGCTGGCGGTGCTGATCGGATTCGGGATACTACAGGGCTTCAAGGCGGCCGAGATCGCGCTCCTGCCCGATTGCAAGACAAGGCTTTTCAAGGGATTCCCGATGTTTCCGCTGTGCATGCTGGGTGGCGCCCTCCTGCAGTCGGGGTCGAAGGTGCTCAAGCTGGACCTCCTTGTTGACCGGGACCAGATGACGCGAATCTCCGGCGCGGCACTGGATTACCTAGCCGTCTCCGCCGTTGCGACGATTCAGCTTTCGGTCGTAGCCGCGAACTGGAAGCCTCTGCTTATAATGTCCGTGGCTGGCATTGCGTGGACGATATTTGCCGTGCTGTGGTTCTCGCCCCGTCTCTTCCGCGAGGCGTGGTTCGAGCGAGGCATCGCGGAGTTCGGGCAGGCGACGGGCGTTACCGCCACGGGGCTTCTTCTTCTGCGTACGGTCGATCCCGACAACAAGACGGTCGCCGCGGCGTCGTTCGCCGGCAAGCAGCTCCTCCACGAGCCGGCGATGAACCTCTGGGTAGCGCTCGCCATGGTGCTCGTGTTCACGGTCGGGTGGCTTCCGGTGCTGCTGATCTCGGCGGCGATGCTTCTCCTCTGGTCCGGCGTCGCCTTTGTCATAATCCGCCGCCGCAGGAGTTGACGTCATCCGTCGGCATCAAATTTTCTATGTATTGTAACATGCGGTTACCAAATCGAGGGGCCGCAGGTGGTACAATTCGCGCCGATGAAAAACTTTGTCAACAACAGCAACTGGTGGTGGCGCCTCGCTTCTGAAGCGTGGTGAATGTCCGCATTGTTGTTTGACGACTTAATCGGCAGGCCCCGCTTCTTGGTAAGCGGGGCTTTCGTTTATCAGGGGGCGAGGCTTTCAAGGGGAAAGGCAACCAGGAGGTCAGAATGTTGAAGTATCTTACAGAGGAGGAGTTCCGGCGGCGCACGTCGAAGGGCGCGCGCACTCCGGTGTTCCGCGAGTTCCTCGCGGACCGCGAGACGCCGGTCTCGGTGCTGACGCGCGTGGCGGACGGCCCAGACTCGGTGTTCTTGCTGGAGAGCGTCTACGGAGGCGAGCGCAAGGGGCGCTACTCGTTCCTCGGGCTTGAGCCGTCCGGCGCGATCGTGGACAGCGGCGACGGAGATGCGATGGCGAAGCTTCGCGAGAAGATACTATCGCGTCCGTTCGCCCCCGCGCCCGAGCTGCCGTCGTTCCAGGGCGGTGCCGCGGGGTTCTTCGCGTATGAGGCCGTGTCGGGCTTCGAGCCGCGCGTGCCGCGCCGCCGCGAGGAGGGAACGCCTGCGGCCGCGTTCGCTGTCGTGGACACGTTCCTCGTGTTCGACGCCGTAAGGGAGACGGTGATTGTCTCGCACGTCACCGGACCAGAGGAGGACGGTCCGGACGGCACCGCGTACGCGAAGGCGATGAAGCGCATCGACGACGTCTACGCGCGCCTCCTCTCCGCCGACTCGATCGCGCGCTACATGGAGAAGGCCAGAAGCGAACGCCACGAGGTCTCGCTCTCGAGCTTCGAGCCCGAGATGTCCGAGCAGGAATACTGCGACATCGTCCTCAAGTGCAAGGAGGCCATCGTGGCCGGCGAGGTGATACAGATAGTCCCCTCGCAGAAGTTCACCGCGAAGACGGACATCACCGCGCTCTCGCTCTACCGCGCGCTTCGACTGGTGAACCCGTCGCCGTACAACTTCTTCCTGCGCATCGGCGAGAAGACGCTCATCGGCTCCTCGCCCGAGGAGCTGGTGAGGCTCGAGAAGGGAATCGCGTCCATCGCCCCCATTGCCGGCACGCGCCCGCGCGGCGGAACGCCGGTCGAGGACAGGCTCCTCGAGGAGGACCTCAAGTCCGATCCGAAGGAAATGGCCGAGCATACGATGCTCGTTGACCTCGCGCGCAACGACCTCGGTCGCATCGCGCGCGTGGGGTCGGTGCGCGTGGAGGGCCTTGCGCACGTGGAGCGCTACTCGCACGTGATGCACCTCGTGACGAACGTCTTCGCCGAGCTGGACAAGGACAACGCGGACGCGTGCGACCTGTTCAAGTCCGCGTTTCCCGCGGGCACGCTCACGGGCGCGCCGAAGATCCGCGCGATGGAGCTTCTCGCCGACCTCGAAAAGTCGCCGCGCGGAGTCTACGGTGGGGCCGCTGGCTATTTCAGCTACACGGGCGACATGGACTTCGCGATCGTCATCAGGACGATGGTCCTCGAGAAGGGCACGCTCACGATGCGCGCCGGCGCGGGGATCGTGGCCGATTCCGATCCGCACCGCGAGTACCAGGAGACGATAAACAAGTCGAAGGCCATCTTCGAGGCCGCTAAATACGCAAAGGAGCTGTCATGACTGTCGTGATAGACAACTACGATTCGTTCACCTACAACCTGGTGCAGGCCATCGCAGGCCTTGGCGTTGAGGTGAAGACGTTCCGCAACGACGCGATAGACGTCGCTGGGATAGAGGCGCTTGACCCCGACTACATCGTGATCTCGCCAGGCCCTGGCAACCCGGACTCCGCCGGCGTTTCGCTCGCCGTGGTCAAGGCGTTCGCTGGCAAGGTGCCGATCCTCGGCGTGTGCCTTGGGCACCAGACCGTCGCACAGGCGTTCGGCGGCAGGATCGTGCGGGCGAAGTCGCTCATGCACGGCAAGACGAGCAGGCTCCGCCACGACGGCAGGGGCATCTTCGCCGGGCTGCCGCAGGGCTTCGCCGCGATGCGCTACCATTCGCTCGCGGTCGACAGGGCGACGCTTCCGGACTGCTTCGAGGTCTCGGCCGAGTCGGACGACGGCGAGATAATGGGCCTTCGCCACAAGGAGTACAGGATTGAAACAGTCCAGTACCATCCCGAGTCCATCGGCACCCCGGAGGGCGTGAAGCAGCTCAGGAACTTCTTCGGGAAGAAGGACGAGTCGTCGAGCGACGCCGAGACGATGTCGTACCACGAGTTCCGCGGGATACTGCGCGGCGAATACACCGAGGCGGAGCTTAAGGCGCTCCTCACCGTCGCAAAAGACGTCCCGGCCACGGCCGAGCGGCTCCTTGGCGCGGCGCGCGCGATGCGCGAGGCCATGCTTCCGATCGACCTCGGCGCGGACGACGCGGTTGACCTCGTTGGAACGGGCGGCGACGGGCGCAGCACGTTCAACATCTCGACGACCGCCGCCTTCATCGCGGCGGGCGCTGGCGTGAAGATTGCCAAGCACGGCAACGTGGCGGCGACCTCGAAGTGCGGCGCTGCCGACGTGCTGCGCGAGCTCGGCGTCGACCTCATGATGGCGCCGGACGGCGTTAGGCGCTGCTTCGACAGAACCGGCATGGCGTTCCTCTTCGCGCAGCGCTACCACCCCGGGATGAGGTTCGCCGCGAACGTCAGGCGCCAGCTCGGCTTCAAGACGCTCTTCAACCTGCTCGGGCCGATCACGAACCCCGCCGGCGTCAGGCGCCACGCGATAGGCGTGTACGACCCGAAGCTCGCGCCGCTCGTGGCGCGCACGCTCCAGCTGCTCGGCAGCGAGCGCGCGCTCGTGTTCTCGGGCGTCGACGGGATGGACGAGATCTCGCCGTTCGGCTTCACGTTCGTCTCCGAGCTGAAGGGCGGCTCGGTCGCGTCCGGCCTCTTCGACGTCTCCACCGTGGTGCGCCGCGAGGCGCCCGGTCCGTGCGACGTCGATCCGCTCGCCGGAGGCGACGCCGCGGAGAACGCGGCAGTGCTGAAGGCCGTGCTGTCCGGCGAGATCACGGACGTGCGCGCGGACGCGGCTCTGCTGAACGCCGCAGCCGCGATCGTCGCGGGCGGAAAGGCGGAGAGCATAGCGGAAGGGTACAAGGTTGCGTTGGAGTCAATCCGCTCCGGACGCGCAGTCAACAAGCTAAAGGAGTTCATATCATGCGCTTCAGGGAATTGCTGAGCCGTCCTGGCATCAACGTCATCGCGGAATTCAAGCGTGCGTCGCCATCGATGGGCGTCATAAACGCGTCGGCCGATCCGGCCGAGCGGGCGCGGCTGTACGAGAAGGGCGGGGCCGCGGCGATGTCCGTGCTGTGCGACGCAGAGCGCTTCTCCGGGAGCGTGGAGGACCTGCGCAAGGCGCGCGCAGCAACGGGCATCCCGCTCCTCGCGAAGGACTTCATCTCGGCTGAGGAGCGGCTGCGCGAAGTGCGCGAGGCTGGCGCGGACGCGGCGCTTCTGATAGTGCGCTTCCTCGCGGACGAGCGCCTTTCGGCGCTCCTCGCGGAGGCGCGCGGGCTGGGGCTCGACGTCCTTGTGGAGACTCACTCCGAGGAGGAGATTGCGCGCGCAGTAAAGGCGGGCGCGGACATCATCGGAGTCAATTGCCGCGACCTGAAGACGTTCACCGTCGACACCTCGATCTCCGAGCGGCTGCTGAAGCTGGTTCCGGACGGGGTCGTGAAGGTCGCCGAGAGCGGCGTGAAGACGCGCGCGGACATCGACCGCCTCGCTGCGGCGGGCGCGAACGCATTCCTCGTCGGGACCACTCTCATGCAGTCCGCCGACCCGGTCGCCACGCTTAAGGAACTGATTGCAAATGGATAACCATGGTGGGGGCGAGTTGTCCTCAACGAGCCGCGGCGGCTTGAGGACAAGCCGCCCTACCGAACAAACAAACGAAAGGCAAGAAAATGGCAAAGGGACATTTTGGAATCTACGGCGGACAGTACGTCGCCGAGACGTTGATGGCGCCGCTGAAGGAGCTCGAGGCGGCGTATGAGGAGGCGATGAAGGACCCTGCGTTCAAGGCGGAGTTCGAGTCGCTCCTGCGCGACTACGTGGGGCGCGAGTCGCCGCTCACGGTGTGCAGGCGTCTTTCGGAGCACCTCGGCGGAGCGACGATAGTCCTGAAGCGCGAGGACCTCAACCACACGGGCGCGCACAAGGTGAACAACACGATCGGGCAGGCGCTCCTCGCGAAGCGCATGGGCAAGAGGAGGCTCATCGCCGAGACGGGCGCGGGCATGCACGGCGTCGCGACGGCCACCGTGGCCGCGCTCTTCGGGCTCGAGTGCGAGGTCTACATGGGCGCGATAGACGTCGTCCGCCAGGCTCCGAACGTCGCGCGCATGAAGATGCTCGGCGCGAAGGTGCACGCTGTGGAAGAGGGAAGCGCGACGCTCAAGGACGCGATGAACGAGGCGCTGCGCGACTGGGTCACGAACTGCGACGACACGTTCTACGTGATCGGAACCGCCGCGGGCCCGCATCCGTACCCCGAGATGGTGAAGGAGTTCCAGTCCGTGATTGGGCGCGAGTCCCGCAGACAGTCGCTCGAGAAGTTCGGGCGCCTGCCTGACATGGCCGTCGCGTGCGTCGGCGGAGGCTCGAACGCCATCGGGATGTTCGCCGGGTTTATGGACGACAAGGATGTGAAGCTCGTCGGCGTAGAGGCCGGCGGGAAGGGCGTGGAGACGGGCGAGCACGCCGCGTCGATAAACGGCGGACGCCTCGGAGTACTGCACGGCGCGAAGACGATGCTCCTCCAGACGAAGGACGGCAACGTGATCGACACGTACTCCGTTTCCGCAGGCCTCGACTACCCGGGCGTCGGGCCGGAGCACTGCCATCTCCACGACATCGGACGCGTGGAGTACGCGGTCATAAACGACGACGAGGCTATATCGGCCTTCGACGACCTCTGCCGCTTCGAGGGCATCATCCCGGCGCTCGAGTCGAGCCACGCTCTCGCCGAGGCGATAAAGCGCGCGCCGAAGATGCCGAAGGACTCGATAATCCTCGTGTGCCTCTCGGGACGCGGCGACAAGGATCTGGAAAACATCATGAACTACAAGAAGAAGTTTGATGTTTGAAGTTCAAAGTTCAAAGTTCAAAGTTCAAAGTTTAAAGTCTAGGGTTGAAAGCGAAGGGCAGACAATGAAAAGAATCACAGACGCATTTTCAAGGGCGAAGGCCGAAGGACGCGGCGCGTTCGTGGCGTTCATGTCGATAGGCTATCCGTCGATCGAGAAGAGCGAGGTGGCCGTCGAGACGCTGATCTCGGAAGGCGCCGACATCATCGAGCTCGGAGTTCCGTTCTCGGATCCGTTCGCGGACGGCGCGGTCATACGCTCCGCGGCGTACGAGGCGCTTCGACAGGGCGTGACGCTTGCCGACGTGCTGGCGCTCGCGTCGCGCGTCAGGGCGCGCCATCCCGAGACGGGGCTCGTGCTCTTCTCGTACTACAACCTCATCTTCTCCAACGGCCTCGAGCGCTTCGCCGACGACGCGGCTGCGGCCGGCATAGACGCCGTGCTTGCGGTCGACCTTCCGCTCGAGGAGCGCGACGAGCTGCTGTCAGTCCTGAAGCCGCGCGGAATCTCGTATGTGCCGCTCATCGCGCCGAACACGCCGATGGAGCGCGTGAAGGAGAGCGCGGCTGGGCTTGACAACACGTTCCTCTACGTGATAACGGTGAAGGGCATCACCGGCGCGCGCAAGGAGCTCCCGAAGGAGCTTTCCGCACGCCTCGACGAGATACGCGCAGCAGTCGACCTTCCGATTGCGGCGGGATTCGGCATCTCCACGAAGGAGCAGGCCGATGAGGTGTCCCGGCATGCCGACGGCTACATCATCGGCTCGGCGCTCGTGAAGAGGTTCGGCGGTGCGGCCTGAAGTAAAGATCTGCGGAATCAACGACGCCGCGTTTGCACTTGAGGCGGCGAGGCTCGGGGTGGACTATCTCGGTTTCATCTTCGAGACTTCGTCGCCGCGCTGCGTGGACGTGATGCAGGCTGCCGTCATCGCATCCGAGTTGCGTTCCATGCTGGGAGAACGGGCGTCCCGCCCGTTCAAAGTCATTCCGCGCCTCGTTGGCGTATTCGTCCGCCAGACTCCCGCCGAAATACTCGACATCATGGATCGCGCCGGGCTGGACATCGTGCAGCTCCACAGGCGCGCGACGCCGGAGGATGTTGCTGCGCTTCGCGCGTCGGGGCGTGAAGTCTGGACTCTTGCCGGCGGCGCGCCTGGCGATGGCGTCCTTTTCGACTCGTCTCACGGCGACGGCGAGTCGGCGTTCCGCAAAGGCGCGTACAAGTCGATCCTCGCCGGACGTCTTTCTGCTGAGAACGCCGCCGAGGCGATTGCGACCGGCGCAGACGTCCTAGACTTCAACAGCTCGCTGGAGACCTCTCCTGGCCGCAAGAGCATCGAGCTCCTGCATAGTTTGATTTCTGACTGTATCGAGCCGGCTGTTTTTGGTATACTCCATCCCCGTCGAAGCATCCAGAAGCGATCCGCCAGTGCGGGTCGCGCCAACCGAGCTTAGCGAGCCACGGTGGTGCGGGGCAGTTCCCCGGATGCGCTTCGCAAGTACGAGGAAAGAGAGCAGAAAATGAGCAAATATGCCGGACGGCATGTTTTCACTTCCGAGTCTGTCTCGGAAGGTCATCCAGACAAGGTGGCGGACCAGATATCCGATGCGGTTCTGGACGCGTGCCTGAAATCCGACCCCAAGGCGCACGTTGCGTGCGAGACGATGGTGGGGCCAAACCTGGTGGTGAACATGGGCGAGATAACCGCCCTCGGGTTCGACAAGGTCGACACCCGCCTGATCGCCGGGGAGATAATCAGGAGGATCGGCTACGACCGTCCCGAAGAGGGGTTCGCGTGGCAGAGCTTCAACTACGTCAGCGCTGTCCACGGGCAGAGCCCCGACATCGCCCAGGGCGTGAACCGCAAGAAGGCGGAGAACCAGGGCGCCGGCGATCAGGGCATGATGTTCGGCTACGCAACGCGCGAGACGCGCCAGCTCATGCCTGTTGCGATTGCGTATTCGCACGACCTCCTGCGGCATTTCGCGAAGCTCCGCAAGTCCGGCGGGGTGAAGTACCTCCGTCCGGACGCCAAGTGCCAGCTCTCCGTCGTCTACGAGAACGGGAAGCCCGTTTCGATTGAGACCGTGGTCCTTTCCCACCAGACGACCGAGGAGGGCGCGTGCCGCCGGTGCTACGCCGAGATCGAGGGGATCGCCCGCGACTTCCTCGCGAAGACCAGGCTACTCACGCCGCGCACGAAGTTCTTCGTGAACCCGACCGGGAAGTTCGTAGTCGGCGGGCCCACGGGCGATTCCGGCCTTACGGGGCGGAAGATAATCGTCGACACATACGGCGGAATGGCCTCGCACGGCGGCGGCGCGTTCTCAGGCAAGGACCCTTCGAAGGTCGACCGCTCTGCCGCGTACTACGCGCGCTATGCCGCGAAGAACATCGTGGCGGCGGGTTTCGCCGACCGCTGCCAGATACAGGTTGCATACGCCATCGGAGTGGACAGGCCGGTCTCCGTCTGCGTAAAGACCTTCGGCACTTCGCACGGGACAGACAACGCCGCGATCGAGAGGATGATCCTCTCCGGCAAGGTGTTCGACTTCCGTCCATACGCGCTCACGAAGGACCTCGGGCTCACCAGGCCGAAGGGATGGAGCTATCTCGACACCGCGAGCTACGGCCATTTCGGCCGCTCCGCGTTTCCGTGGGAGAGGCTGGACAAGGTCGAGCGCGTGAAGGACGCTCTCAAGTAGGCTTTGGGGCTTGCTGCAGATGGTCCGGCGCTCTACAAGGGAGATCAAGGTTGGCGGCGTCGCCATTGGCGGCGGCGCGCCAGTCTCCGTGCAGACGATGTGCAACCGCGACCCGCACGACGAAGCTGCGCTTGTCTCGCAGGTTTCGTCGTGCGCCGAGCTTGGAGCGGACATCGTGCGGCTCACCGTCCCCGACGTGGAGGCCGCGGCGGTTCTTGGGCGCGTGCGCCGCGCAACGGGCGTGCCGCTCGTGGCGGACATCCATTTCGACTGGCGCTGCGCGCTTGCGTCCATCGAGGCCGGCGCGGACGCGCTTCGCCTCAATCCAGGCAACATCGGGGGGCCGGAGCGCGTGCGCGAAGTCGCGCGCGCCGCGAAGGCGAAGGGCGTGCCGATCAGGGTCGGCGTGAACGGCGGGTCGCTCGAGAGGGACATCGTGGCGAAATACGGCGGCGGGGGGGACGCGAAGTTCGCCGCGCCACCCGAGGCGCTTGTCGAATCCGCACTCCGCCATGTGGCGCTTCTCGAGAACGAAGGCTTCCGCGACATCGCGATATCGGTGAAGGCGAGCGACGTGCCGCGCACGCTCGCCGCGTACCGCCTGCTTGCCGGCAAGTGCGACTGCCCGCTCCATCTCGGCGTAACCGAGGCGGGCACGTTCGTGCCGGGGACGGTCCGCAGTTCCGTGGCGCTGGGAATACTCCTCTCCGAGGGGATCGGCGACACGATCCGCGTTTCGCTTACGGACGAGCCGGAGAAGGAAGTGCAGGTGGGCGTGGAGATACTGCGCTCGCTCGGAATGCGCGATCCCGGGCCGCACGTGACCTCGTGCCCTACTTGCGGACGCACGAAGGCCGATGTCTTCCGCGTAGCCGCGGAAGTGCAGGCGGCGCTCGAGCGCATTTACCGCAGGGCGGGGAAGGGGCGTCCATTTCCGCGCGTCGCGGTTATGGGCTGCGTCGTGAACGGCCCGGGCGAGGCGAAGGCGGCGGACATCGCGCTTTGCGGGGGCGACGGCGTGTTTCTCGTATACGACCATGGCAGGCATGTCGAGACCGTGCCGGAATCCCGCGCCGTCGATGCGGTTCTCGCCCGTGTCCGCGGCTGTTGCGGCGAGTAGTTCCGCACCGAGTTGGCAAGGAGATGAAAGGCGGCGAAGGACAGTTCGAACGGAGCGCGGCTCTGCTTGGCGAGGCGGCGATGAGCCGCCTGGCGAAGCTGCGCGTGGCCGTGTTCGGCGCGGGTGGAGTAGGGGGCGTCTGCGCGGAGGCGCTCGTGCGCACCGGGCTCATGCACATCGAGATAGTCGACTTCGACGATGTCGCCCCGTCCAACGTCAACCGCCAGATACAGGCGACGCCCGGCGCGGTCGGGCGACCCAAGGTCGAGGTCCTGCGCGAGCGCCTGCTTGCGATCTCGCCAGGCGCGGAGGTCGTTGCGCGCAACGCGCGGTTCGCGGCGGGAAGCGGCGGGTTCGACTTCGGCGCGTACGATGCGGTCGTCGACGCGATCGACTCCGTCGCCGACAAGGCCGCGCTTGTGCGCGAGGCGCTTTCCGCCGGGGCTGCGGTCTACTCCTCGATGGGCGCTGCGCTCAGGACCGACCCCACGCGAGTGCGCGTGTCGAGGTTCGCAAAGGTTTCCGGCGACGGCCTTGCGCGCGCGCTGCGCCAGCGGTTCAGGAAGGACGGCGCAGGGACTGTCCCCGATTTCCTGTGCGTCCATTCCGATGAGCCGCCGCGCGACATACCGGTGCGCGGTTCCGTGATGCAGGTCACGGCGGCGTTCGGGCTTGCGCTTGCGTCGCTCGTGGTTTCGCCGCCTGTGCCGAAGTGCCGCAGGGTCGGCATATTCGGTGGGTCTTTCAACCCGTTCCACTCGGGCCATCTGCGCATCGCGCTCCAGGCGATCGACGACCATTCGCTCGACATACTCTACGTGCTTCCGGCGAAGACGAGTCCGTTCAAGACGGCGCAGTACAATCCAGGGGCCGCCGCAGAGGCTGAGGAGCTTGGATTCGGCGACGACGTGCGGTGGCGCCTTGTGAAGCTCGTGTGCGCAGGCCGCCCGAAGCTCGTGCCGTGTGCGATGGACCTGATGCGCGGAGGTGTGTCGTACGCGATAGACACTGTGCGCGACATTGGCGCGATGCATCCGGGCGCGGAGCTTTTCTGGATCATGGGCGAGGACGCGGCGGAGGGCCTGCCGAAGTGGAAGGACTCCGAGGAGCTGCAGCGCCGCTGCAGGTTTGTCGTATATCCGCGCACGCCGGAATCCTCCACGGAGGTGCGCCGGAGGATTGCCGCCGGAGAGCCGCTTGGCGGAATCGTGCCTGAATGCGTGGAACTGGAGCTGGCGAGGATGTTCGGAAAGAAGGCTGCGAAATGATAGACCTGCATTGCCACAGCACGTGCTCTGACGGCACGTTCACGCCGGAGGAGCTTGCGGAGATGGGGCGCGGCTTCTCGGTGTTCGCGATCACCGACCACGACAACTGCGACGGCGGGGCGAGGTTCCTGGAGGCGTCCCGCGGGCAGGGGGGCGTGCGGCTAGCGGGAATCGAGCTCTCGCTGGAGCCGGAGAGGGGCTACGGCGAGTTCCACATGCTGGGGCTCGGAATCGACGTGGAGGCACGCAGCCTTGCCGGGTTCCTTGAGGAGATACGGCGCGGGCGCGACGACCGCAACGAGCGGATGGTCGCGAAGCTGTGCGAGCTCGGGATGCCGCTTACGATGGAGGAAGTGGTGGCGGAGTCAGGCGGGGAGGTCGTTGCGCGTCCGCACGTGGCGCGCGCGATGATGAAGCGCGGCTACGTGGGGTCGATCGCCGAGGCGTTCGCGAAGGCGATCGGGCCTGGATGCCCGGCGTACTGCAGCAGGTTCCACCCGCAGCCCGAGGCGGCGATTGCGGCGATCCACGCCGCTGGCGGGGTGGCCGTGATGGCGCACCCGCGGTCGTGGGCGAAGGATGCGTCGATGCTGCGCGCGGGGCTTGCGAAGCTGAAGGACGCCGGGCTTGACGGAATCGAGGCGGTCTACCAGGCGAACACGCCGGACGTCACGCTCGACCACCTGATGGCGGCGAAGGAGCTGGGGCTTGCCGTCAGCGCGGGAAGCGACTTCCACGGCGCGAACAAGCCCACGATAACGCTGGGGATGAAGGTGGAGTGTGAGGATGAGTTCATTGCGCCGCTTTTGGCGAGGCTCGGCGAGGTGAGGAAGGGGCGCTGAAGATGAAGTACGTGCTTTGGGACTGGAACGGGACGCTGTTCAACGACGTTGTGGCTGGGATGAACGCCGCCAACGCGATGTTGCGCAGAAGGGGGATCCCCGAGATATCGATGGAGCGGTACAGGGCGTCGTTTGGGTTCCCGGTCAGGAACTTCTACACGGCCGTGGGGTTTCGCCTTGAGGATGAGGACTGGGACGCGATGGCGGTCGAGTACCACGACCTGCTGAGGGGCGATCCGTCGCAGGGCCTGCGGGAAGGGGCGCTGGATGCGCTTGAGATGGTAAAGGCGTCCGGAGCGGGGCAGTCCGTCATATCCGCGCTGAGGCAGGACATGCTGGACGCCGACACGGCGAAGGCCGGGATACGCGCATACATGGACCGCATCTACGGGGTGGACAACCTCGACGGCGCGACGAAGCTTTCGCGGGCGCGCGAACTAGTGGCGGAGCTGAAGCTTGCGCCAGGCGGCGCGGTCATGATAGGCGACACGCTGCACGACCTCGAGACGGCGCATGAGATAGGGGCGGCCTGCATCCTTGCCGACGTGGGGCACCAGTCGCTCGCCGGCCGCGTTCCGGAAGGTACGCCCGTGGCGGACTCCCTTCTCGGCGCGGCGCGGCTTGCGCTGGCGATGTAGCGGCCGGACTGTATACTTGTCCGGGCACAATTAGTCATTTTTTTTAATTTCGCACTTGATTTTTGCCCCGAATTAGGGCAAAATACGCATTCATTTTTTCAAAACCACTAGGAAAAGAAGAGAAAGCAGAGCAAGTTATGGCTAAACCGTTCCCTCTTGACCATGTCCGCAACTTCGGCATCATGGCGCACATCGACGGTGGCAAGACCACCACGTCCGAGCGCATCCTCTACTACTCGGGCAAGAACTACAAGATTGGCGAAGTGCATGACGGCGCGGCGACGATGGACTTCATGGTCCAGGAGCAGGAGCGCGGCATCACGATCCAGTCCGCCGCAACGTGCGTGAACTGGGGCGCGTACCGCCTCTCGCTGATCGACACCCCAGGACACGTGGACTTCACGGCCGAGGTGGAGCGTTCCCTGCGCGTGCTTGACGGCGCAGTGGCGCTCTACTGCGCGGTCGGCGGCGTGCAGCCGCAGTCCGAGCAGGTCTGGCGCCAGTCCGAGAAGTACAAGGTGCCGAAGATCGCGTTCGTGAACAAGATGGACCGCGTGGGCGCGAACTTCTACAGCGTGATGGACCAGATGAAGA
>CAMORM010000048.1 GCA_946623785.1 uncultured Verrucomicrobiota bacterium
CGAAAAAGGCGAACGAGCTGATGGCTCACACGTACTCGCACCTCTACGGGATGCAAACGATAGGCTTAAGGTTCTTCACCGTATACGGCGCGTGGTATCGTCCGGACATGGCGCTCTCGCTCTTCGCGGACGCGATGCTGCACGGCCGCCCCATCAAGGTGTTCAACCACGGCGACATGCTGCGCGACTTCACCTATGTCGACGACATCGTGGACGGGATCGTCCGCGTCGTGGAGGCGCAGGACCTTCCGCTCTACGACATCTTCAACATCGGCAACCACCGCAGCGAAAAGCTCCTCGACGTCATCAACGTTCTTGCCGACTCGCTCGGCGTCGAGCCGAAGATGGAGATGCTCCCCATGCAGGCCGGCGACATCTATGCGACGTATGCAAGCATCGAGAAGCTCAACAAGGCCGTCGGCTACAAACCAACGACGTCAATCCACGAAGGCATCCCCGTCTTCGCCAAGTGGTACAAGGAGTATTACTGTCTATGAGCCAAACGAGAGTCCTACCGGCAAGATTGCTCCACGAACGTTTATCCTTTCAACAGCGCGACGAGTTCGCCGCGCGCCGTCTCTAATCTTGATGTCAGCTCGGCATAAGCCCTGTCACGCACCGCGTCCCAATCGCCGCGATTCTTGATCGCGGCGAGGACATGTTCGGTCACCTTGTTCCAATCGCAGTCGTACACACTTCCCTCTACGGTGCGCCCGAAGTTGGTGAGCCAATTGGCCAGCTTCGAGCCGCGCGCAATGCCTAGTCCGGGAGTGCCGGCGTTAGCGGCGAGAATCAGCAGATGAAGCCTGCTCGAAAGGACGACATCGCATTTCGCGGCAGCCTCCATTACAGCTTCGGGGCTCGTGCCCGCGATGCACTCTACGCCGAGCGACTCGAGAAGCGCGCGATCCGTTTTCGGATTCATCGGAATGCCGAGTACCCGAGCGCCGGAATCGCGCACCGAGACAATTAGGCCTTTCACTCCATCAAGGTTCGCAACCTGCCTCTGCGTCGAAATGCAAAGTCCCAACGTAGGCGCCTCTGCGCCGCTCGGCACTCGCTTGCGCTCGGCTTGGCTCGCTACAAACGCGAGCCCCGCTTGCGCGGCGGCTACGCGCCCCTGCGTTGAACGTTCCACATTCCCAAGCAATATCGCGGAGTCGGCGGTGACCTTTGCGCCGGGGAAGCCGGTCTGCGCGAGCATTGCCGCGCTCTGCGGATCGCGCAGCCACACTCCACGGCACCGCGGCAGAACCGCCGCGATGCGGCGCGCGAGCCTACCGCGCAGGCGCCGTTCGTACCATCCGAGAAGTCCGAGGCACCGAAGCGCCAGCCTCCGCCTTCCGCCCGCCTTGAAGAACACCGGGTTCAGCTCGTCGTCCATCCCGACACCCCAGATGTATGTCTGCACTCCTGCGTCCTGGGCTGTTTCAAGAAGACCGAGAGCGACATGCGGATAATCGGAAAGTCCCGTTGCGCCGCACCAGATGTAGGCGTCCTGCCTGCGGACAACGTCTTCAAAGCCGTCCATGCCGTGACCGGCGAAGCCAAACGGCGGCACGACGTTCACGCCGAGAAGATCGGCCGTCGCGGGATCGGCCGTCGCGACGGTGAGCTCTACGCCCGGGAGCGATTCCCTAAGCATCTTCACGACGCCGGCGATTATCGCCTCGTCGCCGATGTTGTCGCATCCTAGCGGGATTCCTCCGAGAAGTATCTTCATGCCCAGGCTCCTTTATCTGAAGAATTTTTTGGCGATCCGCTTCAGGATCGGATTGTTACGTATGAACGAATGAAGACGTCCGTTGAGCATACGCGCCCGGAAGAGGTCGAGGACGCCAACCTCGCGTCTGAGATTCACGCCGCGCGAGCGCGCCAGATCCATCTGGTGCCTAGAGAAGAGGTTGGTGCTCTCGCTGGCGATCGTCTCGGCTATCAGCCGACGCCGGACCTCGCGCCGGTACTTCGGGATGTCAAACACTCCGGAGAAATCGTCCAGCTTCCCAAGGATGTCAAGCGTCAGAAGCGTGCGGGCGCACTTGGGGCACACGGAGCAGTTCGTGTCGAGCGTGTCGTGTCCATAGCACACATTGAGATATCTTCGCGCGGGAGGATACTCGGCGACGATTGCGGTTTTCTGCGAACGGTCGTAGAGATTGCCGTCATCAATGATGTCAAGGCCTTCGATGGAGAGCCACGGAAGCAGCATCATATTGATCCGCTCTATCGCATCAGGACGCCCTCCGTCACCCAGAAACTTCCAGAGCTGCCTGTAGGTGTGTCCAGATGACGCGAGGTAATAACGCCTGATTCCACGCTGGAGGAACAGCACTGCGGAGACTGTCGCGAAAGTGGCGGTCTCTAGATGACCCCATGGATGGAACTTGTGGATGTTAGAGTCGACCGGGACAAAAGGAAGGCCCACCTCGTCAGGAAAGCCCTTTAACTTTTCGTAACGCGCGCGGAACTGGCGCTCGATCGACTCCAGGTCGCCGGGCTTCTTGGGAATTCCGTGCGCGCCGACATTGAAGAAGAATAGATGCGTCAGCTTGAAGCCTTCAGGGGTCGGGCGCGCGAAATGCTCGCAGATCGTGGCAAAGGAGTCTATCCCGCCGGAGAACCCTGTGCCGACCGCCTTTGCACCTGGGCGCGGAGAGCAGTCCGTTGACGCTGCATTAACCCGGATGCGCTTCAGCCGCGTGTCGCAAATCGCCATCAGTGGTATGAGGTATTCGTTCAGGTTGTAGAGAAGTTTGGCGGAGACCACCCCCTCCACATCAATGTCCTCGCCATAGCGCATGGCGGGGTACAGCATCCCGACCAGAAAGCAGTTGGAGCTTTCCGTGTCTGCCATGTCGGCATACTGCGCAGGAACGGAGTAGAAACATTCGTCGTCTGCACCCTGAAAAGAGACCTTCGCGGAGAGCACCGTAGAGTCGGATTCTCTTCTTGCCGTTGGTTTTCCGATTCGCATATTATCCTCCTGTGTGTAATCGCTATGGCAGCATCCAGTATCCCGGCAGATCGCCGAGCCTTTTCGCCGGGAAAGGACGCGGGGCGGGCGGCGACTTCGCGGCGGGGTCTATAAGATACCCCGTCACGCTCGCCGCAGGCGCAATCGTTTCCCAGACAGTGTATTCGCCGGAGGCGACCGTAAGGCACTCGAGGTTCCCCCATCTGCGCCAGATAGGCAGCTTTGACGCCTTAGCCCTGTCGCCGGCGAAAACAAGCTCGACGACCTTCGCGGGGACGACATACGTCCATCTGTACGGCGTTATGCCCGGCACGTACTCAGCGATTCCGTCAACATACGAAGGCAGGTCCAGAAACGCGACCGGATAGACTCTGCCGAGGCCGCTCGTCAGCGTCGCGCCCTGGGGGTTGCATCCGCTGTGAAAGTCCGCCGCAAGCGACATAGCGTCCAGATATCGCCGCTCACCCGTCAGCTGGTGCGCAAACATGAGGCTTTGCGCACGAACAAGCGGATGACAGTGCCCGAAACCCATCGCATTCACCCATCCATCCTGCGGGCGCCACCACGGCGCGCGGTATGCGTATGCCCCTTCGGTCTGCTCGCATATCTTCTTTGCCGTATTCAGCTTGGCCTTGTCCCAGCGGCTGAACACCGGAGAAAGTGATTCTGGCAATCCGAGTGCACGCTCGCCGGCGTAGAGAAGAGGAATAAGGTTCCATGTCTTCTTCGCGAGCTGGTCAGCCAGCACCTTCATGTCGCGCACAACCGGCTCAAGATACGAGTCGTCTCCAGTGATGGCGGCAAGGTTTACGGCTGCCTTGACGAGGTACTCGACTGGAAGGTCCGAGTCTTCCTTCCAGCGGACAGAGACGTACTCGGTGCGCTTCAGGAATCTGCCCGTTTCGTGCTTCACAGTGAAAACCTCTTCGCCGGGACGAGCCGACATGGAGAAGTTCCATGCGCGTTTAGCCGACTCAAGGTATTTATCGCGGAACTTCGGATGGCACCTTGCGACAAGCGCCGCGTGCGCAGCGTACATGAGCGTGCTTCTTCGGGTCGCACGCGATACCGCGTACTTCATGTCGTCTCGCTCGGCCACGCTGCCTGGTCCGGGATGAGCAGTCGTCTCGATCCAGGTTCCGACCCCTCCGTCGCGCTGTTGCACGGCGAGGAGATGACGCAGCCCCCACTCTGCCTCGTCCAGGATGTCGGGGATTCCGTTTGCGTTCTCGGGCAGGGACAACTGTCCATCGTAGAAGTTCTGCGGTCTCATCAGATAGACCGCACAGAGGTCGTTGACGATGTTGAGGTGAACGGGACGGCGGTCGTAGTCCGCAGCATCGTGCCAGCCGCCAGCAACCTGAACATGCTCGCCGCCTTTCCAGTCGGTATTGTCGCGGATTATCTCGAACCACTTCGCATTTGGCTCCAGTTTCCCTTCTTCAGGAGGAAAGATGCCGCGCACCGCAGTCTGGTGGCACGCTCCCGATGTCCAGTGGGTGTATGGCTCTGACTTCGCGATGCCGCACCGCTTCTGGTAGAGTCCGAGCATGTGGACGCGGAACGCATCCTCCGCGGACGAAGCAGACACTCTGAAGTCCTCGCTTCTGCCCACGCCTGGAATGCGCACGAAGTACGTGCCGGCGTTCGTCACCGAAGAGAAGTCCATTTCGTAGGTGTTCTCGCCAGTGAAAGGAACGCCCTCCTTGCTCTTTGCGTCGGGGATCCGCAAAACGGGCGCCTCGTCGCGGCGCAAGACGACGTTGCCCGAGGTGGCGTCTACGAGCTCCCATGCGGCCATCCGGCCTTTCGGCTTCCAGGCCCCGAACGAAGCGCCGAGCCATGCGCCCGCATACGCGAACTTGGGTGCGTCAGGAAGATACCCGACCTGGTTGACCTTGAACAGGGGGCTGGGCTTGTCCGGATCATACTCGTCGAACGGCTCGTTTTGCACGCGAAATACGGAATGCACGACACGCGGCTTCCACTCGCCCCATTTCGCGCAAGGGTCGACAAGCCCCTGCGCAACCGGCCAATAGCCGGGTTCCGATGAGAGCTTCGATCCCTCCGCCGCGTCGTCCGTCTGGTAGACGCTGGTAAAAGGATCGAGAAAACGCAGCATCGAAGCCGCTATAAAGACGTAGGTTGTCATAGGGCTGTCAAGTCATGGTTGCTATAAACTTCACCATCATACCCATAGATTATAGCAAATCCTGCGCCGAAATGGTATAATATGTAGCGTCCAAAAATCTTTGGACACTCATGAAGATACTGATCTACCATAAAGTGCTTTCCTCCCTTCTGGGCGGAGGCACATTCCAGCCGCTCATGTTCATCGCCAAGCTCCAGCGCTACGGGGATGTCACCGTGGCGCTGAACGAGGGGGCGGACATGGCTGCAGTCGCGAAGATTGCCGAAGTGCCGATAGATGTTGCAGCGCTCAGGGTCGTCCGCCTCGACCCCGAAGGAGGTTTCACTTCAGGCCGCGAATGGCTCGCCGCCCTTTTCAGGACGCGCCGTCTAAAAGCGCTCGCGAAGGAGGCGGACATATGCATCTCGACGGCGAACGTGATGGATTTCGGGAAACCCGGGCACCACTTCGTGTATCTCCTGAGCCAGTTCGGCGGCGCCGCGTTCTACGACCACCTCATGGGGCGCGGTAACGGACTCGGGCCGCGGCGCATCCTCCGTCGCGTCCAGACAGGCCTGTACGAGCGAGTCGTGAAACCGCTGTTCGGCATCCGCCCGCTTGCGAAAATCATCGCAGATCCGCGCGAGCGGATATATCCTACGTCACTCTATGTGGAGGGAATCCTCCGGGAATACTTCGGCCCTTTCAGCAGCACAGTGTTCTATCCTCCGACCGTGTTCGAGTTCGGCGCGGCAAATGTGCCGCGCGACCCCCTTCTCGCAATCTATGTCGGACGTATATTCCCCCCGAAGAGGATTACGGATCTGATTGCCATCGTCGAAAAGGCGCGCGAAACCACTGGCTTAGACCTGAAGCTACACATCGCCGGGGTGCTGGCGCCGATTCCGTACACGGACCTGCTGAGGGAATCCGAATCGAAGCGTCCATGGCTCAAGCTAGTCGGGCCGGTCTACGGCAAGGAGAAGGAGTTGTTCATGCTCTCGGCTACCTATGCCCTCCATGCCGAACGAGACGAGGCCTTCGGCATTGCAATTGCGGAATATGTCAAAGCTGGATGCATCCCGATTATACCCGACGAGGGCGGTCCAAAGGAAATCGTGGACGACAAATCCCTGGAGTACCGCACAATCAACGAGGCGGCAAATACGCTCGCAAGGCTCGTTGGCGATGACAACTTCCGCAAAGAGCGCCTCCGTCACTGCCGGGAGCGCGCGAAGCTCTTCACGCGAACCGCGTATGAAGAACGCCAGCAGACGGCAATCGAAAACATGCTAAAGCTCTGAAACCAAAGTACAATATCCCGCAATGAGGCCTTTTTTCTCCATCATAATCCCCTGCTGCGACGTAGAGCCGTACGTGCGCGAATGCCTTGACTCCGTGATACGTCAGGACTATCAGGACTGGGAGTGTTTAGTCGGCGTAGAGACCTCAAAGGACAAGACAGAGGACATCGTGCGTGAATATGCTGCGAAAGATGCCCGCATAAGGATATTCACGGGGCCGCGCAGCGGATCGTGCTCCGCCTCACGTAACACCGGGACGGACATGGCAATCGGAGAGTACATCATCTTCCTAGACGGGGACGATGCAATTGCAGAAGGCTCGCTACGAAGAATCCGCGACAAAATCGAAGCCAGACCCGGAGGGGATCTCTATCCCTGCGCCCTAGTCGTCCACAACGAGCTTACGGGAGACCGCACAGAGGTTCGCGACAACTACCCAGAGGATTTCTCCAAGGAGCTGACCGGCCCTGCGGCGACGATCCTGCTGGAACGGCGCTTTGCGAAGACGTTTCCGTGCCCGATGCTCCAGCTCACGGTCTTCCGCCGCGCTTTTCTGGTCGAGCACGACCTCAAGTGCATCTACGGGCTTCGACACCAGGACAGTGAATTCTCGCCACGCGCGCTGTATCTCGCGAAGCGCGTCATCCCCATACACGAGCCATTCTATCTGTACCGCATAAGGGAGAATTCCGTCCAGACCGAGGCGGGAAAGGCGGGTCGGTTCCACAAGGATCTCGCAATACGCCTCAAGTCGCTAATCGACTTCCATGCTCGCGTCTCACGCGAACCAGGCTTTGACAAGCGCATATCCCAGGCGTGGGCGCACCGATGGACGACAACGATCTTCCACATGTGGTTCGCCCCCGGGAGCGTCAATACAGTCCCCCTGGGCACCCGTGCCGACACGTTTGACATCATTTTCGCCGACGGCACGGAAAACTTCGAGACGCTTCTCAAGTCCGCATCCCTGCCCGTGCGCATGGGTGGCTGGTGGGTAGACAAGTGCGCGAAGTCCAATTCATGGCGAAGACTCGCTGAACTGTTCTTCAGGGTTCTCTACTTCCCCTTGCTCTCCCGCCTGTGACGAATCAGCAGGGCCACCTCGCGCCGAAAGAGGACGCAGCCGACACAAACGACAAACAAGGCCGTGGCCGCGCCTTTGGCGGCAAGCCCGGGTACGCCTGTCAGTGGAACAAGACGGGCAACACCCCATGCGGAAGCGCAAAGCGCCACGGTCCTTATCGCCGACAAAGCCTGCTCACGCCAGTAGGTAATCGCCTCGCTTCTGCCGAAGAACGCCGTGAACATCACATGCGATTCCCATGGAATCTGAACAACCACAAAGGAAAGTATCGTCGAAAAGATAACGCCGTCGAGCTTGTAGGCCTCCGGCAGCGCGACGACAAGGGTAATGTTGACGGCAAGGTTCAATGCACCGGCCAATATAGGCTTCCAGCGATCGAGGTACCAGAGATTTGCCGCGGCCTTGAACGTCAGAAGCGTCTGTCGCGACTGATAGGTGTAGAAAAACACAACCATCAGGAGCGGCGTGAGGAAATGCCGGGAAAGCTCTGGCCTCCCCCCCGTCCAGACCTCTATAAAGGGCTGGTACAGGGCCAACATCATCGCAGAGCAGCATGCAATGACAACAAGGACAACTTTATGGGCCCGCAGCAGCCTGTCAAAGTTCTCCGCCTTCGACTCTGTGAATATCGTGTTGCCAAAACCGTTCTGCATAGACGCGTAAATAGACCAGGCAAGTCCTCCCACGGCAGCGTTTACGTAATAATAGTTCCCATACGCGCCAACAGCGACAAGCCCGAGGAACGCCGAAATCACGATGTTGTCCGTCTGGCCCGTTATTACCGCACCAACCTTATGCATGAATATCGACTTAACATCGGAAACAACCTTCCTGCGTCGCTCGTCGGACAGCTCCCCTCGAGGATCTATATCCGGGAAAAGCCTCCGAGACTCATGGTAGACAAGCAGATTGTTCACCACGGTGAAGGCGACCATGGCGAGGACATAGTGGTAGTAGTTCCGCGTCAGAAAGAGTATGAGAAACACCGTCAGATACTGTGCGATAGACGTGAACGTGTGTATGTTCGTCACCACGTCGCCACGGTGGTAGGCGTTTAGAACCGAGCCGCGGTAGGCGAAGAGGAAGTATCCGACCGACGTGTTGACAAGATGCATCAGGTAGAGGACGTGCAGATCCAGGCCAGGCGGTAGATCGCCCTTTACCAGATTCCTGAGAAAAGGAAGTAGGCAAAGTCCGATGACGAATATCGCCGCACCGACCCAGCGGTAAACCTTGCGATAGAAGCGGAGATACGCACAGACCAGCTCCCTGTCATCGTCCGCGACGGGCTTGTACATCGAGCATACGACGGCCGTGCCAAAACCAAGATCGGCCAGGGCAAGCACCCCGAGGATGGACGTGAAGAGTCCGTTCAGCCCCAGATACTCCGCACCCATAAGCCACAGGAACAGCGTTCTGTTCAGAAACGGGAAGAGGAGTCCGATGCACTTGTTGAGCATCGCCGACACTATGTTGCGCCTGGTGTTCTTCGAAAAGTCTATCTTCATGGCGTGGCCTATTTCGAAACGACCGACCTCAACGCCAGGTAGGCCTGGATCGCAAGTGAATGCATGCCGCCCGGATGCGGCGTTCGAAGACCGAGCTTGTGCAGCGGTCTCCCGATCCTGCGCCCAGTAAGCTCGTGCATGAGGCGCCTGAACGCTTCGCGGTGTGACGCCGCCTTGTCCATCCATGCAGCACGGACCTTCCATGGGGAGGGGCGCTCCCGCACCCAGTGCGAAATCCCCTCGGCGACCGAATCCGGAGTCGAATCGACGTATCTGACGAACTCCTCCGGATAGAGCGTGCTGCGCCCGCCGAGCGCAGGCGTATCGACGACGGGAAGTCCGCAGAGGAGATACTCGCTGGAACAGAACGACGCACCCTCCCGTGCGGACAGCACGAGTCCACACTTCGCCATTCCAAGATACTCGGATATTCGAGCGCCGGAAAACGTCGGCATAATCCTGGCCGCCGAATAACGCGAGTAGACCATGTCCGCATAGCCACGCTCGGAATCGTATATCTTCGTGGCGCAGCCCATCAGAAGCAGCCTGTCCGCGATCTCGGTCGGCATGAGTTCATGCCGCTTGCATGGCGTAAGTCGCGCGATGTAGGCGGCGTCATACGGTCGTTTCCGCCCCATCGGACGATACCTGCGCTCGTCCAGGAAGCAGTTCTGGTGGATGAGGCGAGTCTCAACGCCGGCGGTCTCGAGCGCGGCGCACTCCTTCTCGCTGTTTCCCATCGCAACAACGCGGGAGCCTGGCGCCGCATCCCTGAATCGGCCGACGACCCCACCTAGATGGGCTGCCAGCTCGGGCGTCTCGTGCTCGTATCCGAGCTGAAGCAGGACCGTCGTCTTCGGGTTGGCTTTCGCGAATGCCGCAAATGCGTCGAGCCCTCGCTCGAAATCGACGTCGAACGCAGCAAGGACAGCGGGAGAGGCGTTCAGTACGACCACTGCCTTTCTGTCGGCGAGGACCATTATCTCGTATGTCGAATTCATAGGGTCGAAGCTTTCTTTTTGGTTTCAGGCAAACGCCAATCGGCATGGAGGTAGGACAATGCGGCAAAAACAAACATAAGGCATATAAGGTTCAGCGGCTGGCGAAGCACCCATTCAAGAACGCTCTGCGCGTAGTTGACGACAAGTCCTCCGCAAAGACCTGCGGCGACGAAATACCATTCCGTTCCGCGTAGCTTTCCAAGCAGACGCACGCTTAGCAGCCAATGCCATACGAACCAGGCGAGCATTGCGAGAAGCGCGGGGATTCCGCATTCGGCGCAGACAAGGAGGTACACGGTCTCGACTATCCCCCTGTAGGCAAGCTCCCGTCCCACGATCTGACTCGCCCTGTCCTGATATGGATGCGTCGGCTCCATGTTGAGGCTCCAGTTGTTTATGCCAACCCCTGTCCACGGCTTGTCACTTATCATCTCAAAGGCGCACTGCGCGAGCTCAACACGCGTCTCTCCCGACGACTTCGGAGCCTCGGTGAAGCGCTCTATTATGCGCGGCATCATCGCGAGCAAGCCTACCGCGGCGGCGGCAAAGAGCGGAAGAATGCGGACGAGCTTGCGGAGAGTTCTTTTTCTCTCCCACAGCATCGCCATCGCGGTAATTCCGTAGGCCACGGGAACCATCGCCAATGCTCCGCGGGAATAGCTCCAGAACGTGGAAATCACCGCTCCCACAAACGCAACGGCATAAAGCAGCCCTCGGCGAGACAGCAGCCCGAACGAGAGGTACCCGGCGAAAAACACTGGTCCAAGGAGCAGCATGCCCATCGCCATGCCGTTGCGATGGGGAAACACACCCCCTGGCTGATATACTCCCGCATAGTGGGCCTTTGCCGTGAAAAGCGCATTCATAAGCGTAAACAGGGCAAGGGTCTTCACGACAGTATTGATGTCATCAGTGGCCTTAAGATATGTCCGCACAGCAGCATAGAGCAGGAAGATCATGAGCATCTTCCATATCTCAAGCCAGGATATCAGAAGGTCGTCGGACTGAGTGAGGCTCGGCAGGCAGAGAATAAAATACAAAGCGAACAGCTTGGCACCACCATCGGAGAACACGCCCCTCGCCCTGCCTCTAATGGCGAAAGCGACAAGAATCGCAAAGGCGAGAAGATAGACTAAGCTCACCTCCATGCCGCGCGCGGTGCCGTGGTAGAACTCGTTGGAGAAGAAGTTTATCGCCGTCTGCTGATAGAGGCACATCGCTGCTGCCATACACCAAAAAGCATACCTCATCCAGCGTCTGTTGAATGAAAGCACTATCCCGAGGGGAAGCATCGCGAGAAGCGCGAGGAAGAACACCGCGTACTTCATCGCGTCAGTTGTTGTTGCTCAATCCAACGGCCGACGCCCTGCCCGCGATCAGGCTGAACAGCTGCGCCGTCGGAAGGAGCTTGTTGACGAAGACATTGTACTCGGCCATGTTGTCCTTCGGCACGTAGACTATGTCTCCCGCCTTAAGCGGCACGTTGCGGCACTTTCCGGCGAGTATACCGTCCACGTCGACCTTGTACAGCTTCGGATGCGCGAGGCCGTCCCTGATAATTATCGCATGGCTCCAGTGGGAATCCTTCATCCACCCGGCGGATGTAAGTGCCTCTATGAGGCCCAATCCGGCCTCGAACAGGCGTTTGTGCGGATTCTTGACCTCGCCGCAGATGATGACAGACGCCTCCATTCGCTGGGCGATGAACACGTAGTCGCCCTTTCGGACACGGATGTTGTGCAGCACATCCCCATTGTTGATTGCCTTGATAAAGTCCACCGGAAGAAGTTCGCCCTTCCTTACGAAAATCGAATGCTCAAGGTCGGCGACATCAACATCAACTCCGTTGAAAAGGCGTTCGTCGCTTGATCCGGCCATGGCATACAAATCAGCAAGCCTCGTGGAGTTTGAGACGGCGTACACCCCAGGCTTCGCGCATGCGCCGGCAATTGTCGCCGTCTCGCTCTGGACATCGAGCACGGTTATGCTCACGACGGGATTCTTCACATACGGGGCAAGTCCCTCGCGAATGCACTCGGCACCCTGCGCGATTGTCTGCCCGCTGAGCTTCACCTGCCCCATGAACGCGATGCCTACCATTCCGTCTGGACCTATGCGCGTGGTCATGCCGAGGTCGGGATGGTCATAGACGCGTATCTCAACCTGGTCGCCGGCGTTCATGTGGTAGGCCGGCTCCTCCTCCATCTCAAGCTCCATAAGGCGTTTTCGTATGCGAGCCTCGTCCTCCGCAGTGCGACCAGACTCATCCAGGATGGCGCTGTCGTCGTCCGTGTTTGTGATCTCGAACACGTCGTCGTAGTTTGCCGTCATCCTGTTGGCATAGCATCCGGCCAAGGCGGCCAAGGCGATGCAGCAGATGGCAGGAATCCTCATACCGGCACCTCCATGTCCCTGCGGACCCTTTTCGAGCCTGCCCCCGCGGCTATCGCCATCACAAGCTTTCCAGACGGCTTGAGGTGCCGCCGCGCGAAAGCAAACGAACTCCGGGGCGTGCTTCCGGAACCTATCATGAGCAGCACTGCGTCGGACAGATCGAGAAGCTGGTCGAAGAACATCCCGCCAACGCGCACGACATCATCTATGCGGATGAAGATGTTGTCGAACGACTCGCCGAGCGCGGCGATGTCTGCCTTCAGCATCTCAAGCTCCGTCGGGGCGAGTGCGAACCTGTTCGCGGCGGGGAACCATCCGCGCTGGCCGCTCCGCACCACGCCGACCATCTCCTCTGCGCCATCCGGCGGCGTGAAGTCCGAGTGCGACACGATGTCGAGGAGGAAGCTGCTCGCGCCGGACATCGTGGCCGTGAAGTCCATCGCCTCGGCAAACGCCGCGCTCCGCTCCGCGCCAGGAAGCCTGCAGACGAATATCGTCTTCGCCTCCTTCGCCGCCAACAGCGTCTTCAGCGCTACAACTCCCATCGCCTCGCGCGCCTCGTCCTCCGGCATCGTCCCTGGCTTCGGGATCGACCCGAGGAACGATATTCCGTCGTATACCGCTATTTCGCGCCCGTCGCGGACCTTGCCGAAAAGAAGCTCTGCGACCACTATCAGGAAAAGCATCCCGCCGGCGATCACGGAAGCGCCTCCGACTGCGAAAACAACCTTCTTCATGCCAAGCGGGCCGTTGTCGTCAGCTCCGTTGGACCGCTCGATCTGCCTCAGGTCGTTCCTGAGCGAGCCGATCGCGTATGATATGCCGCTGAGCTGGTCGTCGATATCCCTCACGGCGGATGTAAGGTCCGCGCGTTGAACCTCGATGCGTTCGTAGTCCATAACGATCTTCGCAAGTTCCGACGCACGCTTCTCGTTGTCGGCCATCTCCTTCGAGAGCGCGGCGCGCTTCTGATTGAGCGCCTCAAGCCGCGTCACGCACTCCGCGAGCTCCCCTGCGGCTTTCTCGATCTTGTCGATCTTGTCGATATCCAACCCCTCGACGCCCTTTGACTTGAGGAACTCCTCGAGCTCAGCGATCCTCTCGCTGCGCTCCTGCACCTTGCCGGCCACCTTCGGGTTCAGGTCCGTGTACTTCTCGCGCAGGTGCGCGAGCTCGCTGTCTATCGACGCTATCGCGTCCGCCCTCTTTCGTATCGCCTGCGCGTTGGCGATCACAGCCGCCCCGCTGGCTCCGACAATCTTCTCCTGCTTGCGCTTCTTGAGCTCCTCGTTGGCGATATCCACGCTGAGCGCGGAGTCGTTCTTCCTCTGGTCGGAGACCAGCATGTTCAGCGCCAGGAGGGACTCCTTCGGAGACAGCGCACCGGTCGTCGTCTTGAACGCCGCCTCCTCCGCGTCGATGTCCGAGATCTTGTCCATCTGCTCCTTGCGGCGGCGCTCCAGCGACTCGCGCCATGTCGTAAGGTCCTTCGAGCGGTACTCCACGTATTCGTCGATGAGGATGTCCGCGTAGGCATTCACCTTGGCGTACGCCCCCTTCCGCGTCTTGGATGCCGCCGTAAGCTTGAACAGGTTGCTCTGCCGCCGGCTCTGCTCGATGCTCATGTCTATCGTGAGGCACATGCGCTCCATGATCTCCATGTCGACATGCTCCTGGACCCTGCGCTTGAGCGACGCGCGCTCGAGGATCGTCATCAACTGCTTGTCGCCCAGCGGATCGACGCGGGACACCTTTTTGGGCGAGTACATGAGACAGGTCGTCGCCTCGTAGCGCTTGACGCTCTTCGATCCCCGCATCCACAGATATCCGGAAAATACGGCAAGGAAGAAGAAAAACACAACGGCGAAAAGAAGCCACCAGCGCAGGGCGATGCCCAGCGCGACCTTCTGAAATGCGACAAGCCCGCGCAGCCTTGCGCGTTCCTCTTCTGTAAGCTCTTCTTCCTGCATGTTTCGCCGGATATTTTATCATATTTCGGCGTAAAACCCAAGCAGTCTTTCGGCAAGGGTCCGCCAGTCGTACTCTGCCGCAGCGGCGCGTCCGGCGGAGGAAAGCCCTTCCCTCAGGGTAGCGTTGCAAGCGACTCGCGAAACCGCATCGTCCAGCGCGTCCAAATCGCCCGGCGCGAAGCGCAGCGCCGCGCCGGGATGGGCCGCGCACAGCCTGCCCAACCCGCCGACGTCACTCGCCACGACGGGAAGCCCCGCGGCCCAAGCCTCGAGAACCACGATGCCAAACGGCTCGTGCCTGCTCGGCAGCACGAACACGTCGGCGTTCGAATACTCCCCAAGCAGCTCCTCGCCACCCGGCTTGAGAGCCCCTGCGAACGACAGCCTCCCGGCCACGCCGAGCTGCGCCGCACGCGCCTCGATCTCCGCACGGTAGTCCGGCTGCGTGACAGGTCCCACGAGACGCACCGTTGCCTCCGGATGGCGCGCCAGCCACTCGACGAGCATCATCTGGTTCTTCTGCCTGTCGATGCGCGCGACGCAGAGGACGGACAATCGACCGCCGGCATCCGACAACCGGTTTGCCGTCGTTTGTCGGCCGTCTACTGTCGATCCTACCCGTTCTTCAAATAATCTGCAATCCACCCCATTGGGCAGGTACATCACATGCGGATGCCTGCCGCGGTACTTTTCGGCTTCATCCTCGCCTACGCAGACGATGCCGTCAAAATCCTCGGGAACGCGGCGCGTCCAGCCCATGAGGATGTCGATCGCCTTCCCCCACGGAAGCCT
>CAMORM010000049.1 GCA_946623785.1 uncultured Verrucomicrobiota bacterium
CAGGCAGCCGCAGCACTGGGGGAACGGGCGTCTCGCCCGTTCTGAACGGCCGGGACGGCCGTTCTCCCAGTTCCACGCCTCCTCCCCGCGAGCCGCTACACCTACTCTGCAACGACCTTCACGAACAACGACGGCGAGCCATTGGCGTCGACCATGAACTCCAGAACCCCGTCCGCCATGGCGGTCACCGCCTCGCCTACAGGCTCGAACGGCTCGGAAAGCGACGTAGTTGCATAAAGCCTGTAACGCCCTCCCGCAACGGCGTTTCCAACCGCCACTACAAAACGACCCTGCCCGTCCATGTGCGGCGCCGCCGCGCCATCGCCCGAAAAGGCAGGCAGCGGAACGCAGGCAGGATCAAGAGGCTCAGCCCCGGGCGCCAGTGTGAAATATCCAGGATTGCCGGCAGTGTCTATATGAGCGTACGCCGCGCCGATGTTGCTCGATCCGTCGCAGGCTGTCCCGCAACCGCCCTTCAGCTTCTTCGCCTTCCTGAACATGTTGTCGCCGTTGGAGCCCTTCACCTTTGCCACTGAGAACCCCCAGCCCACGTAGATCGTGGTCATAGCGCTGCAGTTGTAGAACATCATGTTGGAGTTGGACAGCACAGGCGTCTTGAAGGAGCTCAAGTCGAGCTTCTTGAACAGGACGCAGTCGTAGAACATCTGCTGCATGACTGTCGCCTTCCTGGTGTCGAAGTGCGAAAGGTCGACCGACGGAAGCTTCTTGCAGCCGCGGAACATGTTCTGGAACGACCTCACTTCTGACGTGTCTAGGTTGGCCCACCCCGAGATGTTGGTAAGCGCCCCCATGTCCTGGAACCACTGCTTGCAGGTCGACGGACGGAAGCTCGCAAACGACGGGGCGAACACGACCTCGAACGCGTTCGTGGCGACCTTCCCATACCACGACGCGTTGCCGTCGGACGTCTTGTAGGCCGTAAGCCCGTCCCCCGTATGGTCGTCGGAGTCGCAGTAGAACGTGAGCCTCCGCGCGGCGCTGTCGTACACGGCCTTCGGCGAAGTGAAGTTGTCGATGTAGTCGTCAGGGCCGTCGAACACGAGGAACGCGCGGCGTATGGCCTTGAGCTCGTCGCGCGTGAGCCCGAGGCGCAGCAGGTAGTCAACGACCACGTCGCGCATGTGGTGCCCGTCCTGCCGGGGCTCGAGGGAGGCGAACATCTCGGAGCCCTTGCGGCAGTACCTGAGGCGCGCGAGGCCGGGATCGAACGAGGGGAGCTCGTAGTTGTTGTAGATGTGCTCGTCGCTGCGGCCGAGAAGACCGTCGAGCAGGACGCCGAAGGTGCCGGTCCTGTCCGAACCCACCGCGCAGTGGCAGTAGACCGGATAGTTGGTACCCTCCGCCAGCATGCGGAACATGTCGCGGATCGGCTCGCGGTTCGCGGCGAGCGACAGATGGTACGGCGTGATGGGGTAGAACACGTGGTTGATGCCGATTTCCGAAGTCTCAATCTCGCCGTACTTCTGCTGGTGCTCCTGGGCCTCGCTCACGCTTCTGAAGTCGAGGTCCGTCTTGATGCCTAGCTTGTTGATGAAGAACTCGCGGTAGTATTCGGTCGTAGCGACCTTCTTGTTCTCGCCGATCTCGGCGTTTACGCGCGCTGGCGGGCACTTGCCGCGAATGACGAGCCCCTGGCGGACGACAATGCCGTCGGCGTTCGTGCCGCCGCCGAAGTCGCGGCAGTTGAACGCCGGCACGCCGATGAGGCGCGGCGCGTCAACGCGCGTCGTGAACCTGCGGACGTCGGAAACGACCGCCTCGCCGTTGAGCGTCCCGCGCACGCGCCACCAGTAGGCGGTCCCGGTCTTGAGGAAGCGTGGACGCGTGGCGATCGCGCCGTCGGAGGCGTATCTCTCCACGATCGGGCTTGTGAACGACTCGTCCTCTGAATACTCCACGGCTATGTCGCAGAGCGTGCCGCCCTCGCACGACCACTTGAACGGGCTGCCGGATCCTGCTGCCGAAGCCTGGGCGAGCAGGTTAGTCATCCACGCGTTCAAGACGTAGTGGTTGCCGTCCGTGTCCTGCGCGGCGATGATGTCGTCGTCCGGATACTCGCTGCGGAGTTCGGGGTTGTCGAGAAAAGTCCTCACCTGCCAGGGTATCGTGTCGTATTCCGCACCGTCCGCGGGAGCGACGAGCTTCAGCGGGCACGGCGCAGGCGGATCGTCGGGCTGCGAGGACGTGGAGAGCTTCCAGATTTCGCCGTTGTGTTCGGTCGACACCACATGGTTCGTCGCGGCGGGGTGTGTGTAGCCCGAGCCGCTGCCCATTCCGAATCCGAAGTAGTAGGTGTTGTCGAGGTATTCGAACGCCGCGGCCATCTGCCTGTGGTTGAAGCTGTAGCTCTCCGAGAACGAAACGCCGTCCGTGGACTCGAACACCTTGTTCACGATGTTTGTCGTGGAGGTGCTGTCGAACGAGAACGCGAGGATGCGGACCTTTCCGTCCGCCTCGATGATGTCGGCCGGCCACGTGTTCGCGCCGAGGTCGATCTTCTGCGAGGAGAGCTTGCCGTCGGCGGACGAAATGGTGGCGCGGTACACGCCGAGCGGACGGTACCGCATTGTCGCGATGTAGTACGACTTCCCAGTGAAGGTCTTGAGCGTCCTCTCGACGATCACCGGCGTGGAAACGGGCCTGGAATAGCTCGTATCCGTGAAAAGCGCGTCGTCGAATCCCGTCGAGGGCAGTATCCTGTCCCAGGTGTTCGTCTCGCGCGAGAACTGCCCTGTCGCAGAAGAGTAACGCCAAAGGTAGGTGTCGGCGGTATTGTAGGTCACGTTATCCCAACTCGTGACAGGAGTGCCATCATGCCCCGGCGCAAACTTGTTGTTCTGCATCGCATAGAGCACGCCGTCAACCTCAAGGAACGAGTACAGGCGGCAGAGGTCGGTGCTGTTTCTGGTCTTATACTGCCATTTCCCGGTAGCAAACCGCTCCAAGACGATTTGCATCTCGCCGATATCGAATGTCGGGCAGGTATCGCTGAACGTGCCCATGGAATTGCCCGAGAGCGTGGCGGAGGCGGTTCCATATCCCGCGAAGTGTATCTTGCCGTCGAACTCGGCAAGGTCCCAGCAGTGTGTGTAGAGGTAGGTATCCGAGCGTGTGTTGTGCACGACTCCGGCGGGTATCTTCTTGTAGAGGGACCACGTGCCGTTGTCGCCGGTGGACGAACGAATGAAGAAGTGGCCCAAGATACTGCTGCTTGCCTCTCGCGGGTCGAGCGAAGGCACGTAGACCTTGCCGTTGGAGAAGACCTTGAAGTCGTCTATCGCCTCCGTCCCGGCGCTGTACTCGTTCGTGAACGCGCCGGTCTGCGGCGAAAGCGCCACGACGGGCGTGGGGCCTGTGTTGTAGGTGTAGTCGCCAAGTCCGATGTAGAGCCTGCCGTCGATTGCCTTTATGCGCCGGCAGCATCTGGCAGACATGTTGGTGATGTCCGACTTCGAATAGTAGTGCTTCGCGGGGTTGGCGAAGTACTGGATCTGGTCCGTGACATCCGCGCCGAAGCAGGCTGCGGCGAGGGCCGATGCTGCCGCCGCGATGATCGACGGGACTTTTGCCGTGGTTTTCATGCCTTGATTATAGCACTCCCCATGAAAGGCAAACACCCCCCCAGACAGGGGGGAGCGCGCTCCGGGCGGGGAGTGCTGGGTTTTGGGCGTGCCGGCGCTCCGGGCGGGGCGGGGATGCGGCTTCGGCGGAAGCCCGTTCGGGGCACCATTCGCGCTCCGTTGCCGCTTTGCGGATTTTGCTGAATGCGCTCATTTCGGATTCCGCTGCCATTTAGCCTTTCTGTTTTTTATGCCATATTGTGGCAGCTCCATCAGATGCCCCGAGCGGCCTTCCGCCTCAACCGCCGCAAATTGTTCGCCTGTGATGTAGCGATGGCGTCTCGCCGTCGCAAAACGCACACTCCCCGCCCTCCGCTTGGTTATCCGGTTAGCTTCGCGACAAGATAACAAGACAAGCCCGCACCGAATAGGTTGCCGCAGCACTGGGAGAACGGGCGTCCCGCCCGTTTCGAACAGCCAGCCGCAGCACTGGGAGAACGGGCGTCCCGCCCGTTCCGGCAGCTCAAAAAAGCCCCCCGCCCCCCGATAGCGGGCTTGAAATACAAAGAGTTAAAGTCTGGAGATTCTCCACTTCCAGGAGAATGTCTTTCCGTCGGAGACCTTGCCGGCCCACTGGAGTCCGCCCTGCGGACAGAGCTGGAGGCTCGCCGAATCGTTGTTCCACTGGCGGCGGTCGATGAAGACCACGAGTTGCGCGCCGTCGAGCTCGATCTTCCACTCCCCGTTCGACAGCGACTTGAAAGGCAGCGCAATACTGCACTTCTTCGCGTCGAACACTTCGGGGTAGTCGATTTCGCGCTCCACGCCCTTCGCGTCGACAAGCCGCAGCTTGCGTCCGGCGTAGAACGAAACGGGAGTCTGAATGGACGAGCAGGCGTTGAATCCCTTCCAGGCCACGCCTTCGCGCAGGCACACCTCGCCCTCGAACTCGATCGCGTCCCTCGTCACGGTGTATCTGACCTTCTCGGAAAAGTCGTCGCTCTTGGTCCCAAGCGGCGCCTCCCGCGTGCACACGATCTTGTCCGCAGCGGACGCAACCGTGGCCCTCGGCGCATAGTCCTTCTTCACGGGGAGCGACTTGCTGCTCTCGTAGCCAAAACTGCACAGCTTCTTGCCCGCGTACTCGATGCTGCGGAAGCCGCCCTGCGGACTGAACTCGACCGAGAAGCCGTCCGAGGCAAAGACGCAGTCGCGCTTCTCCGCCTTGGGAGCGACGAACCTCACGGCCTTGTTTACGTCCTTGTTGTCGCAGACCGAAATGAGGCACGCCTGCGGGACCCATGGCTGGAACCATTCCCAGCGGTAGATGATGCGGTTACGCCCCTTCTTCACGGCAACGCGGTGTTGTCCGCCCTTGGCGGTGACGAACTTGCCGTTTAGCCAGAACGACGTCTTTTCCCACTTCGCGCGGTTGAGGAGCAGGTCCTTCTCGCCGTCCTCGTCGCAGACAAAGTCCACCGCCGCGAGGAAGACAGGCCTGTCCTTGGGCTTCGCCTTGCCGACCGCGTCCTTGAACTCCTTGCTGACAGACGCATCCCACGGAATGTACGCCGCGCCGGAGAAGCCGCAGCGCGCCTTGTCCGCCATCGAACGCCAGTACTGGTTGATTTCCTCTCCGAGGTTCGGAAGCGTAGCGTCGGGGACGGAAAGCTTCGACCACTTCTCGACGTTGTCTTCCTCGGGGCTGATCGGGCCGAGCACAAGCATCTCGTCGCGCGGCGTGCCGCCTGTCCTGCCCTTCTCGCCATGCACAGTTTCCGTCGCGTAGAGACGCCCGCGCGCGCCGTCCCTCACGAAGTCAACGCAAACGACATACATGCGGTCGCCTTCGCGGTAGTCAGCAAGATCGCTCGCCGTGCCGAGCCTAACGGTCTGCTTCGCCCCAGACGCAAGAATGCGCCCTTCCGACCACATCGGCGCGGGATTCACGACAACCGCGACAACCTCTGCGCCGCCCGTGAACTCGTACGAAAGCTCGCCCTTCGCCTCGTCCACCTTCACCGTCAGCGAGAGGCCTGGGAACTTCGCGGACGCACCGCGCTCCATGCGGTCGATTTTCGCGGGCAGCGCAGGAAGTGCGTCGAAACCGCCGCGCGACGACACCTTGACCGGCTCCACTCTGACGAAGTTGCGTGTGTGCGGCTGTCCTTCGCGGATGAATGTGTATGTGAGCGGCTGCACTTCGCCAAGGAACGCGGGGTCGTGCCGGAGGACTTCGAATGTCGCCGTCTTGCCTTTCACTCCAAGCTTTTTCGTCTTCGCGTGCCAGAACTCGTAGCGGTACGCGCCGTAGTGAGCGTCGTCGGTGATCCACCAGTCGTCCTTATGCGCGGCAATCGTCTCATTGAGCCACTTCTCCTGCTTGAGGAGCCCGTCCGGCTTGCACCACGAGTGAATGCCGAAGGTGACCTTCGGGTAGTCCGGCTTCTTTGCGACGTCCGCCACGGAATTGGAGAGGCCGTTGTGGTACTCCCTGTCGTTTGGCTGGTTGTCGTTTCCCTTGAACGTGAATCCCGGCATCCATTCGGAAGCCGGCTGTTCGGTCGCCGCGAGCGGCCAGTCCGAGGACACGAATATCCCGTTGTCCACGAGTATCTTCGCCAGCTTCGCGGCGCGCCCGGGCTCGAGGGCGCAGCCCCAGTTGTACGGGATAACGAACGACGTGTTCGGCATGTCCGTGAAGCACTCGATGCGGATCTTGTTCTCGACTACCTCGTAGAACATCCGGTTGACGCCGGACTCCATGAGGAACGGGTGGTTTACTGTGTGGTTGCCGAAGCGCGCGCCAAGCGCCTTGAGCTTCGGGACGGCTTCCTTGAAAAACTTCATGTCGCCGTTGAGGAAGAACATCGGCGTCATGCCCGTGCGCTTGAACATCTCCGCGCGCTGCACATGCGGCCACGCGGAGTCGTCCCACCGCGAGGTAAACGCTAGCTTGCGCCCCTCCGGAAGCGGCGCAACGGATATCTGCGCCTTCTGCGCGTCAGCCGCGCTCGCGAACTCAGCCGTAACGGTCTCGGGGCGCACGGCCGAAAGGCCAGCCGCCAGCAGAATAGCAGTCGTCATTGTCGTACTCCAGATAAAGAACCGTCATCTGACGAGAATCACAAAGCCCGGGGTCACCTGGCATTCATAGCAGCCGATGTCTATCCCCTTGCCGAAGACGCGCGGGTTTCCGGCGAGGTCCACTCCAGACGCAAAGGCGGAAACCTCGGCCCCGGCATCGACGAGGGGACCTTTAAGCCGCGGCTCATATCCACTCCCCTTGAAGAACGTCGCCTTGCTGCCAGTCACGCAGGTGGAATTCAACGGCTCCTCGGTGTCCGTCGCACAGTTGATCAGCGACGACTCCAGATTCGCCGCGGACGCCCCTACGGCCCTGTTCTCGGAGGCATCATTGCCGGCACGCACATTCGCGATAACCACGTTGGTCACGGATGATGTCCCGTTGGTGAGACATAGTCCGTAGCACTTGTCGGTCAGCGCCGAAGCCCCGTCATGCACCCAGGTTTTGACGGTGCAATCCGCAATCGTGCAGTTTACAAGGGACCCCGCCATTAGTGTAACAACATCTCCACAGGTCGTGTTGATGTTCCTGAAGAGGCAGTTCTCGATGCGTCCGCTGCCCATGACCGACGCTCCCGCGCCAAACGAAATATTCCCCCATGCGTTGATGCGCGCAACGTTGCACTCCTCGACGATGGAGTGCGTGAAAAGCGACGACGACCCCTTGACGAAGACGCCCGCAGAAAGCGAATGCGTCGTGTTCGCCCCAATATTGTTGATATACCCACCTCGCACGATGCAGTTCGACACCACCCCCGACGTGATGGTCAGGCAAGCACCGTGATCAAGGAGATTCTCGGTGATCCTTCCTCCGGCGATGGAAAGATTTGCGACAAGGGCGTTCGAGTTGGAGACTTTAAGCACCCAGCATTTGCCAGCCGTCGCCGAATTCGTGAAGACGGTCTGAGACGGATCCGACCCGGTTCCCAAAACTTTTATTGCGCGCGAGACGACCGCATTCGACACTCCCGTGTACACACCTGGCGCAACAGAGAGGACTTGCCCGTCCACAGTCGCCGCCGCAAGGGCGTCCGAGAACGATGCAGCCGCCGTCTCCGGAGTGACATACGGCGCAACGGGATTCTGCGACGACGCATCTGCGTAGATTACGGGCCAATCGACGACAACAAGATCAGAGACTGTCTTGATCGCGCTGCCTGCTGTTGATGTAGCGGTCACCGAAACAGAATACAGACCGCCTGCAGTGTAGGTGTGGGAGATTGTTGCACCACTCGTGGAAGAGGACGGACTTCCGTCGCCAAAGTTCCATGTGAATTCAAGTCCTTCTAACGCACCATCGGCTGACGCGGTGAAAGTTGCCGTGTACGGGGCGAATCCGTTCGTTGTGGACGTCGTGAAATCCACCGTCAGCTGTGTTTCGTCAATAGTATAGCGGATGATGACCGTTCCAGAGCCGCCGGTCCCTCCCGCTGCTCCGCCAGTATTGGTCTGCCCTCCTCCTCCGCCGCCTCCAGTGCCGTCTTCACCAGGCTGCGCCGCCGTGGAGCTCGTCCACCCGTCTCCATACCCATTGCCTGCGCCGCCCTTCCCCTGGACGCACCCGCCGCCACCGTAGGCGTACATCTTCGACTCGCCCGAGATTGAAGTAGTATACCCTGCACCGCCATTGCCGCCTTCGGCAATGCTCTTTCCGTCTTCCGTCCAACCACCGCCGCCGCCGCCGTAGCGCTTGGTATTCGCAACGCCGTACGTCGATCCGCCAGGGTGCCCTCCATCGACAGTAGCTGCACCACCAGACACAACATCCAGTCCATTTCCGCCAGCTCCTCCGCCGCAAGCGCCGCTCAACCCCGCCTTGGAACTCCAGCTACCGGCGCCGCCACCTCCTCCTTCCGCAGAAACAGACAAGCCAGAGATCGAACCGGCAAGGGTCGTCGTGCCGCCCCTCCCCCCCGACGCATTACCGCTGCCGCCGTTTCCTCCTGCGCCAACCGAGCCGGAAAGTTCTTCCCCCGGCGTGAGCGACAGGTTCTCCTGCAACACGACCTGGCCGCCACCACCGCCACCGCCGCCGATGCCGCCACCACCGCCGCCGCCGCCCACAACCAACACGGAAGCAGTTCCTGTGGCAGTCTCGGGGAATGTAAAGGCAAAGCTCCCCGCCTCGTCGAAGATGGCGGCGCGTTCGCCGTTTCCGAGGTCGACGACGCGGTTCTCGGCAAAGGCGCCGCATGCAAGCGCAACGACGGCGAGACTGATGATTCTCTCGGCATTCATGGTAAAGTCCTCCCAGTGGCTCGTTGACTAGTTGTATGAAACGTGAGTATTTTAGCACTTTTCCCTGATCCCACCAACTCCCCGAACGGGGAGCCGCGAACTGGCGCTCTTCGCTTGCCATTCAACCGTGGAAATGCGATACTATCCACGTGATGCCAATCCTGTCCATTTTAGCCGCAGCCGCTCTTTTTGCGTCTCCCGCCATCCACGGCGGAGAGGCGGAGACTTTCGACTGCACCGGGCAGGTGGCGGTGGTCTGCGGCGATTCCCCGCAGAGGTTCATGCTGCTGCAGGACGAAGGCGTCCGGTTCTCCCTCAACAGGTCGTTCTGGCTGGAGCATCCCGAATCCTACATGCTGAAGAGCGGCGACATCGTGCACATCACGGGCGAGAAGCGGATCCCGACCGGGATCATAAAGGACGAACAGCCCCTGCAGAGCGCATTCGTCGTAACGAACCTCGTGACGATCCGCCACGGGAGGCTTCCGGAGCCGGCTAAGGTTGATGCGAACGAAATCAACGGCGGCAGGCTCACCGGGAAGTTCGTAAGCGTGTGCGGCGTCGCGTCCTCTGCGATGCGCGACGACATGAACCCACAGTGGAACTGGCTCATCATCAGGACGTCCTGCGGCGACGTCTACGTTGCGCTGACCGACCACGAGCATCCGCTTGAGACGCTCATCGCGCTCACCGACGCTGAAGTCAGGGTCGCCGGCCTTATGCACAAGCAGCACCGCTGGCGGCGCTTCTCGGGACCATATCTCATGGCCGCGGGGGAGAACGCCGTCGAGACCATGAGCCCGCCGCCCGGCCCGGAGAGGATGCGCGCGCTGCGGCAGAGCGACTTTGGCGCGGAGGCGTTCGTAATAAAGTCGCTGGAGGGGGCCCTTTTGCACAGGGCGAAGACGGAGGGCGTCCTCGTGGCGCTAGGCCGCGGCTTCTGCTTCGTGGAGCTGCAGGACGGCCGGCTTCTCAAGGCCATTCCGCGCCTTGGGGCCACGGTCCCCGCACGTGGAACCGCCGTGACGGCCGCGGGGTTCGTGACACTCGACTTCGGCGGGCTCCAGTTCGCCGACGCGGAATTCTGGCCGAACGGAAACGGACGCCACGCGGCGGCTACGAAGGCGAAGCCGAAGAAGATGGAGGAACTCTTCAGACATGCAAGGAATCCCGACGTGTCCGCGGCGTCCGGCATCCGCGAGATAATATCCGTATCCGGCACAATCGCGAACTCCGGCGAGAACATCCGCATGAGCAGGACCATCCGGGTCGAGAGCGACGGATACAGCGTGAACGCAGACCTCTCGACGCTTTCGGACGAGGCGATAGCCGAGCTTGACCGTGGATGCACCGTGCAGGTCTCCGGCGTGTGCAACGCGGAATTCGAGGCCGGCCCTACGACCGTCGCGTTCCCGAGATTCGCCGGCTTCTCGATATTCCCCGTGTCGGACGACGCCGTGACAGTCGTCGCGCGGCCTTCCTGGTGGGCCACGGGACGACTGCTCGTGCTGGTCCTGTCGCTCGTCGGGCTGCTCGCCGTCTTCCTCGTCCTCACGATCGTGCTCAAGACCCTCGCCGACAGGCGCGGACAGCAGCTCTACGACGAAAAGGCCGCGCACGTCCGGACCGAGGCGAAGGTCGAAGAGCGGACTCGCCTCGCGATCGAGCTCCACGACGCGATCTCGCAGACTCTGACCGGCGTTGCGCTCCAGATCGACTCGGCCGACATGGCGGACAGCCTGAGCAACAGCCCAAGGAGCGTCTTCCTCGCAACGGCGCGCCAGATGCTGGCCTCGTGCAGGCGCGAGCTCAGGAACTGCCTGTGGGACCTCAAGAGCCGGACTTTCGACGAAAAGGACATGACCGAGGCCGTGAACCGCGCGATCGTACCGCACATCGGCAGCGCAAAGGCGATGGTCAGGTTCAACGTCCCGCGAAGCCTGCTCTCGGAACCGACCACGCATTCCGTGCTGAGCATGGTCAGGGAGCTCGTGGTGAACGCCATCAGGCACGGCAAGGCAAAAACCGTGTGGATCGCCGGAGAATGCAGCAACGGACGCATCTCATTCTCGGTGCGCGACGACGGATGCGGATTCGACATGGCTTCCGCGCCGGGCCCGCGCGAAGGCCACTTCGGCCTGCAGGGAATCCGCGAGCGCGTCAACGCCGCCAGCGGATCAGTCGAGATCGAAAGCGCGCCAGGCGAGGGGACGAAGATAACAATAACCATTTCGGAGGGCGAATCATGAAAGACAAGATACGGGTCCTGCTCGCCGACGACCACATGGTCGTCAGGATGGGCATCGCGTCAGTACTCACCTTCGCCGGAGGGATGGAGGTCGTCGGCGAAGCCGAGACGGGGCTTGCCGCCGTAAAACTCGCCCACGAGCTCAAGCCGGACGTCGTGCTGATGGACCTCAAGATGCCGGGGCTTGGCGGCGCGGAGGCGACGGCGCAGATACACGCGCAGGACCCCGAAGTGAAGGTGCTGATCCTGACGTCTTTCGCGGCGTCGGTGGACATAAAGCGGGCGATGGACGCAGGCGCCTCCGGCGCACTTGAGAAGAATTCGTCGCGCACCGAGATTATCGACGCCATCCGCGGCGTTGCCGGCGGCCAGCAGGTCATGAGCGAGGAGATACGCAACACCATCAGGAGCATTTCAACGATACCCGAGCTGTCGCAGCGGAAGGTCGAGATCCTGAACCTCGTGGCAAAGGGGCTCTCGAACAGGGAGATCGCCGAGATCGTCGGGGTTACTTCCGAGACCGTCAAGGACCATGTCGCCAAGATTCTCAAGGCCATAGGCGCAAGCACGCGCGCGGAGGCCGTGTCCATGGCAATCAACCTGGGGCTGATATCGGGCTGACTGCGCCCGAAGCGGCCTTGCCGCACCATGCCTCCCCCCCCCCAGACAGGGGGTGGCTCGAGGTGCGAATAGCCTTGCGCAAAGAGGGCGGAAATGAGAAACTACACGGCATGAAGACCATCGCGTCCATTCTTGCCGCCGCAATCGCCTGCGCTATGCCCGCCCTCGCGGCGGGCGATGCAAGCCCGTTCGTCTGCACTGGCCAGGTCGGCTTCGTGTGCGGAGGCGTGCCGCAGCGGTTCGTCCTGCTGGTTGCGACGCACGACGGACGCTACTCGTTCTCGCACTCCTACTGGATCGAGGAACCGGGGGCGCATTCGTTCAGGAGCGGCGACATCGTGCACATCGCCGGGAAGGTCGTGCCGCCCACGGGCAAGATCAGGGACGAGAAGCCGGGCGAGAACGCGTATGTGGCGACGAACGTCCAGACGATCGCGCACGGCAGCTTCCCCGCTCCGGCGCCTTCCGACGCCGGCGAGATAAACACCGGGCGCATCACCGGAAAGTACGTGTGCGTGTCGGGCGTCGTGTCGTCCGTCGTGCACGACGAGATGAACGCCCAGTGGAACTGGTTCGTGCTGCGGACGAGGAAGGGGAACGTGTACGTGGCGGCGTCCAACCTGGAGCAGCCGTATGCGAAGCTTCTCGCCGCCACGGACGCGAAGGTCGAGGTGCGCGGCCTTCTGCACAAGCAGAACACCTGGCGACGCTTCATCGGACCGTACCTCATCGCAAGCGGCGAGGAATGCGTGAGGGTCGTCGGCGAGCCGCCTTCCGCGGAAACTCGCCACGAGCTCTCCAAGGACGACTTCGCCGCGGACTTCAGGGCGATTCAGCTTGGCAAGGTCGACTTCACCCACCGCGTAAAGGTCAGCGGCACGCTCGTTGCCTCGGGCCGCGACATGTGCTTCCTCGAGGCCTCCGACGGCGCCCTTCTCAAAGTCGTCCCGCTCGCGGGCTCGCTCATGCCCGAGCCGGGAACGCACGTCGTGGCGTCCGGCTTCGCCTCGCTCGACTTCGGCGGGCTCCGCCTCGGCGACACCGTTCTCGAGCCGTCGGGCGGCACGGCGCAGCTGCGGCCGCATCCCGCGCCGACGAAGATTTCGGACCTCTATCGGATGGCGAGGAATCCGGACATCAACTCGACGGACAGTCTCCGGCGCATCGCAACGGTCGAAGGGTCGGTGGCAAACTCCACGGAAAACATACAGGCCGGCAAGGTGATTCGGATCGAGCAGCAAGGGCTGAGCATGTCCGTCGACGCATCGTCCGTACCGGAATCGCGCCTCGCGGACATCCGCAAGGGCTGCATCCTGCGCGTGACCGGCGTGTGCAATGCCGAATTCGAGACCGACCCGTCCGGGACCTCCTTCCCGCGCTTCACCGGATTCACGATCGTCCCGACTCCGGACGACGGCGTCGTCGTGTCGATCCAGGCGCCGTGGTGGACGACGGGAAGGCTTGTGGCGGTCATCGTGTCGCTCCTCGGCCTTCTGATAGTCTTCTTCAGCCTCACGCTCGTGCTCAAGGCTCTCTCCGACAGGCGCGGGCACCAGCTCTACGAGGAGAAGGTCGCACACGTCAGGACCGAGGCGAAGGTCGAGGAGCGGACGCGCCTCGCGATCGAGCTGCACGACGCGATATCGCAGACGCTCACCGGCGTGGCGCTCCAGATCGACTCGGCGGACCTGCTGAACAACGGCGAGAACAAGCCGCTCGGGAAGTTCCTCGACACCGCGCGCTGGATGCTGGGGTCCTGCAGGCGCGAGCTGCAGGACTGCCTGTGGGACCTCAGGAGCCGGACTTTCGACGAAAAGGACATGACCGAGGCCGTGAACCGCGCGATCGCCCCGAACACCGGAGGCGCGAAGATGACCGTCCGCTTCAATGTGCCGCGCCGTCTCCTCTCGGAATCGGCGGCTCACTCCATTCTGCGCATGGTCAGGGAACTCGTGGTGAACGCGGTGAGGCACGGCGGCGCAACGCGCATCTGGATCGCGGGCGAATGCAGCGAGGGCCACATTGCCTTCTCCGTGCGCGACAACGGGTGCGGCTTCGACATGGCGGCAGCGCCAGGCCCGCGCGACGGGCACTTCGGGCTGCAGGGCATCCGCGAGAGGGTGCGTGCCGCCAAGGGCAGGGTCGAAATCGAAAGCGCCCCAGGAAAGGGGTCGAAGATCACGGTAACGATGCCGGAGGGAGAATGACTAGACAGGCTGAAAAGAAGATACGGGTGCTCCTTGCCGACGACCACATGGTCGTGAGGATGGGCATAGCGTCGCTCCTCACCTTCGCCGGCGACATAGAGGTCGTAGGCGAGGCGGACAACGGTCTCGACGCCGTGAAGCTCGCAGGCGAGCTGAAGCCGGACGTCGTGCTGATGGACCTCCAGATGCCCGAGCTGAGCGGCTCCGAGGCGACTGCGCAGATACATGCCGCGCACCCCGAGGTGAAGATACTCATACTCACCACGTTCGGCACCTCCGCGGAGCTGAAGAAGGCCATGGACGCCGGGGCAACGGGCGCTCTCGTGAAGAGCTCGTCGCGGTCGGAGATCGTTGAGGCCATACGCGGAGCGATGGCGGGGAAGCAGGTCCTGAGCGACGAAATACGCCACACCATCGAGAACTTCTCGTCCATGCCCGAACTCTCGCCCCGGCAGATGGAAATCCTGAACCTCGTGGCGAAGGGATTCTCGAACAAGGAGATCGCCGAGATCATCGGCATCGCGCCGGACACGGTGAAGGAGCACGTCGCGAACATCTTCCAGCGCATAGGCGCCAGCTCGCGGGCCGAGGCCGCGACGCTCGCGGTGAACCTCGGGCTCATAACGGGATAGCCGTGCCTGCTGCGCGGCAGGCACGGCCCCTCATTACGGCAACCGGCTCCGGCTCAGCGGTTGGTCGCGTAGAGCGGACCGAAGTTCGCGCATGCGCGGTAGTCTGCGCCCGTCGGATCGTCCGAAGCGCCGAAGAGCCCCCAGCAGTGCGGCTGGAAGACCTTCTCTTCAGGAACATTGTGCATCGCCACCGGTATGCGCAGCATCGAGGCGAGCGTGATGAGATCGGCGCCAATGTGACCATAGGCGATCGCGCCATGATTAGCCGCCCATGCGTTCATCACCGAGTAGACGTCCTTGAAGAAGCCCTTCCCAGTGAGACGCGGCG
>CAMORM010000050.1 GCA_946623785.1 uncultured Verrucomicrobiota bacterium
GGGCGTTAAAATACCCGAAATCAAGTCATTGACTATTGGGGCCATTAGGTAGTAACTCGTCCCCTATGTAGTGTCAGCAATTTGCAAAAAACCCAATAAAACCGCTTGTATACGGGGGCAGATTGTGATATCCTATTGATAGAAATTTGGACAGACTAGGCTAAACAAGGCTAAACTTTGCCCAAATTTATCAATAAATTTATCAATAGTTTTCGGCTATTGATACAATTGACAAGGTGAAGACAATTTGTTGACAACTCAAGCAGAAAGGGGCGCGAGTATGAAACAGGAATGGGTGAAGATCGACCGAAACATCTACGTCGTCAAGGGCGTGACGAGCTCGGTGTTCTTCGTGGCGATGGTCAACGGCAAGCGGAAGGTCAAGCGCGCTCCGATCCAGGGGTCGCTGGCGATCAACAACCGGGGAAGGGCGACGCCAGACCTCAAGCGCGAGTGCATCAACTGGATCGCCGGTCTCCACAACGAGGCGTACCTCGAGGCGCAGGCTGGACTCAAGGATCCCACATTCGGCGAGATCATCAGCTGCTACGAGGACGCTGCCGACAAGGAGCGGCTCCTCTGCGGCCGTCCTCTGGAGGTTACGTCGAACCTAGCGGTGCGGCAGCTCCGGATGGTCATGGCCGGCTGCGGCCTGAGGGAGTGCGACTCCTGGCGCACGGTCACCGAGGAGATGCTCGAGGACTTCATCACCACCAAGAAGCGCGAGGGGCTCACCGTGGACACGGCGTGGTCGTACGTGATGAGCCTGCGCGCCGTCACTGCCCGGTGGACCGAGCGCTACTACACCAGGGCGAAGCTTCTGAAGCCACCGTTCAAGATCCCGCTTCGCCGCGAGCGCACGATCCGCCGGTACAAGCGTCCGACGGAGGAGGAGCTGCGGAAGCGCATGGAGTGGTACGCCTCGCTTGAGCAGCTGGACGACAAGCGCCTGTGGCTCGCCGCGACAATGATGGCACAGTTCGCCGTCCGCGACGGAGACGTCAAGACGCTGACGATGGACAACTTCATCGAGCGCAACGGCCGCATGTATCTCAAGTACACGCCACACAAGACGCTCGCGTCCTCCGGGCGCGTGGTGATGGCCGAGATCACGACTCCGCTCTGGGCCCGGATCAAGGCGGCCATAGAGTCGTCGCGGCGGCCGGGCGTTGACGAGATCGTGCCGGGATCCGTTCAGGTCTTCGACCGGCTCAACAGCTCGCTGCGGATCGCGTGCAAGATGGAGGAGAGCGCGAAGGCCATGTACGAGTTCAGGAAGATGTGCATCGACCACATCTACCAGAAGTTCGGCGCGGAGGCCGCGAGCGCGATCTCCGGAGACAGGATCGACACGATCTGCCGCTATTACGCAGATCCCTCGATGGCCGCTCCCCCTGCCGTGGACATGGCGGACCTCGTGGGCAAAGCGTGATATCACGCCGAAAAGTACGTCCGCGTGCCGCTTTGGTTGGATAATTGGCACGGACGTATGCGATAATCCTCTTGCGCACGAGCGCAGGAGGATTATTGCCATGCTAACACGAGAGCAGATCGAATATCTTGAAGACCAGGCGGATCTGAAGCGCCGCGAGAACGAGGCGTGGACGACGCTGGGCATCCAGGGAGACCGGGAGACAAGACACCAGATGGGTGTCCAGGCGAGGGTCGAAGCGGAGCAAGACCGATTCGACAAGGCGCGAGAGCGCTTCACCCGTTCGCACAATCTCACCGTCGCGCAAAACCCGACGAGATTCTCGCTGCAGGACCGAAAGGCGGCCGAAGATTATTTCGCTGCGAAGCGGGCCGATGAGGCGGCCGGCGCGGACCGTGCCCTGCAGCGTGACTTAGCCGAGATCCGCAAGGAGGGCATGATCGGTCAGGGGTCGAAGGCCGCGCAGTTCAACGCAGACGCGGCCAAGGAAGGCGCCAGGCTCAACTTGGAGGCGGCGAAGTACCGGGCCGACAAAGACAAGGAGATGGCGGAGGCGAAGAATGCGTTCGAGCTCCAGCTCGCCGAGAAGAACGGCGCGACGCAGAAGGAGATCGAGGACATCCGTGCGCAGGGCAATCTCGACGTGGCCAACGTACAGAAGGACGTGGAGAACATCCGTGGCCAGACGCAGCGCGACGTGGCTAAGGCGACGGGGCAGGCGACCGTCGACGTGGCGAAGGCGAACGCAGACGCAGCGGTCGCGCGCCTGATCGCGGCGCAGCAGGGCAAGGAGGATCTCCAGAACGCGAGGATCGACGCGGCTGCAATCCGCGCCTACAGGAACGCCAATCGCGGAGCGCCAAATCTCTCGGACGATGACATCCGAAACATTCTCGCCAACGGCAATAAGAAGTGATTCCGCTGCGGCATTAGCAATCTACCCCGGCGCGGCGGCGGAAATCGTCGCTGCGCCTTAAATTTTAAGGAGATCGACATGGGAGTGATGAAGCGCATGGGGCAGCCGGCGGAACCGTCGTCGGCGATTGTGGACGACAGCACGGAGGCGGATGTCCTCGGAGCGGAGGCGCGTGCGCTCGCCGAACGGCAGCGTGCCGCAGAGATCGAGGGCGAGGAGCTCGCGGAGGCGAAGAAGCAGCTTTATCGTCTGACTCCCAAGGACGACCGCACGGTGCCGCTCACGGAGCTTCTGTCGCATACGGACTGGGGACAGGACAAGTCGCTGCTCGAGAACGCGAACACCGTTGCTGCTCGAGCCGTGAACGGAACGATCCTCGCCATGTCCGGCGGAATCGTCGGGATCCCGGCCAACATACTGAAGATGGGGGTCGGTGCTGTCGGCCTGCCGTTCGACATGTTGAGCTATGGTCTACGCAACATCGGCCTCGAGGGTGCTGCGGACGTCGTCGGCAAGCCGGCGGAGTGGACGCGCGCGGGGATCCGTGGAATAGACGCCGGGGTCGACGCGGTCAAGAATTGGGAGCTCGACAAGATCATGGGCGACGATAAGGACCCGGACAACCGGGCCGCAGCCGAGCTCATCTTCCAGGCGGGCGAGACGCTTGGCGGGCTGTTCGGATTCGGTAAGGTCCTCAACGGCGTCAACAAGGGGGTGGAGTCGCTTTCCGGGCTGGACAAGGCCAAGGCCGCTTACAAGGTCGCGGCCGAGGCGGCGAAGGCCGGCGGGACAGCGGAGGCCCAGGCTGCGGTCAAGGCCGCCGAGGCGCTCAAGGCCACGGCCCAGACGGCCAAGACGTTTGGCACGGCAGCCGGCATGACCGTGACGGCAGGGGCGACGAACCAGGAGACGCTTGCCGCGCTTGAGGGGCATGGTGTCGACATCAACGACGGCAAGGTCCGCGCGGCCGCCGGGCTCATCGGAATCGTCAACGGCGTAACGCTTCCGCTCTACGGATCCCTCGCCAAGGTGGTCGGCAAGGAGGGCGCAGAGGAGATCATGCGCCGGTCAATGCCCAAGCTGCTCGCCATGTCCGCGCTTGAGATGGCCGAGGGCGGCGGACTCGCTGCCGTCAACGCGGCCGCAGGCGAGGCCGGCGGAATGATAATGGGCGACGGCAAGTCGATGCAGGAGCGCATCGACGCGATCACAACGTCTGCTCTGGTGGGCAGCCTTATCGTCGGAGCTACGCGGCTCCCGGAGATCGGAGAGCGCGTCGCGTATCCGCTCGTCCGGAACCGGGCGAATCAGGGTGGCGTTCCGACGAACGGCGAGACCAGGTACGTCTCCGGCACAATGAAGGCCATGACATACCAGGTTGAGCGCGCCAGGAAGGAGTACGCTCCCAAGGTCGTTGAGCAGGGCGACATGGCGCTTGAGATGTTCCGGAAGGGCCTGCCGGTCCAGAAGTCGGCAACGGCCATGCCCGACGTCATGAACGTCACGGCGAACGGAGAAGTGCTGTTCCGCGACGGCACCGTGTACCGTCCGGCGAGGGGCGACGGGAGAACGTGGGACACCGTCGGCAAGATCATCATTGCGGACGGCACGATCCTCGATCCGTCTGGCGACGTCATCGGCATTGCGGCCGGACGTCGTCTTGCCGGCGAGCGCCTTGGACCGGCCAACACTGCTGCGGAGCGGTTCTACCGTGCGGTGGATCCCAACGGCGGAGCATGGGGAACGCCTGATCCGGAGTCGGGAGTGTGGTACAGGCTCGTCGACCAGCGCACGAACCAGCCGGTCGAGGTCGGGCTGGAGCACTTCGTCGCAACAATGCCTAAGTCGGCCAGGGATCACCTGGAGTGGAAGCAGCGCGGCGGACGCGACAGCGGAATCGCCGAACCGCAGCTCGACGCCGACGGATCCGCGTTCCTGGAAATGCTGTCGCATGCGGCTAACAAGCAGTACCCGAACGGAGATCTTGCGCTTACCGCCAAGCTCGCGCTCGAGGCCGTGGCCAACGGGAAGATGACTGTTCGCGACGCATACGAGAACTTCCGCGAGGCTACGCAGCTCGACAAACTGCCGAACATCTATCCGGCGGAGCTCAAGGCGCCTAAGGGACCGTCGTCCGACAGCCCGGAGATGGCGTCCATGAAGCCGGTACCGGAGTCGGATCCGATGGGGCCTGTGGATCTCGGGCCCGAGCGCACCAACCCCACGAGGCCGCAGGAGGGCGCAGTGGTCTACCCGCGTCCGTTCGTGGAGCGTGCCTTCCTGCTGCAGGAGCTCGGCGAGATAGGTGCGCTCAAGACTCAGCAGGTGCCGGTCGCGAATATCGGCGGCCTCGAGGGCGTGACTCCTCCGGCGGATGGCGCCAACGCCGGCGCGAACCAGGCGCCCGTGGTCGTGCAGCAGCTGCCGGACGGGTCTCTCGAGGTCGTGTCCGGGAGGATTCGCGCAGCCGGGGCTGTGGCCTCCGGCGCGAAGACGATCGACGCGGTCGTGGTCACTCCGGAAGACGGATGGACGCCCTACACGTCGAACGTGCTGCGCTCGATCGACAACATCAAGGCGGGCACGGCAAACGCCGGAGAGGCTGTTCAGGCATTCGCTGGTCTCGGCGTGTCCTCGGAGGAGGCGCGCGCTCGCGGACTCCTCTCGACCGACAAGATGTTCAATGCGTTCCAGGTCGCGAAGTACGGCACCGAGCACATGCGCGCGACCGTCAGCGACGAGAACCTGCCGGTGATGTCGGCGCTCTTCCCCTGGGCAGTCACGGATCCCGGCAGGGCGGACCGTGTGCTCGACTTCGTTCTCGAGCGCGGCGAGGGGATGGAGCCCAACGCGCTCGCGGAGGCTGCGCGCAACGTGCTGGTCGCGATGGACCAGGGTGTGAAGCTCGAAGACGCATGGCCCGTCGCGGCGAGCGGGAAGGGTGGGTCCGAGTATGCTGCGGACGACGTCGGCAAGACGCCGGTCATGAACACCGACGGAACGATGACGACGGTCGAGCAGGTCGAGGCAGTGTCGCATGTGGCGGAACCTCCGGCGGCCGTGGCTCCTGACGTGTCCGCTGCGCTGCAGCTTAAGCCTGCCGGGGACGGCGTATGGACCGTGCCGATGTTTCCCGAGGTTCGGGTGCGCGCCGAGCAGGGTGCGCTCATCCTCACCGGCGTGTCGCCCGAGGCGCTCGCCGAGCCTACGTACAGGGAGGAGTGGATCTCTTTCCTGACTCAGCTTGCCGACAGGGCGGATGCTGCCGGCGTGAGCGTGGCCGTGCCCGAGGGGTGCCTGCCGACAATCACCGCGCTGCTCAACGGAGCGGACCAGCTCGACCGCGCGAACGCCGTCGACGAGCGGAATCGCCAGAAGGTCGAGGCGCTCGAGGGATCGCTGCTCAAGAGCGGACTGCTCGAGGAGATCGTCCGCGACGATCCCACGTTCAAGGCGAGGCTCGAGCGGTCGTACGGTGCGGAGGGCGTCCAGCGCCTCGAGGAGACCGGCGGAGTGCGTGCGTTCACCGACGGCACGCGCGGGTTCTTCCGTGAGGGAGTGTACGACCTCAACGACACGCTGCATGAATTCACGCATCCTGCCGTGGAGCGGATGCGTACGGCCAATCCGGAGATGTATGACCGGCTGTGCGAGCTCGTCCAGGGCACGGACTACATGCGCGAGGTCGACCGCGACGAGGCCTATGCCGGGATGCCGCTTCGCGAGAGGATCCACGAAGCCGTGTGCAAGATGGTCGGCGAAATGGCCGAGGAGCAGCTCAAGGACCGCGTGCCGTCGAAGAACTACGAGGAGATAAGGCGCGTGATCGACGAGTTCTGGCGCTCGTTCGGGCGCGACGCATTCGGCATCGAGGCGGAGGCGAACAGGCGAATCCAGGACATGACCCTCGGCGAGATCGGGAGCGCGATCATCCGTGCCGAGCTTAGCGAGAGGCCGTTCGACGGGGCCATCGCTGCCGACAGGCAGATGCTGTTCTCGAGGAAGGGGAAGGACGGCAAGGAAACAAGAGGGGCGAATCTCTCCGATAAAAAGAATCTCGAAGGGTTTCGCAATTATGTCAAACAGATATTGCCCGCACCACTTCCAAAACGTCTTGAATCAGGGAGTCCAAGAGCGGCGCTCGCCTGGTTTGAAGAAAACATGGTTGGCCAGACATTCTCGTTTGACATTCCGGGCTATGGACATCGCGAATTCACGCCGAAGCCCGGACACATCGGGAAGCTCGTGTGCGGTGGAGGCAAAAAGGCCGATGGAACGAAGATCGTCAAAGGCAGGATCGCGAAGGCAAATGGAAATGCTGCGCTTGGCATGGAGATGGTGAGAAGAGGAGAGATATCGTCTGCCGATGTAGAGGGATGGGACTCCAACAGGGCGAAGTCGCTTCCGCTTGTGCCGGTGGTTCTGAGGGAATTTGACCTGGGATTGCACGAAGTGGATCCACAGGGGAACGACATAATAATATTTGCCAAGAAGTTCACAAACAGGCGCGGGCGGTCGAACATAATAGTGATGAAGCTTGTCGGTGATTCGCTTATGGGGCCTATATCGTCCCACATGAGCGACATGACGAGCGCTTGGCTGAAAAATAAAGACCTCCTCCTTACGGATAAGGGAGAGGTCTATGACGGGTCTGCGAATAACTCCGCAAGTCGCAGTCCATCCAGAGGAGATAACGCGGAGGGCAACTCTCCAAAGGACGGCACAAGTATACCACATTCTGCGGAGGGTGCGCAAGGGGGCAACCTGAAGTTCTCGCGGTTTGCCGGGGAGCACGGCGCGGAGAACATGGGCGTCGGGAACGCGAACCACGCGCGTTCGATGGAGAGCGCTGGCGCGGACCGCGAGAAGATCTGGCGCGAGACCGGCTGGTGGAAGGGCAAGGACGGCAAGTGGAGATTCGAGCTGCCGTCGGCAAAGATGAAGGGAGAAAAGGAGGTCGAGGCCGCGCTTCGGATAAACGACCGTGGAAGCAGCGAAACGACCCTTGAAAAACTCTTGGACGCGCCAGAGCTCTTCAGGGCATACCCACAGCTGAAGGACACCAAGATAACGCTTTCGCCGGAGCATAACGACGAAGCCGGAGGATGGTACGATGTGCGCAACAACGAGATCGTGCTGTTCGATACAGGGCTTAAGTCCCTGAAGCATTTGCCGTTTAGGGAGCGAGACTTGCGCGACACCTACCAGAAGGTGATAGACTCTGACGAGTATATCCGCCAGCGCTTTGAGAACATGGATGCCTTAGGCATTGAGCATGGCACTGCCGGAGAGGAGCGGGAATACGCGAAGAAGTGGATTGAACGCCAAGATCGGAACATCCGCTCCGCCAATGAAACGATGATACGCGACCTGGTCAAAGACAGGAGCGCCTACGGCGTGTTTGCGAAGATCGTCCACGAGGTGCAGCATGCCGTGCAGCGCATTGAGGGTTTTGCGAGAGGCGGGAGCGTCAAAGAGGAGGACTACGCGAGGATTGCCGGCGAGGTGGAGGCGCGGAACGCGTCGCGACGCGAGGCGATGACGCCGGAGGAGCGCGCGGCGACTCCGCCGTGGGAGACCGAGGACGTGCCCCAGGAGCGGCAGCTACTCCTCTCGAGGGCGGTGAAGCCGTCGGCACTTGGCGACGGTAAGCAGCGGTACTACGAGGTGCCGTTCGACAAGGCGGTCGACAAGATCGTCAAGGCGAAGAAGCCGGTGTCGGACGAGCACGTGTTCATATCGGAAACGCCGACCGTGTTCAAGGACATCGGAATGCCCGCACTGCCGGTGATGATGAATCAGAGCCATGTGCTGAGTTGCTACTTCGGCAAAGCAGAAGGCGTCAAGGGCGGCAACATGCACGGACTACGCGATCGGCTGAAGTCGCTGCCAAGTGCTCTGGCTAAGCCCATGATGATAATTGCGAACGAGAGCAATCCATCGAGCAGCGTCATCGCCATTGTGAAGATGGTGGACAAAGACGGGCATACCGTCATTGCGCCTGTCGAGATAAATGGAATAGGCAGTTCGAACGATGGCCCCATAACCGCGAACATTGTCAAGTCTGCGTTTGGCAAGAAGAACCTCTGGAGCGAAAAGGTCGCAAAAGCATTGCGCGATGAAGTTGACGGCAAGATCAGCGTATTCTACGTAGATAGCAACGAAGCCAGGCAGATTTCAAACCGCCTGGCTCGCGAAGCGTTCAACTTTGGCAAGTCAGAGCGCCAATTGCTAAGCCTTACCAAAGGAACGGTGCATAGTCTATCAGATTTTGGATCGCCTGTAAAGGGGGTGGGTGCGCAAACAGATTCGCACCAATTCAAGCGGTGGTTTGCCGGGTCGAAGGTGGTCGATCGTTCTGGCAATCCACGAATCGTCTATCATGGAACGCCGAATGGAAAATTCTGGACGTTCGACAAAAACAGAATCGGCGAGACATGGAACGCCGACGAAACAGGATTCTTCTTTACGAGCGACAGGAAACTCGCGGAAGATTACACTAAGCCATACTTCAGGGAAACCACGGCGGATCCAAACCTGTTTGCGGTATATCTGTCGATCAAGAACCCACTTGTAATCGACAGGAACTGGTGGCAGCGGAACTATGGGCGGAGCGACATATACAACCACGACGCCGTTGAAATATGGGACAATGAGCAAAGCGCTATTCTTGACGAGATGCGCAAGGGTGGGCACGATGGCGTTATAATCGACCCAAACCCCATGGGCGGGGCGGCTAAAATGTACATGGTTCCTGAGCCTAACCAGATCAAGTCGGCGACGGACAACATCGGGACGTTCGATCCGGGGAACAACGACATAAGGTTCACGCGCGGGAACGCGAACAGGGCGTCGGTGTTCAGGGGCGTGAGGATCGCGCAGTCGAACGGCAACGGCGAGCAGCTGCCGGGACCGTACGCGGCATCGCAGGAACTGTTCGACCGTGAGATGATACCGGCACTCAATACGGACATCACGCGGCCCATGTCCCTTTCGAGCAGCGAGCTTGTGAGGATCTACCAGTACTTCACCGGCCGCCTGCCGGCGACGCTTCGCGGTTCGCAGCGCGAGGAGGGCAAGCTCCAGCTCCTGAAGGACTCGTTCGGCGTCGTCGACGACACTGACGTCGAGGAGCTCAAGCGCCAGCTGAAGATCTCCGGCCTGTTCAAGTTCGAAGATCCTGTGTGGTGCGCCACGACTCCGCCGGACGTGGTCGAGGCGGATCGCGAGAACAGCGAGGAGCGGCTACGCCAGGAGCTCGTCAATTTGGGCGAGAACCGGGTGCGCTACGGTGCCGAGCCTGGTGGCCAGCGCGCAGCGGTCAACGTGCTCGCGCATCAGGTCGCGAAGCTCGTGATGCAGATGCCGACGAACCAGGGCGGCGCCCTGGGCGCGATGGGCACGATCGGAAACGCGATCCTCAATGCTTTTGCGCAGCCGGCCGGACGTGGGCCGAATGCTCAGCTGAACCAGGACGAGGCGAACGACTTCGTCGACTGGTGGTACGGATGGTCCACCTACGGATCCGTGTACAGGGCGACGCACACGGCCCCGCACGAGCGCTTCGCGGGCAAGCCCAAGGATCTAACTGCCGAGATGTTCGGCGCGTTCCTGGCGGCTCCTCAGGCCGTCAGGACGCATGCGCCTGGGTGCTACGACGTGATGCTCAACGCGCTCACGTCCAACGACCGGCTCCGCAATGCATGGATTCAGCTCAAGAACACGGCGATGAACGAGGGCCATGCAGCCTGGGTGCTCAACGAAATCGACAAGCGGCGCTCGCTCGACGTGGAGCGTCGCGTGACCGAGCTGCGCGCCGAGCTCGAGAAGCCGATCGGATCGGTGGCGGAACGCGCTGTGGACTCGGTGATCTACGCGATCGACGACGTGCAGGGACCTGTCTACCGGCGTATTCGTGCGGGCCAGAAGCGCGCGATCCGGCAGCTCAAGGAATTGCGTCGCCAGGGCCGCGTAACTGAGGCGCAGTACAACGCCACCGTGGCGGCGTTCGACCGGCAGCTCAAGGAGATGCAGATCGGGCAGCTCGCCATGGATCGCGGCCAGTTCGGCGAGCAGCGCGCCTACCTCTGGGAAATGAATGCCTGCATCCGCGACGCGCTCAACAAGGGCATGGTGGCCAAGGATTTCTTGGACTACCTCACCTGCAAGCGCGTGATCGAGACGCAGGGACGCGCAGCGGAGCTCGGCATGTCGGCCAGGGAAGCGCAGCAGAACCTGGACGCGATGATGCGTCGCCTGAGCCCGGCTCGCTGGGGACAGCTCGAGGCGACAGCGCGGATGTTCCAGGCAACCCGCGAGCGCGTGATCCTCAACGACTCGCGCGTGGTCCAGATGTTCGGCCAGGAGTACGTCGACTATCTCAAGAGCAACGTACATTACGTCCGGACGGATCACCACACGCTCACTCCCGAGCAGCTCGCGAAGATCGACGCAGACCGTGCGGCATGGCGCGCAGCGCATCCGGACGGAGGCGACGATGTTGTGGGCGACATGCTCGCGCTGGCGAAGTCGTACCAGGTCGACGGCAACAACACGTACGCATCCTGGACGCACGCGCTCGAGGGATCGTTCCGTCCGACGCGCGACCGGATCGAGGCGACGCTCCGCAACGACGTCGCGATCCTCAGGGCGGTCGCGAGGAATTCGTACGTGATCGCAATGCGCGACGCGCTGCTCTCGGCTCAGTGCGAGGGCGTGCACGACATGCTCGCCAGCAAAAACACGTATCCGAACAACAACCGTTATGGCGCACTGCAGTACATTGAGAACGGCGTCAAGCGCGTTCTGGTCGTGCCGAGCATCATAGCGAAGGGATTCCGCCACAAGGACGAGAGCTGCGAGGCATGGGTATTCACGAATCGCATGCTGCACGGCCTGCTCATCGACTGGAATCTCGCCTACACTCCCAACAACCTCGGCCGCAACATGGGCCGTGGCGAGGCGCTGCTTCCCGGCATGCACGCGACGGCGCTCAAAACGGTGGGCCGCACGGTGCTGCCCGGCATAGGCAATTGGGCAGAGCTTGCGCGCGTGCAGATTGCGCGGCACCTGAGCGACCGCGCAGGGTTCTGGCTCGGACGCGAGCTGCCCGGCAACAGGAACACGTTCTTGTATTGGGCGGGACCGGCGCAGAGGATCCTCGAGCTCATCAAGGATCCTGACGAGATGCTGCGCCGTCGCGACGCAGCGCAGGGCGATCCGGCTCAGCTCCAGGAGCTTGCCGACGAGGTCAACTCGGCGCTCGAGATCATGCGGTCCAATGTGCTCATAGCACAGACTGACCGGCGAGGTCGTCCGGAAGTCGATCGTCAAGACGCCAGGGGATCTGCGGACGAAGCGCACGCGCACGGTGACAGAGCGCGAGGTTGAGGATGCCGAGAAGGTCGTCACGCAGGATCTCTACCAGACGGTGACTGAGACCGAGGACCGGAACAAAGCTGCGACTTCAGGCGAACCGCAGGCGGAAGGCGGCTCCGGCGGTAAGGTCGTCCGGAAGTCGGTCGCGAAGACTCCCGGCGGACTGCGGAACAAGCGCAAGGTCGAAACCCAGGAGAGGGGAGTGACCGACGCGGAGAAGACCGTGTCCGAGACCGCGTTCGAGACGATCACGGAAACGGCCGACCGAAACCAGCAGAGCGCGGCGACGCAGACGGGTCTTGCCGACGGCGTGCGCGTCGGGGACCGTAAGACTCCTGGCGGGCTGCACGACCACATAACGCGGACGGTGACAGAGAAGAGTGACGTCGCGGCGGGCTCGATCAACAAGAAGGACCTGTATGGCACGGACGTCGGCGCGACAACCCGAGGCGTGGCGTCCGACTCGGGATCCAGCGACGTGTCGACCGGCGGCACCGGCGGCAAGTCGATCAGGGCGGATTACCGCAAGACGGAGACGGGGAAGTTCGTCAAGGAGCTTGTCACGCACACCGAGTCTAAGGTGGCCGACGCCAAGAAGCTCGACACCGGCGACGCTGTGTCGACGACCACCGAATCGCAGACGTTTGCAGATGCGCCTGCATCCGTGCCGAGCGTCACGGCGTTCACGCAGGGTACGATCTCGACTCTGCGCACCGAGAAGACTCCGGGCGGGCTCGTCACGCATGTGGCGACGTCGGAGGTCGCGACGGCAGCGGAGACCAAGACGCTCAAGTGGTATGATGACGGTGGCAGCTATGTCCTCGAGCTCTACTGGAACGCGAGGGCGCTGCCGACAATCTCGAGCACGCCCTACGTTGGCCGCCGCGTTGTCCAGCCGCATTTCAACCGGAACAGGTTCGGGTGCTATGACGGATACATCCTGTACCACTACATGCCGGCGACAACATGGAAGGGCTCGCACAAGCAGTGGTGGCCGGGCGATTTCCAGAAGACGGGACTCACCAGAAAGTACGTTTCGATGGTCCGGTATGATGATCAGTGGTACAAGCGCGTCAAGACCGTGACGTACACCTACGGGTATAATGACGACATCCAGAACGGTGATTCGACGACTAACAACAAGGGGCTCGAGGAGTTCGTTTCTGGTGGCCTGGAAGGCAGCCAGGTAAAACCTTACGGGCCGGGCGCCTACTACTGGAAGGTGACAAACATTGCGATCGTGGACACGGCAGTGGCGTCGCCGGTCAACACAAGCGAGGCGGCGTCGTAAGGAGGGGTTATGGCAGCAGAGGAAGTGCAGGAAGTGCAGCTGGAGCAGGATCCCGACGCGCGCATCGCCGAGCTTGAGCGGAAGGTGGAGCAGCTGGGCAGGATGCTCAGCATGCCGGGCGCCCTGCCTCCGGCGCCTCCTCTCTCGGACGACGAGAACGACGGGCCCGACGGGGCCGAGGCTCCTCCGTGCATGGAGATGGAGCCGAGGGAGCTCGTCCTCTCTGGCGACATGGTGTGCGACGTGGTCAAGCGCCCCTGGGACTGGAACGGTTACTCGTTTGAAAACGCCTATGTGCATGTTGGGCGTGAGATTCGGAACGTCGTTTCTGGGAACAGCGGTATTACGTCGGCAGGCAGTTATTATGTGCATGTTACGCACCCGCTATCCGGTAGTGTCTCTGTCGAGGTTGTGCTTGCGACCGGCAGCGAGACAAATGACGAGGACAATACATATCTCCTAGTTGCCGAGCTTGTCGCCGACGCCAACAACATCGTCCATCAGTCTTTCGGAATCTACGCCTACCCGATTGTCTACCTATACGACGTCTAATGCGAGTTGCAGACTACAGATGGATAACGAACGCCGCCGCACTTGGCGCGGCCGGCTGGCTTAAGGACGATGGCGACATTGCCTCGCGCATGTCACGCGTCGTCCATCTCGACGACGAAGCCATTGTCTTTGAGGGTGTCCAGGAGCGTCGGGACCTCTGCGGGGACAATGCCAGCGGCACGCACACCCTGAGGCGCACAATGCACAGGTGGAACTCCGCCGCGCCGATCAAGGCTACTGTCGCATGCTCTGCCACCTGGGATTCCTTCCTGGACAGACATCCTTGCTATACAGCCGCGAACTGCCGCAACTTCTTCACAGAGTCAGCTCTAACGGTTGTTCCGCTTAGAGGGTGGGCGGCATCGATAGACGATCTGGTTGCAAGGCTCCTGGGGCCTAAAACTCCACCGACGATTCCCTGGAAGGCGACGTGGCGACCGCTTTTGCTGTCAGACGCATACCAGGCGTCAAACGCAATGTTTGAGACGGACACCTTCTTTTTGTTTTGGGGGGAAAGGACCGATGCTGATCCTCAAGGTCAATACAACCTTGCATACAAGGCATGGCTTCACGATCCGTATGGCTTCAGCACATCGCAGGCTTACGATTGGTATTGGGAGAAGCAGACCGAAGAATCTGATCCAGTCGAGACCACATACTACGGCACGCTCGAAATTGATATATACAAGACAGGGGGCATAACCTCATGGGCTGATCAGTGCTTATTCATGGGCTGCCTTCTGGAATGGAATTGCGTTAACAGATGGCTCGACGTAGGCCGCACAGACGACGGTAGGGACGGTCGGAATGATGCACGCGCCTGGACGCCTCTAGTGCTGACAAAAGCGGCAAATGGTCACTTCACTTACTCGGGTCAGATGACGCAGGCTGAACGTGCTAGGATTGTGGCCGCTTGTGGTAATCACGAGATCGACACATATGGCTACCGCGAAATCTTCGCCGAACTTGTAGGCGTACGCTTCTTCGCCATATTCGATCCGATTGCCGCTACGGCAAGATCATTGCCATGACCGTGACTGGTTGACCCTTGCGCGGCCGCAGAAATTATGCTAATATACATCGCAATGAGAACAGTACAGCCTATGTTAGACTACAGTAGAGTTATCAATAACTTATCAATTAATCATTTTAACCGCATAAACACAGGGTTATATTGTAGTGTAGTAAAATACACACCTCAAATGCCATGAAAGGATACTCGCAAATGAAACGGCA
>CAMORM010000051.1 GCA_946623785.1 uncultured Verrucomicrobiota bacterium
CCGATTGCCCTTGCGCGGAGAAACTGCTAATGGTACAATATATACAAAGCAAATAGGAGAGGTAACGATGTCGATGCCGATAGATAGAGCGAAGCGGGCTTTCACGCTTCTTGAGCTTCTGATTGTAATAGCCGGGATAGGCGCGTTGATGGCAGTCGTGCTGGTGATGAATTCGGGGGCGACCGAAAGCGCGCGAGCAGCCAAGTGCAAGAGCCACATGCGCAACCTTGCGCAGGCTGTGCAGAGCTATGCGATTTCCAGCGGCCACTACCCCAACGCGGGCAGCTTCGTATACCTCGACACCAGCTCGACTGACGGCAAGGCCGGCGTGTACAGGCTTGCGAAGGGATGGATAGGGCTTAACGAAAAATCCAAGGGCGTTTCCTCCTCGACTACCAAGTTCACGATAAACAGCTCCTGGAACGAGTCCTGCATGAACAACACGCACGATCCGCGGAGCGGCGCGTACTATGCGGTGACCAACGGTTCGCTGTGGCGTCTCGTCCACAACGTGGAGTCGTATGTTTGCCCCGCGCACAGCCGTGCGTGCCGCAAGAACGGTGTGGAGCCGCTCTGGAGCTATGCGATGAACGCGTATTTCGGATATGACTCCACGTGTGGGCAGGGCGTCGCAAACACCTGGGGCGGGGCGATCGAGTACGGCAAGATGCGCCAGATGGCGGACCGCACGCTTCTCTTTGCCGAGATACCGTTTGTGGATGTCGGCGCCGGGAGGACATACGTGACAAAACAAGGCTCTGGGCATCAGCAGACGGACTGCACCCTCCAGTTCCACACTGACACCTCCAAGGAAGACAAGGCGACAGGAGGCAAAAAGTGCAACACATGGAAGATGAAGGGGGCCGAATACGAAATGATCGGCTTCAACCACAAGGTCGGGAAAATCCGCGTGGCGCACGTCGCCTTCGCCGATTCTCATATTGAGGAGCTTGTGATCCCCAACAACGCCAACGACATCCTTGACCTTACGGCCGACCTCTGCAACGGCAGGCCGCTTGTGTTCGAAAAGGGCGTCTACCGGGATTCGACAGATTAACGGCACAACTCCAGCCTAGTGATGGACGAAAGAAAGAAGAACCTCGATTTCTGGTACGCGGCGGCGAACGTCGAGATCGTGCTTCCCCCGGAGAGGAAGCTCGAGACGTTCGGCTCCACGCTGATCAACTACCATCTTGTGAGCGAACTCTTCGACGAGCCGGGGCGCGTGCGCGTTCGCGAGGGGCGCCTTGAGGCCGCGAGGCCGACCCTCATCATGCCTTCCGACTACGCGAAGATCGACACGTCCGGTTTTGGCGACGAGGCGAAGAAGTACCTCGAGTTCCTCAGGGAGCACGAGGACTCTATCAGAATCCTCGAATACGGGTACAACCTCAGGCAGGAGTCCTTCTCCGAGCAGGTGGTGACGGATTCGATGAAGGCAGTGGTCGATCGCGTTGTGGCGGAAGTGAAGTCGTCCGGAAGCGGGTTCGACGCAGTGCTGACCGGCGTAGACGATCCGTGGGACGTGGCGCTCGTAAAGCTCTTCTGGCTTGAGGTCAACGCCTCGGCTGCGGTGAACGTGCGCGAGCTCGAGGCCCGCAGGGTCGCGGAACTTGCCGAGGCCGCGCCGCGTTCCGTCCGCGAGGAGGTCGAGCGCGCGTTCGAGAAGGCCGAGCGCGACCCGTCGCTCGTGGGCGAGCTAGGGGGGCTGCTGCGCCGCAAGGGCGTGTTCGAACAATACCAGGACAGGTTTTTCAAGCTAGTGAGGAGATAAATGGCAGAGAAGACGACACGCGTTATAGCGGTGGCGAACCAGAAGGGCGGCGTTGGCAAGACAACGACCGTGGTCAACCTGGCGGCTGCTCTTTCGAAGACACGGCACACGGTCCTCGTCGTTGACCTGGACCCGCAGGCGAACGCTACTTCGTCGCTCGGGCTGACTCCCCAGGAGGGCATATCGCTCTATCCGGCGCTCCTCGGCGAGGCCGAGGTGGCGGACATGATCCAGCCGTCGCCGTACGAGAACATCAACGTCATTCCGTCCGAGGTGAACCTCGCGGGATGCGAGATAGAGATCGCCCGGCGCGACGACCACCTGTCCGTGGTCAGGAACGTGCTGCAGCAGATCAGGGACGCAAGGGTGTTCGACTACATACTCCTCGACTGCCCGCCTTCGCTGGGGATCCTCATGACGGCGTCGCTTGCTGCGGCGGACGGCATAATCGTCCCGATGCAGGCGGAGTATCTCGCCCTGGAGGGGCTCTCCACGATGCAGCGCCTGATCGCGCAGTACAACGCCAGCGGCGCGTCCAACGTGAAGCTGAACGGAATCCTCATGACGATGGTCAACTCAAACACGACGCTCGCGCAGGACGTCATAAACGAGGTGCGCGAGCATTTCGGCGACCTCGTGTTCCAGACGATGATCCCGCGCAACGTGCGCACCTCCGAGGCGCCGAGCTACGGACAGCCCGTGGTGTTCTACGATCCGTCCTGCCGCGGCGCGGAGGCGTACCGCGCGTTTGCGAAGGAGTTCGCCGCGCGCAACCCAACGCGCTTCGAGGTCCCGCCTGCGCAGCCGCAGGCCCCAGCCGCACCCGCACCAGACACAGCGCAAACACAGGACTGAATACAATGGCAACACTCAAGCTAGGCGTTCTCGGCTCGGGTTCGGGCTCGAACATGCAGTCAATCGTCGACGCAATCGAAAAGGGCGAGCTCGACGCGGAAATCAAGCTTGTGCTTGCCGACGTGAAGGACGCGTACATCCTCGAGCGCGCGAAGAAGCACGGCATCCCGGCGCAGTGGCTCGACTGCGCGCCCTGGAAGACAAAGCTCGAGGGACCTGCCGAAGACCGCTGCATCGAGCTTCTCAGGGACGCCGGATGCGACACCGTAGTGCTGGCGGGATTCATGCGCATAGTGAAGCCCAAGCTGCTCGCGGCGTTCCCGATGCGCGTGCTCAACATACACCCTGCGCTTCTCCCGGCGTTTCCAGGCGTCCACAGCTGGACGCAGGCGCTCGACTACGGATGCAAGGTCGCTGGTGTCACTGTGCATTTCGTCGACGCCGGAACCGATTCCGGCCCGATAATCGTGCAGAAGTGCGTGCCCGTTCTTGAGGACGACACGCCGGAAACGCTCCACGCCCGCATCCAGGTGCAGGAACACATCGCGTTCCCGGAGGCTCTGGCGCATCTCGCCGCAGGCAGGCTGAAGGTCGAAGGGCGCAGGGTCAGGATAGGCTAGGGATTGGACAGATGGTGCAGTTTTACAAAGGAGCAAAACGATGGTGAATCTTCGTTGCAACCACATTGCGGGCATTGCCGCCGCGGCAATTCTCTCGTTCGCGCTTTCCGGATGCGTCTGCGGCGCGCGCACGTACAGCCGAGACATCGTGATATACGGATCGTCGCCTGCAGCCCTCACCGCCGCGATAGAGGCGCAGAAGCACGGCAAGACAGCAGTGATCGTCTGCCCCGAGACGCGCATTGGCGGCCTTACCACGGGCGGGCTCGGACAGACGGACATCGGCAACAAGAAGGCCTTCGGCGGGCTTGCCCTCAAGTTCTACAGCGACGTAGCCGACTACTACAAGAACGACTCCAACTGGAAGTACGAGAAGCGCTCCGCATACATTCCAGACGGACAGTGCGCGGGCACGCTCGGCGCGGACTCGATGTGGACGTTCGAGCCGCACGCCGCGCTCGACATCCTCGAGCGCTGGGAGAGCGAGAACAAGCTCCTGATCGTACGCGGCGAGTACCTCGACCGCGGGCAGGGCGGAGTCGAGAAGGAAGGTGCGCGAATCGTCTCGTTCCGCACCGTATCCGGCAAGACCTTCCGCGGCAAGGAGTTCGTCGACGCGACGTACGAAGGCGACTTGATGGCGGCCGCGGGCGTGGCGTACACCGTGGGACGCGAGCCGAACTCGAAGTACGGCGAGACGATCAGCGGAATCCAGCGCAAGCTTGCGAAGAACCACCAGTTCAACGCAGGCGTGTCCGCGTACGTGAAGCCGGGCGATCCGTCGTCCGGGCTCCTGCCGTTTGTCGAGAAGGACGTCGATGATCCCGACGGCACCGGCGACAGCCGAGTCCAGGCGTACTGCTTCAGGATGTGTCTCACTGACGATCCCTCGAACCGCATCCCGTTCGCGAAGCCCGATGGGTACAGGGAGCTCGACTACGAGCTGCTCCTCCGCAACCTCGAGGCGATAGACCCGAAGGTGTTCGCGGCCAACGAGAAGAAGCCCTGGCTCTACTGGCCGTGGATCAACTCCCGCATGCCGAACCGCAAGACCGACACCAACAACCGCACCGGGTTCTCCACGGACTTCGTCGGGCGGAACTGGAAGTGGCCCGAGGCTTCGTACGAGGAGCGCGCGAAGATGCTCGAGGAGCATCTCCTCTACCAGCGCGGGCTGATGTGGACGCTCGCCAACAATCCGCGCGTGCCCGCCCCGATACGCAACGAGGTGGCGAAGTGGGGAACCTGCAAGGACGAGTTCCTGGACGGCCTTGGCGACGGCTGGCAGACTCAGCTCTATGTTCGCGAAGGGCGCCGCATGGTAGGGGACTACGTGGCCACCGAGCACGACGTGCTCCGCGAGCGCACTACGTCTCGTCCCGTTGCGATGGCGGCATACGGCATGGATTCGCACAACGTGCGCCGCTATGTGGACAAGGACGGATTCGTGCGCAACGAGGGCAACATCGAGGACTGGCGCGCCGGCGGCAAGCCGTATCCGCTCGACTACGGCGTGATCGTCCCGAAGAAGTCCGACTGCGAGAACCTCTTCGTGCCGGTGTGCGTGTCCGCCTCGCACATGGCGTTCGGGTCGATCCGCATGGAGCCCGTGTTCTTCGCGCTTGGGCAGGTCGCGGGAGCGGCGGCGGCGCTATCGATCGAGGACGGCTGCGCCGTACAGGACCTGAAGTACGAAACGCTTCGCGAAGTCCTTCATGCCGAGGGCGTTGTTACGAAGGCCGAATGACGGCTTTTCAGAGGTCGATTCCCTCGAAGCCGTTCCACACGTTCCGTCCCGTGTAGGCAAGGGGCTTGATCTCCCCGCGCAGCGCCTTCAGGGCGGGAAGGGCGAGCGCCTCCTGTTCCATCTCGCCGGGATATGCGCTGATCGGGGCGATGAATCCGCAGCGCTCCTTCACGCCTTCGACAACGTCGGCGAAACGCACGAGTCCGCCAGTGAGCAGCAGCGCGTCGACCTTTCCTCGGAGTACCGTCGACATCTCGCCGATGAGCTTGCATGTCTGGTAGATCATCGTGTTCCACACAAGAGTTGCCTTTTTGTCGCCCTTGTCGACCATCGCGTGAACGACGTCGGAGTTCGAGGTCCCAAGTAGGTCCACGAAGCCTCCGGCGCGCGAGCACTTGCGCCGGACTTCGTCGGGCGAGTGCGACTCGAGATAGTCGATGAGCTGCGGAACGGGGACATAGCCGATGCGGGTGGGGGAGAACGAGCCCTCGCCGTCCGCGCCCATGTTGCCGTCGACCATCCGTCCGTGTTCGTGTGCGGCCACGGTGATGCCGCCGTCGATGTGCGCGACGATGAAGTTGCAGTCCTCGTAGCGGCGGCCGAGCTTTGACGCGTGGAATTCCGCAACTGCCTTCTGGTTGAGTACGTGCGAGTGCGAAACGCGGTATATCCCGCGGATGCCGGTGAGGCGCGCGAGGTCGCTGAATTCGTCGACATTCGTCGGGTTGAGCGTGAAGGCGGGGCGCCCGAATTCCTGGGCGAAGGTCCACGCGAGCATCACGCCCAGCTTCGCGGGGTGCTCTGAGCCGCCCACTGCGGCCACCGTGTCGTCGTAGAGCTTCTGGTCGACTGCAGTAAGCCCGCCAGGCTGCGTGCAGGCGCTTCCGCCGCGGCCGACGAACGCGTCGATCGACGCAGGGTCCACGCCTTCCGCGGCGAGCATTTCGAGGATAACGCCCCTGCGGAACGGCATCTGGCCGTTTACATGCGGAAACTTGAGGAGGACGGAGGCCTCGTGGAATAGGCTTCTCTCGAAGACGACCTTCTCGTCTTCAAACAGACTGACCTTGGTCGAAGTCGACCCGGGGTTGATCGCCAGAATGCGGAATGTTTTCATTTGCGCGTATTGTATCATAATCAGTCGGGGCGTTGAGTAGCAAAATGATACGTTGTGTGATGTTGCTCTCGCACGAAGCGCCCCAAAATGGTATAATTACAGGAAGCAAGCACCACGGGAGGATTGTTCAGATGGAGTTCAACGAGCTGATCGAGGAATTTGCTGCAAAGTACGGTGTAGAAGGACTTGTGCCGGAAGGAGGCGTCGTATCTATCGTGATCGACGGCATGCAATGCGTGATTATAGACGACGCGGAATGGGACAGCATAACTGTATGCGGCGACATTGGCCATCCGCCGCCTCATGCCAACGGTCCGTTCGGCGAGCTGATGCTAAAGGCGAACTTCCTGCTCCAAGGCACCGATGGCTCGGTGCTCAGCATGAATCCGGAGACGGGTGCGTATGTGATCTTCCGCAGGATGCCTCGCCCCAGCGTGGACTTGGATTCCCTCTCCTCCGCCATTGAGAAGATTGCGAGCCAGATTGCCGATTGGAGAAAAATCCTCAACGGCATGCATATGGCCGAAGACAAGGCAAAGGACAACGATGTGTCCCTGCCCGACGTCTCCCTGTTCCCCTCAAGCGGATTTATGCAGGTATGATGCGCCCAATCGAAAAATCCGTAACTGTTAGTTATTCCCACCTGACACGGGAAATGGTATAATAACCAAAATTTCATCCATATCAAAGGGCATCCATGAAACAGGACATGATAGCTATTCTGGACCTCGGTTCAACGAAGAACACGGTTCTTGCGCGCGCAATACGCGCGCTCGGGGTGTACAGCGAAATCCACCCCCACGACATCACCCCGGAGCAGCTCAAGTCGCTCCCGAACGTGAAGGGCGTTGTCCTTTTCGGCGGAGAGAACCGCTGCGTCGACGGAAAGAACGTGGACGTTGATCCGGCTATCTACGGACTTGGCATCCCGGTGATGGCGATTGACCATCCGACCGCGAAGGTGGAGAGCATCCCCGCTATGCCGGACGAAGCGGCGCTGAAGAGCTGGCTCTTCGACACGTGCAAGGCCGAGGCCAATTGGAACATGAAGAACTTCATCGCCGACCAGATCGAGCTCGTCAAGAAGCAGGTTGGAAGCGGCAAGGTGCTGCTGGCGCTTTCGGGCGGCGTCGATTCGTCCGTTGTGGCGGCGCTTCTCATCCGCGCGATCGGCAAGCAGCTCGTGTGCGTGCACGTGAACCACGGCCTCATGCGCAAGAACGAGAGCGAGATGGTGTGCGAGGTCTTCGGGAAGAACCTCGGCGCGAACCTGATCTACAAGGACTGCACGGACCGCTTCCTCGACAAGCTCGCCGGAGTGGCGGATCCCGAGAAGAAGCGCAAGATCATCGGCGGCGAGTTCATCCGCGTGTTCGAGGAGGAGGCGCGCAAGCTGGAGGGCATCGAGTTCCTCGGCCAGGGCACGATCTACCCCGACATCGTTGAGAGCGGCACCAAGACGGCGAAGATGGTCAAGAGCCACCACAACGTGGGCGGGCTTCCGCCTGACCTCCAGTTCAAGCTCGTCGAGCCGCTTCTCCAGCTTTTCAAGGACGAAGTGCGCGCATGCGGCGTGGAGCTCGGCCTCCCGCCCGAGATGGTCTACCGCCAGCCGTTCCCCGGACCGGGGCTCGGCGTGCGCTGCACCGGCGCGATAACGCGCGACCGCCTTGCCGCGCTCAGGGAGGCGGATGCGATTCTCCGCGAGGAGATCGACGCAGCGGGCCTCAAGATATGGCAGTACTTCACCGTGATCCCCGATGTGCGCGCGACAGGCGTCAAGAACAACGCCCGCGCATGGGACTGGCCGGTGATCATCCGCGCCGTCAACACCGTCGACGCGATGACGGCCGAGGTCCCGGAGATACCGTGGCCCGTCCTCAGGAAGATCACGAACCGCATCATAACGGAAGTTCCGGGCGTGTGCCGCGTGTGCTACGAGCTCACCCCGAAACCGTGCTCGACGATCGAGTGGGAGTGACGCCAGGGGGGCGTTGCTCGCGCGGACAGGCCGCGCGGATTGAAGAAGGAAACAGGAAGAGAGCAATAGATGAGCGAATTCAAGTTGACCGACCCGTTCGGAACGGCGCCTAGCAAGCCGCCGTTCTCGCAGAGCGTATCCACCGGAGTGCCGTGGCACAACCTGCCCGTCACACGCGAATACACTCTCGGGCAGCTTCTTGACCAGACCGTCGCGCGGTGCGGCGAGAACGACGCGGTCGTCTACGCAGACCGCGACTACAGGCTTACTTGGTACGAGTTCAGCGAGCACGTTGACATGCTCGCGCGCGGCCTTATGTCTCTCGGCGTGAAGCGCGGCGAGAAGGTGGCGCTCTGGGCCACGAACGTACCGCACTGGGTCGTGCTCATGTTCGCGACGGCGAAGATCGGCGCAATCCTGCTGCCGCTCAACACGAACTACAAGTCACACGAGATGGACTTCGCTCTCAAGCAGTCCGAGACCGAGAACCTGTTCATCATCAACGGATACCGAGACTGCGACTACGTGCAGGTGATAAACGACCTCATACCGGAGCTCAAGGAGTGCCCGCGCGGCGAGCTCAAGAGCGAGAAGTATCCGCACCTGAAGCGCGTGATGTTCCTCGGCGGCGAGAAGCACCGCGGCATGTACTCGCTCAACGAGGTGCTCGCGCTCGCGATCGAGACGCCTTGGGAGGACTACGTAAAGCGCCAGTCCGAGGTCGACGTGAACGACGTCGTGAACATGCAGTACACCTCCGGGACGACCGGGTTCCCGAAGGGCGTTCAGCTCACGCACCGCAACATCGCGAACGACGGCTTCTGGATCGGGGCGTGCCAGAACCTCTCCTCGCGCGACCGCGTTTGCATCCCCGTGCCGCTATTCCACTGCTTCGGCTGCGTGCTCGGCGTGATGAGCTGCGTGAACCACGGATCTACGATGGTCTTCCTCGAGAAGTTCGACCCCGTGCAGGTGATGATGTCGATCGAGCGCGAGAAGTGCACTGCTACCTACGGCGTGCCCACGATGTACATCGCCATGCTCGACCACCCGCTCTTCTCCAAGTTCGACTTCCATTCGCTCAGGACCGGCATCATGTCCGGCTCCGCATGCCCGGTGCACCGCATGCAGCAGGCGCAGGACCGCATGTTCATGAAGGAGATCACGAACCCGTACGGCCTCACGGAGTCCGGACCGGTGATGACGATGACTCGCTACTTCGAGCCGTCAATCGAGCGCAAGTGCCAGACGATCGGCCAGGCGCTGCCGGGTGTCGAGGTCGCGATCATAAACCCCGACACGGGGGATCTTGCCCCGATCGGCGTGGACGGCGAGATCTGCTGCCGCGGATTCAACACGATGAAGGGCTACTACAAGATGCCCGAGCAGACCGCGAAGTGCATCGACGAGAAGGGCTGGCTCCACTCCGGCGACATCGGACGCATGGACAAGGATGGCTACTACTACATCACCGGGCGCCTGAAGGACCTCATCATCCGCGGCGGAGAGAACATCTCGCCGAAGGAAGTGGAGGACTTCCTCGGCACGATGCCCGGCGTAAAGGACGTGGCGGTAGTGGGGTGCCCCTCGAAGAAGTACGGCGAACAGCCGGCCGCGTTCATAATCCCCGCCGAAGGCGCGACAATCACGGAGCACGACGTCGCCGCGTTCTGCAAGGACAGGATTTCCTGGTTCAAGATCCCGAAGTATGTGCACTTCCTCGACATCTTCCCGATGACGGCATCGCAGAAGATACAGAAGTACAAGCTTCGCGAGATGGCCCACGAACTGTGGCCTGATGCATAGGCCCGAACGGCCGAAAGGAGAACGTGTCGCTGAATTTCGAAAAGCTCTACGCAGGCATCGCACCCAAGCTCACCAACTTCCTGGTGGCAGGCGGGTGCGACTACCAGTCCGCTTGCGACATCGTGCAGGAGACATTCCTGCGGATGTGGAAGCGTCGCGACGAGCTTGTCGAGGATCCGGCGCAGGTCTCCGGGTTTGCCTACACGATTGCGAAGAATCTCAGGAACGACGGTTACCGCAAGGCGAAGCGCGAGGTTCTTCAGGCGGAAATCAAGGATTCGGACGACGACGGCGAATTGTCCGTGCCGCGCGGTGCGAATGCGGCTGATTCGACGTTTCCGGATCTCCCGGGCGACAATGAGTACCTCCGCAAGCGGCTAGACGCAGCCTTCGCCCAGCTTCCGCCGCTTCTGCGCGAGGCGTATCTCCTTTTCCAGGTGTACGAACTGCCGATTCGAGAAATTGCACATCGTACGAACCAGACTGAGGCCAATGTGAAAGTGCGCATTTTCCGCGCAAAAGAGAAGCTTAAGCCGCTTTTGAAGGACTTGCTCTGACAAGAGGTAAAGACAGGCAAATATTTTTTTTGAACATTGTGTAACCTTCTCCCGGCGGGGGCGTATACACGGCGACATGAACATTAACATCCATAACAATCCGGGAACCCAGTCGCAGATGCTCGACGCGTCGTTCCAGGCGAATCCATCAAAGGTGATGGAGGACGCAAAGGTGCTCCAGGGCAATGACAAGGGTCTTGTCGTGTCCGAGGGCTCCGAATCCGTTCCGGTCGATGCTGTCCCACCTTGGACACTCGACCGCAATGACGCCATTGGAAAGCTCGTCAACTCTGTGTACGGGTTTGAAGCACCTCCATTCCCCTCAGAGATTCCAGTGTGAGGCTTCTGATCATGGAAGACCGTCAGAAACAGGAAATCGAGGCGACTCTGGCGCGCGCACGGAAAACCGTGGCGGACTCGCGCGGGCTCATGGCGCAGGTTCAGCTTCGCATGCAGGAGACAGACCGCCTCCTCGCCAAGCAGGGTCTTACGCGAGAGCAGGTGAGGGCGATGCACTTCACGGGCGAGCAGCGCCAGCTCGTCAACGACGAACTCAAGCGGCGCGGGCTGCAGCCGATCCAGGATGACGAAATCGACTTCGACGCCATGACGGCGGAAGTACGAGCCTCCCAGCTTGAGATGGGTTCGGACAGCGAAGACGTCGTTTCCGAGCGTCAGCGCAAGTTCGGGAACTTTATGCGCGAATTCCGGCTTTGATTGCGCTCACATATCCCTTCCCGCTGTAAAACTTCTGCAAAGTTACGATTGAGGTGTGTTTAATATTGCATTGTGTGTTGGTAACAGATGGTTACAGTATTATGTAACAGCTTGTTACGCGGTGAGAATGAATTTTTGACAATTTTTTTGCTTTATAGGTTGCGTCTATCCCACGAATTTGGTAAACTATGAACACATAAACCACTTCTCACATTTGTGGTTTCGCCAGAACCGCAAGGAGGGCACGAAGAGGGTGTATCGCGGGCTCTATTTGGGAGCCCTGCTCAACACATCCCCCCCCCCCCCCGAGCAAGATCCCCTCTTCGTGCCCTCTTTGCGGTTCCGTTGTTTCAATAGAGGGCTTGTGCGCCTGTGCCGGCTGGCGGATTGTTCTGTCACTTCGCTGATTGGCGAGTGTTGGCCTTGCGCCACGCCAGCGGGTTCATCCCGGTTTCGTCGCGGAATATCTTCCTGAAATGCGTGGTGAAGCGGTAGCCGCAGTTCGCGGCTATTTCCGACACCTGGAGAGTCGTGTCGCTCAGCAGCTTTTTCGCGCGCTGGAGCCTTGCGGCTGCAAGCTCCTGCAGCACAGAGTGTCCGGTCATGAGCCTGAATCGGATTTCCGCGTTGCGGCGTGAGCAAGAGAAGTTCGACAGGATGTCCCTTGCGCTGAGGAAAACGCCATCTGGCGCCCAGATGCGCTCGAGCGCGTCGGCAACCTCCGAGTCTTTCCTCCTGAAGACGCGTGTGGAGCCTCGGCGTACGAGTCCGTAAACGGAAAAGACGACCCTCCTCTGTGTGGTGTCGCCCTGCAGCTTCTTGACGAGAAGCCTTGCCGCCAGCCTTCCTCCCTGACGGAAGTCGGGGCGTACGCTTGAAAGCTTGGGGACCGTGTTTTCGCAGATTGATTCGGCGTCGTCGACTCCTATTACGGCAACATCCTCGGGGACGTTGATGTCTGACATCCGGCAGATTGACAGGACGATTTCCGCTATGGCGTCGTTGGCTGCCATGAGCCCGCATGGCTTCGGAAGTGCGTCCAGCCATACGCGCAGACGCTCCGCCTCGCTTTCGTAGTCGACCGTCGCCGCCATGTCGAAGTCGATCGTCTCCATCTTCTCGCCGTTCGTCTCAAGCGCGGCGGCAAAGGCCTCCCTGCGCCTTGCGCTCCACGACTTGCCGCAAACGCCTACGAACGCGAAGCTCCTGAAGTCCAGCGAGAGAAGCTCGCGCGCCGCGGCGTTCGACGTGGCAACCGCGTCGTGCACTACGCTGGTGGCGCCTTTCGGCATGACCGACGCCTCGCATCCTAGGTAGACAACTGGCATTTTGCCGAGGGCGTTCTGCGGAATCGTCGCCCCTGTCACGTTCTTGCCGTTTCCCTCGACGATGCATCCTACAGGTTTCCAGAAGGAGATAAGCTTGCGGACGGGGAAGGGGGATCCGTCCGACTCCAGCGCCACGAGATTCCATTCGGTGCCGCGCATGAAATCCTGCACTCCCGCAAGCATTTCATTGTGCGCCCTGCCGCTCGATGTCATAAACAAGAGAACTGTTTTCATCGGGCCTATTCTACCAAAACGTCTTTCGTTTCGCAATTGGCTTCTTTTTATTTGCGCATTAGGGTTTTTCAGGCGCGGTGGATTTGCTATACTGAAAATGTCTAAGAAAGGTGGCGACAAATGACACAGCGTAGGGATTTCATCATAGGCATTGCAGCCGCGGGACTCGCGTCGCTGGCTGGAGGAGGATGCGTGGGAATGGCATGTTCGCGCAGGAAGTTCGCGCTGAACGCCTCGACGTTCAGGGGCTACGGCATCACACTGCTCGACCAGGTGAAGGCTGCCGCATCGGCGGGGTTCACTGGATTCGAGCCCTGGATGAAGGACATACGCACTGCTAAGGAGGCAGGTGTTCTTTCCGACGTTTGCAGGGCCGCGGGCGACGGCGGGCTCGAGTTCGTGAACGGCATAGCGTTCGGGCAGTGGGTCAATCCCGATCCGAAGATCCGCGCGGAGGGAATGGAGGAGACGAAGCGCGACATGGCGCTTCTCGCGGAGATTGGATGTCCGCGCATAGCGGCGTCGATGTTCGGAATGCAGAAGCCGGGCGCGCCCGTTTTGAAGACGGAGGAAATCGCCGAGCGCTACGCAGCCGTTCTCGACCTCGGCAAGCAGATGGGCGTCCGTCCTCTTCTCGAATACTGGGGGCACTCCGTGAACCTCACGCGCCTCGAGGGCGCACTCGAGGTGCTGAAGCTCCTGAACCGTCCGGACGCTGCGATCCTTGCAGACGTGTACCACACGTATCGCGGCGGCGGGTCGTTCGAGGCGTACCGTCGGCTTTCGGCCTCGACTCTTCCGGTGCTCCACGTGAACGACTATCCTGCCACGCCGGCGCGCGAGAAGCTTGTCGATGCAGATCGCGTATGGCCTGGCGACGGCATCGCGCCGTGGAAAGAGATATTCGCCGCTCTCGGCGCGGCCAAAGCAGATCCGTGGCTCTCCATCGAGGTCTTCAATCCGAACTACTGGAAGGCGACTCCCGCGGCGACTGCCGCCGAGGGCTTCGCGCGCCTGAAGCGCACGCACGAAGCGAACAGAGTGTGACGCGGCAGTTTGTCCGACACCATTTCGCAAACGGATTCTTTTTATTTTTCGTGAACAGGTCTTTTTGCTTCAAGAAATATGATACAATGAAATCGTTGGGTTACGATACTTCGAAAGGAACGGAAAATGAACTGCACTAGAAGGAACTTCCTGGCTGGTTCGTCAGCAGCTGCTCTGTGGATGGCCGGTGGATGCTGCCACCTGTCCGGAAACTGCGGACTGGCCGTAAAAGGAATCAAGATCGGCGTCCAGATGTGGAGCGTAGCTGATCTTTGGAAGGCTAGCCCCGTGGAGGCGTTCCGCAGGCTCAGGGCGCTTGGCTACGTGGGCGTGCAGTCGATTGGGTTCTATACGATGAACTGGGACGAACTCGAGAAGATGCTCGACGGCGAGGGGCTCCAGATCGTCGACATGCCGTTCTTCCCGAAGATGCTTGCTGACGGCGACGCGAAGTTCCTCGACTTCTGCAAGCGCTTCGGAGTCGACTTCGTCTTCGACCCGTTCGAGCAGAAGAAGTCCGCCGAGGAGTGGCGCGCCTTCGCCGTGCAGATGACGGAAATCGCAGGTCGGTTCGCGAGCCACGGAATCCGCGTCGGCTACCACAACCACCAGCACGAGTTCCGCGAGAGGTACGAGGGCAAAAACCCGTTCGAGATCCTGTTCGACGCGGGGCTTCCGTTCGAGCTCGACGTCGGGCACGTGAAGCTTGCCGACAACGACCCCGTGGAATGGCTGGGCAAGCTGAAGGGGCGCGTCCCGTCTATCCACGCCAAGCCGGGCGGCGGCCGTGCTGTTGCTGGAGAAGGGGACAAGAACGACTGGCCGGCGATTTTCGCCGCCGCGGCTGCGGCGGGCACTCGCTGGGCGGGGGTCGGGTGCGAGACCCGCCGCAACACCTACGAAGACGTCGAAGAGTCGATGCAGAACATCAGGAAGATGGCGTAG
>CAMORM010000052.1 GCA_946623785.1 uncultured Verrucomicrobiota bacterium
TTCCTCGTGGCGGACCTCGACGGTGACGGAAAGGCGGAGGTGATCACGAAGACCGCGCCGCTTTCGCCCGACTACCGCGACGCGACCGGGCGCGTGCAGAGCGGCCCCGAATACCTCTCCGTGATCGACGGCCTCACGGGCGAGGAGCGCGCGAAGACGGACTGGATCCCGCGCGACCCGCCCGATCCCGTGGGGGCCTACAACCACTACAACTCGCGCAACCAGCTCGCGCTCGCCTACCTCGACGGACGCACCCCGTGCATCATCGTGGAGCGCGGCACGTACAACCACATGGTGGTGGAGGCCTACCGCTTCGTGCAGAACCGCCTCGAGCGCCTCTGGCGCTTCGACAACACGTTCATGCCGCGCCGCTTCAGGGGACAGGGCGACCACGCCTGCCTCTGCGAGGACGTGGATGGCGACGGCTGCGACGAGGTGCTGATCGGCTCGCTCACGCTCGACCAGGACGGCACGGTTCTCTGGTGCAACGGGCGCGGACACTCCGACGCGCACTACTACGGCGACATCGACCCCAACCGCCCCGGCATGGAGCTCGCGTTCGTGTACGAAACCCCGCAGCGCAACGGCGGCGGACTGTTCATGGCCGATCCCGTCACCGGCGAGGAAATCTGGAAACTCCCCGTGCCGACACACCACGTGCATGGTTGCGGCATCTGTGCGGACATCGCCCCCGAGTATCCCGGTCTTGAGATCTATGGTGAGCAGGTCGGACGCGCCGCCGGACGCGACAGCAAGAACACGCACCCGCACAGCGACGACCGCTGGTTCTACACGGCGGCGGGCGAGCTGCTCTGCGCCTACACGAACTGCACGTTCAACTACGGCTACGGCGTGCGCAACGCGTTCTGGGACGCCGACCTCCAGCGCGAGGTGTTCCGGGGCGCGCTGCGCGACCACGAGGGCGCGTCCGTCTCGCCGCGCGTGCCGTCGCCGATGATCGTGGCGGACCTCTTCGGCGACTGGCGCGAGGAGTTCATCGCCGCCGTGCCGGGCGAGCTGCGTGTCTATACGACGGACGTTCCCGCGATGGACCGGCGCGTCACACTCATGCGCGACCGCCCCTACCGCTCGCGCATCCTCATGACGCCGAGCGGCTACGAGCAGCAGCCGATCCTCACCTACGTGCCAAGCGCACGCGACCCGAACCTCTCGCTCCGCCTCGCGCCGAACGCGCGCACAATCCGCCTCGACGTCACCGCGCCGCAGGACCGTCCGCTCAAGGGACGCCTTTCGGTGTCGTTCACCAACGGCTGGCGCATCGACCTCGGCGACGGTGCTGTGGACCTGCCACCGGGCGGCATCCTCAGCCGTACGTTCAAGGTGAAGCGTCCGCCGAACCCGCGCGGCCGCTACGACGCCACGCTCACACTCGAGCGCCCGGACGCCCCGCCGCTCGTCCTCCACCAGCCGTACTTCCTCTGATGCGGAGATTTCCGTATCGGAACTCGGGCGAATTATGGTAAACTAACAGTATCGATTTCAACCACAAAAAAGGAATGACAATGAACAGAAGAGATTTCTTCAAGTCCGCCGCCGCGTTCGCGGCCGCCGCCGGCGTGGTCGGCGCGGCGAAAAAGGCCGAGGCGCATGCTGCAAAGCCGAAGGCCGGCAACAACCCGATCTGGCTGATGACGTCGGCCTTTCCCGCCGACGACTTCGACGGCGTCGTGAAGCGCGCGCTCGCCGTCGGCGCGCAGGGCCTTGAGCTCTGCGTGTTCCGCCGCGACTCCGACCGCACGGACCACGTGGCCACGCACCTCGACTACAAGAACTTCACGCCCGCAAAGGCGAAGTACGTGATCGACACGTGCAACGCGAAGGGCCTGCGCGTTTCGGTGGGCGCCTACGACAACCTCATCGGCGGCGACTTCCAGGAGACCAACCAGAACCACATCCTGAACCTCATCCGCATCGCGGCGATGCTCGGCGGCGACGCAAACGACGTCGTCTGCGGAACGTTCGTCGGCTACGACCAGAAGCTCGGCGCGGAAGACGGCGGGTTCGAGAAGAACCTCGAGAAGTTCAAGAAGGTCTTTACGCCCATCCTCAGGTACGCGAAGGACCTCGGCGTCACGGTGTGCGTCGAGAACTGCCCGATGGAGGGCTGGGTCCCCGCGTCCTCGCCGGTCTGCTACTGCAACCTGCCCGGCTGCCTCGCGGCCCGCAAGCTCATGTACGCGATTCTCGACGACAGCTCGAATCTCCAGGAGACGTACGATCCCTCGCACGACATCTGGCAGCACATCGATCCGTCCGACGTGATCAACGCGATGGACTTCTCGAAGCTCCGCCGCATCCACATCAAGGGCACCAGGAACTTCCCGAACGACGCCGAGGCGGTCAACTGGGGACGCCTGTTCCCGCGCCAGCGCGTCAACGACGCTCTCGCGGCGAAGGCCGGTCTCCCCGCGCTCCCTCCCGATGCTGAAGGCGGCAACTGGGACCGCATGAACTACGAGCCGCGCCTCCCCGGCTTCGGCGGCAGCGACTCGTGCGACTGGACGAAGTTCCTCGAGACCCTCATGGCGAAGGGCTACAAGTATCCGTTCGTGATCGAGAACGAGGGCTGCAACTCGTCCCACACGGGCAACATGGGCGCGACGATGCAGGGTTTCCGCGCGACAATCCTCAACACGGCGCCGGTCGTGTGGCCGCTCGGCGAGAACGGCTACGCCTTCGACGCGTCCGCGCTCAAGCCGATGACCGCGTCGCGCGTGGCGGACCTGCCCGTCGTGACGATGAAGGACCTGGGTGCCTGACGCGGTGCGCGTGGCGATGAACGACAAGACGCTTCAAGACCACTATCTCCGCCGCATCCTCAACTCGAAGGTGTACGATGTGGCGATCGAATCGCCGCTTGAAAAGGCGGCGACGCTCTCGAAGAAACTTGGCAACACCTTTCTCCTCAAACGCGAGGATCTCCAGAGCGTCCATTCCTTCAAGCTCCGCGGCGCGTACAACAAGATGTCGCAGCTGCCGCGCGCGGCGCTTGAGAAGGGCGTGTTGGCTGCGTCGGCGGGCAACCACGCACAAGGCGTGGCGCTCAGCGCAAAGCGTCTCGGCTGCAAGGCGACGATCGTGATGCCCGTCACGACGCCGGAGATCAAAATTGCGTCCGTGAAGGGCTTGGGCGCGTCCATCGTGCTCGCGGGCGACTCGTATTCCGACGCGGCTGCCGCCGCGGCGCATCTCGTGAAGGAGAAGAACTACACGTTCATCCCGCCATACGACGACCCAGACGTGATCGCCGGACAAGGCACCGTGGCGATGGAGATTCTCCGCCAGCGTCCCAGCGCGCTCGACGCCGTGTTCGTGCCGATCGGTGGCGGCGGTTTCGCCGCCGGCGTCGCGGTCTATATCAAGGCCGTCCGTCCCGGAGTGAAGGTGTACGGCGTGGAGCCTGTCGACTCCGACTGCATGGACCGTTCCATCAAGGCTGGCCGCCGCGTGGAACTTCCCGAGGTCGGACTCTTCGCCGACGGCGTGGCCGTGAAGAAACCCGGGAAGATCACATTCGACCTCTGCCGGCGTTTCCTTGACGGCATCGTGCGCGTGTCGACGGACGAGACGTGCGCGGCCATCAAGGACATCTTCGAGGCGACGCGCGCGATCTGCGAACCGGCGGGCGCGCTCGCGCTCGCCGGCGCGAAACAATACGCCGCGCGGAAGGGGACCACAGGAGGGACCTACGCCTGCATCATCTCCGGCGCGAACATGAACTTCGACCGCATCCGCTTCGTCTCTGAGCAGACCGAGATCGGCGAGAAGCGCGAAGCCATCCTCGAGTGCCGCATACCCGAAGTGCGCGGCGCATTCAAGGACTTCATCCGCAAGATCGGCAAACGCGCCGTGACCGAGTTCAACTACCGTTATTTCGATCCCGACCGGGCGTACGTGTTCGTGGGCATTGCCGTGTCCAGCCGCGAGGAGACGCACCAAATCGTCGAGCAGCTCACGGCGGCGCGGATCGGGACGATCGACCTCTCGGACGACGAACTCGCGAAGGAGCACATCCGCCACATGGTGGGCGGCCACACGCGCGGCATCCACGACGAAGTCGTCTGCACGTTCGAGTTCCCCGAGCGCCCCGGCGCGTTGCTTGACTTCCTCGAGGCGATCTCGGACCGCTGGAACATTACGCTCTTCCACTACCGCAACCACGGTGCGGACCACGGCAAGGTACTTGTCGGGATGCAGGTTCCGTCCGCCGAACGCGCCGCGTTCCGTCGGGCGCTGAAACGCCTGGGCTACGCCTGGAAAGACGTCACGAGCAATTCGGCGTATCGTCTGTTCCTCGGCAACCGCGACTGATCAGTTGCTGCGGTACTTGCCGCGGCAGGACGAGCAGAAGAACTCCGGACCGGCCCAGGTCGTCTCCTCCTCACGTCCGCACTGCTTGCACACGCGCTTGACGCTCTCGCGCACGAGACGCACTTCTTCGGCGTGGTCGTCGATGTAGAGGGGAGGGAAGTCGCTGACGCGGGATTTCCAGATCAGGGACGTGCCACTTGCCGGCTGGGCACCTCCGGAGGCGTGCGCGGTCACGAGCTGGATGCGCCGTCCGAAGAGGCGTGCCCGCCGCAGTACCGGCGCGTAGTCGAGGTCGTCCCCGATGAGAATGGCCACGTCGAACGATCCCGGCATCGCGGCGTTGAACATGAGCGAGGCGCCTAGCGCCATCTTGATCCACATGTCGTCGTGTCCGCCGTCGCCGCCCACGTCCACCTCGTGGATTTCCATCTCGTAGCCGCACGAACGTTCAAGGAACTCGTAGAACGCGCGCTGCTTCGACGAACTGAAACTGGAACGCGCCGACGGCAAGGTGCCGAAATAGTTCGTTCGCACGAGACCGACGTCTTCGTCCAGATAGTTCGCCACGTCTTCGCAGAAGACACGCGGCAGTTTGGCGTAGTCGATCTCGCAGCCGTTTGCCTCGCCGAGCTTAGCGAATATCGACGTCCGGTTTCGATAGAGCCACGCACCATCGATGAATGCCATTGCTTTCAGTGACATGTTTTCCCCCTTTAGGTTTGTTCCTGGCGTTTTAATTTTGCGGCAGTTCAATCAACCAGGGGATTGGACCGCCCTCCGCACCGCCAATTGCGAGTGTTTCGGTTTTCGTCTCGGGCTGCGTCGGTTTCTGCACGGGCTTCGGTGCAGGTTTCACCTCGGGTTGCCGAGTGGGTTTGGCAGAAGATTGGGCAGGAGCAGTCGCCGTGAGAGGTTGCTGCGTTGGTTTTGCGACTGGCTGCGGTGCAGGCTTGGCGACTGGCTGCGTGGGCTTGGCGACAGGTTGTGGCGCGGGCTTGGCAACAGGCTGAGGCGCAGTTTTGGGCTTCAGCAGTTCCTTCAGTTCTGGATCTTCATCAGGCGCGGAGGCGTTGAAATAGTTGACGGGTCTCATTTCCCTTAATCTCTGGGACCGTTCCGTATTTTGCAGAGACGGTTGAGAAGGGGGGACGACAGGAGATTTCGCCGCAGGTGCAGGTGAAGGTCTTTCGGGCGGCGGCGCAACGCGCACGGGTGCGGCTTCGGCGGCCTTCAAGGCTTCTTGTTGCGCATAATATTCAGGGTAAAGTCTGCGACGATGGGCTTCGATGTCCGCTTGGCGCTTTTCTTCCTTTGCGCGGGCCTGCTCGGCCTTGCGTTCCTCTTTCTCGCGACGCAGCTCCTCCCGCAGGCGGGCCAGTTCGGCAGATTCGGCCGCTGTCTGGACGACAGGCGCAGGCGACGTGTTGACTACGACCGGCGTGGGCGTGACAGGTTGCTGCTGGGCCTTGGCAAGCGCAGCCGTGAGCGATTCGATTTTTTCCTTGTCACGCTTGGCCTGTTCCGCCTGACGCTCTTCTTTCTGGCGTTGGAGTTCCTCGCGGAGCCGAACCAGTTCGGCAGATTCGACAGAGGGCTGCATGACGGGCATCGGCGCGGGTGACTGGACGTTGACGACGGGCTGGGCGGGAACCTTCTCGCGCAAGGCGATGTCGAGAAGACGATCAGACAGCGCTTGATTCCTGCTGATGACCGTCGTGATGACGAGCGTGAACGTGACGACAACAACGACGAGCAACACGATGAAGAAAATGCTCAAGCCCAGCATGCGCTTGCGCGCCTTGGCCTGTTCTGCGTCAATGTATTCCTGAAATGCTTTCAAGACGGGAAAATCGTTCGCACCGCCTGCCTGGCCATAGAGGCTGACGGCGTTCGCCGTTGGCGTGGCTTCCTCTGGTTCGGGTATTTCTGGATTCATCGTCTTTCCTTGGTTGCGCGTATTTTATCAATTTCTTGCTTATTCTGCAAGTACTAAGAGAATATTGCGCCTAATACAAGTTATGTAAACTAGGATGTTATCAAAAATAGGACTACCTCTGAGGGTGCGTCCTAACATGATATGACGAAAGCCCTTCCCAAAATATCAGACGGCCTTCTTGATGACGGAGAGAACGTTCATGGATTCGTCGCGTGCCTCAAGCAAATAGATGCGGTAGGCGTTGCCGCCGGGCAGCACCTTGACGACCACATGCGCAGTGTGCGGTACGAGGATGTTCTTCATGTAAGCCTCGTTGATTTCCCTGGCCTTGCGCCTGGCCGGCATGAGATTCGGCAGAATAGCAGGATCGCTGTGCGCCATAATCGTCTTGAGCGTCTTCGGGGCCAGCTGGCCCGGACACCACATGCACGCCACATACGCCTGCGCGCGAACCTGCTTGACGAACGCCTCGTCCATCGAGTCGCTGCAGCCGTGGTGGTTCATCTTACAGACGGTCACCGGGCCGACACGCTCGCCGACGAGTCCCTCGTAGTTGACCTCGCCGCCGCCCTTGACCTTGAACCGCCGCCCGACGTCGCCGCCCGTGTAGTAGCGGAACTTGCCATACTGGATCACGAACGCCATGGAGAGTTCGTTCTGCGGAATCCTGTCCTTCTTCGTGACGGCCACGTGTTCCGCTGCGTAATCGTACGTTCCCCCCTTCCCGTCCCACAGCACGCCGTTCGCGCAGATGTTGCGGATGGAGAACACGTCCTTGTAGCGAGCCGGATCGCGCTGCAGCGCAATCTGGTTGAGGGCACCGACCTTGAACGGCTCAACGATGAGCCCCTTCCCCTTCTGTTCCTCGACCCACGGCGCGAGCAGCTTCATTGAAGAGTCCTGCGAGTTGTACGTGCCGCGCGCGGGATACTGGTGGTCGAAATAACGCTTGAAGGAGAAGTCCTCGGCCACGCACAGGAAACCGTTCACCTTGCGCCCGTCGGCTGTCGTGCGGTAACGGTAGTTCGCCCCCGGAGTCTCCTTGCGGTCGTACGTGGCATGGCCGATGTGGTCGCTGTGCCAGTGCGAGAACAAGGCGTAGTCGATTGTCTTTTCCGAGTAGACGCGGTGAATGTAACGCGTCATCCAATCGCCGCCAAGGCGGTCCGGAGACGGAAGCAGCGGCACCTGGTCGAGGTCGCGCGGACGGTAGAACTCGCCTGTGTCGTTCAGGATGGCCGTGCCGTCCGGGAGACGGTAGAACATGTTCTCGCCGCAACCCGTATAAACAAAGTGCAAATCCATCTCGCCGGGTTTCCATCCCGGATAGGGCTTGCCGACTTCAGGGGACTCGCCCTTCGCAATTCCCGTGGCGGCAAGCGCGCCAAACGCCGTTGCATGCTTGAGAAAATCGCGCCTATTCAGAATTAGCATCATTTTTCCTTTTCATTTCATCTGGTTATGAATTAGCCACAAAAGAAACTCGAAGTATTTCAATTTTAAAGTCTCTGTGTTCTTTGTGTTCATTGTGGCAAAAAACTTCAAATCGGATAATGGTAGAGGTCGTGGCCGTCCCAGTAGCCGAACGTGCGCCCCTGACCGCCCTTCGGCAACGAGATGGAACCAGGGTTGAAGATGGTAATGCCACATGGCAGCTTCTTCTTCTCGGCGATGTGCGTGTGGCCGTGTGCGAGAACCGTGCCCATGCCGACGGGCGGGAGCGCGTATTCGTTCCAGCGGTGTCCGTGCGTGAGGAAGAAACGCTCGCCGTCGGCATCAAGCTCGGCGTAGTCGGACATCATCGGAAACTCGAGCAGGAGCTGGTCGACTTCCGAATCGCAGTTGCCGCGAACGGCGAGAATCTTGTCCTTGTGCGCGTTGAGGATGTCGGCCACCTTCGCCGTGTCGTAGAAATCGGGCACGCCGTTGCGCGGACCGTGGTACAGCAAGTCGCCGAGCAGCACGAGGCGGTCGTAGCCCAGACGCTCGCCCTGCTCAAGGGCGGCGGATAAGGTGGACGGCACGCCGTGAATATCGCTGATGAAGAGAATGCGCATGGCGCCCTTCCGCAGTGGTTCCGTTTAAACTTGTTGCTGGCGTTCGCGAAGGATCGCCTCGATGCGTACGGCGTCTTCGGGCGTGTCCACGCCCACGCCTTCGTCGTTTGTGCGGATGACGGCGATCTTCGCGCCCATCCAGAGCGCGCGGAGCTGTTCGAGCTTTTCGGTTTTCTCCAGATCGCACGGCGGCTCGGAAATGTATTTCCTGAGGAACGCGCCGCGGTAGGCGTAGATGCCGAGATGGCGCACCCAGAGTCCGCTTGCGATGTCCGGCACATGGTCGCGATCGCACGGGATCGGCGCGCGGGAGAAGTAGAGCGCGCCGTCGTCACGGTCAAGCACGACCTTCACCACAGTCTTCGCGTTGAGGTCGTCGAGGGACTTGATCGGCGTCACGGCCGTCGCCATGTCCCACTTCGAGCCCTCCTTCATGCGCCCGACGAGCGCGTCGATGAGATCGGGAGAGATGAGCGGCTCGTCGCCCTGGATGTTCACGAGGATGTCGTCGTCTGCAAAGTCGCCGGCTGCGCAGGCGATGCGGTCCGTGCCGCTCGGGAGCTCGCTCGGCGTCATCACCGCCCTTCCACCATGCGCCTCCACTGCCGCGACGATGCGGTCGTCGTCCGTGGCCACGATCACGTCGTCGAGGGTCTTCGCCTTCTTGACGGCCTCAACGACCCACGCGACGAGCGGCTTGCCGCAGAGGAGATGGAGCGGCTTGCCGGGAAAGCGGCTGGAGCCGTAGCGGGAGGGAATGATGCCAAGCGTTTTCATTTGGGAAGTCCGGGATAGTCGAGAGTTGCGAAATAGTCGGCGAGCGTCTCCGCGCGGCGGATCTGCACGACGGAGCCGTCGGGCTTGAGGAGAAGTTCCGCGCTGCGGAGCTTGCCGTTGTACTGGAAGCCCATTGCATGGCCGTGCGCGCCGGCGTCGTGGATCACCACGAGGTCGCCCGGATGGAGTTCGGGGAGTTCGCGCTGGATGGCGAACTTGTCGTTGTTCTCGCAGAGCGATCCCGTCACGTCGTAGACGGCGCGAGGCGCGTCGGGCGCGGCGCCCGGCACGGAGATGTGATGGTAGGCGCCGTAGAGGGCGGGGCGCATGAGGTTCGCCATGCAGGCGTCGAGGCCCGCGTACTTGCGGTAGGTGTCCTTGATGTGCCGCACGCGCGAGACGAGATAGCCGTAAGGGCCCGTGATGCAGCGTCCGCACTCCATGTAGAGACGCAGGTCGGGATGGCCCTGCCCGAGGATGCGGGCCCGGTACTCGGCCTCGATCCCCTTCCCGACACGCTCGAGATCCATCGCCTGCTGGTCGGGACGATACGGGATGCCGATGCCGCCGCCGATGTTGATGAACTCGAACGTGATGCCGACCTCGCGGGAGATTTCAACGACGAGATCGAAAAGGAGAGAGGCGGTGTCGATGATGTACTGCGGGTCGAGCTCGTTGGAGGCGACCATCGTGTGGAGGCCGAAGCGCTTGACGCCCTTCTCCTTCATGCGGCGGTACGCCTCAAACAGCTGCGGTTTCGTGAAACCGTATTTCGCCTCCTCGGGCTTTCCGATGATGGCATTGCCGCCCTTCAGCGGACCGGGGTTCCAGCGACAGCAGAGCAGGTCGGGGAGTTTCCCGTCCAGCGCCTTCTCGAGGAAGTCGAGATGCGTGATGTCGTCGAGGTTGATGATCGCGCCGAGCGCGGCCGCCTTCTGGAACTCCTCGGCGGGCGTGTCGTTCGACGTGAACATGATGTCCTCGCCGACGTTGCCGACGGCCTCGGCGAGGACAAGTTCCGCCATCGACGAGCAGTCGCTCCCGAAGCCCTCCTTGCGCAGGAGCGACATGAGGTGCGGATTGGGCGCGGCCTTCACGGCGAAGTACTCGTGGAAGCCCTTGTTCCAGGCGAAGGCCGCCTTCAGCCGACGCGCGTTCGCGACGATGGACGCCTCGTCGTAGATGTGGAATGGCGTGGGCCAGCGCGCCGCGATCGATTCGAGCTGCTCAAGGGTAAACGGGAGTTTTTTCATAGTCTTACTTTCCTTGGGCGGCGGCATGCGGGCATTTCCCGCCGCAGGGACAACCGCCCTTCTCCGAAACGTCCTTGCCTGTCCAACAGTACGTGCAGAGCTTTTCCTTCGGGAGGCCGATCGCGGAGACGAGGTCGTCGAGGCGCTGGAACGCAAGCGTCGTCAGGCCGAGGTCGTTGCGGATCTTGTCCACCATCTTCTTGTAGGGCTCGCCGTCGGGGTCGAGGTACTTCTCCACGGCCTTCGGGTCGTCCCCTTCCACCTCGCGGATGTAGCGGCGCGTGGCGAGGTCGTACACGGACTTCGACCGCGAGAAGTTGATGAACTTGCATCCGTAGACGAGCGGCGGACAGGCGATGCGCATGTGGATCTCCTTCGCGCCGTCGCCCCAGAGTCGCTTCGCCTGCTGCCGCAGCTGCGTGCCGCGCACGATCGAGTCGTCGCAGAACACGAGGCGCTTGTCCTTGATAAGGCCGGGAATCGGGATGAGCTTCATGTGCGCGATGAGGTCGCGCTGCCGCTGGTCCGGCGGCATGAACGAGCGCGGCCACGTGGGCGTGTACTTCACGAACGGCCGCGCGTATCGCGTGCCGCACTCCTGCGAGTAGCCGAGGGCGTGCGCCACGCCCGAGTCGGGCACGCCGCCCACGCTGTCCGCCTCCACGGGGTTGCGCCGCGCGAGGTAGCCGCCGCAGCGGTAACGCGCCATCTCCACGTTGCGTCCTTCGTATGTCGAGGCGGGGTAACCGTAGTAGACCCAGAGGAACGAGCAAATAGCCATCTCCTCGCCGGGCTCCACGAGAGTCTCAATGCCGTCCGGCGTCGCCTCCACCATCTCGCCCGGACCGAGGTCGCGCAGATGCTCGTAGCCAAGATTCGGGAAGATGCAGCTCTCCTGGGTGGCGATGACCGTGCCATCCTTCTTGCCGAAGATGATCGGCGTGCGGCCGTAGCGGTCGCGCGCGGCGTAGAAGCGGCCCTCCTCCGTGAGGATCATCAGCGAGCAGGAGCCCTCGATCCGCGCTTGCGCGTACTTGACGCCCTCCACGAAGGAGTCCTGCGAGTCGATCAGCGCGGCCACGACGGCCGTGGGGCTTACGACGCCTGAGGTGGTGGAGTACTGGAACTGCATGTGCCGCTCGGCGAACATCTCCGCCATGAGCGACTCGACGTTCGTGAGGATGCCCACGGTCACGATCGCATAGGTACCGAGACGGCTCGCGACGATGAGGGGCTGGGGGTCGGTGTCCGAGATCACGCCGAGGCCGGCCCGCCCCTCGAATTTGGAGAAGTCGTTCTCGAATTTCGACCGGAACGGCGCGTTCTGGATGTTGTGGATGGCGCGCTGGAAGCCCTTCGCGCCCAGCACCGCCCTCCCGCCGCGCTGGGTGCCGAGATGGGAATGGTAGTCTGTACCGAAAAAGAGGTCTGCCACGCAGTCCTCTTTTGATATGACGCCGCAAAAACCGCCCATAGAATCTCCTGTTTTCCTCTGCGGACAGTATACCAAAAACCGCCTGGGGATTCAACTGCCCCGTTCCATTCCAGACTGCATTATTTCCTGTCGGTGCGGGGGGTGGTTTTGGTATACTGGCCCGTGAATCCCCGCAGGAACGGACGGCGGATTTTGAAAAACAGCGAAAGGAAAACGGAATGAGATTATGGTGCGGAATGATTGCCGTCGCGTGCGCGTGCGCCGCGATGGCGAACGGCGACGTGGTGCTGTTCGACGCTGCGACGGCAAAACGGTCCGCCGTCCACGCACAGGACGGCGCGTCGTTCAAACTGGAGAACGGCCTTTTGACGGTGACGACGGCTCCCTCGGGCGGCTATCCGGGCGTGTGCGTGTCCGGCAACTGGAACCTCTCGGGTTGCCGCCGCGTGGAGGTGGAGTTTGTGAACGGCGGCATCTACGGACTCTACACCCTGCGTCTTCTGAACGCCGGCGGCGTGCCCGCCGGCAAGGGCAGCAAGATCTTCAAGTTGCCCATCCGCGGCGAGAAACACGCCGTGATCGGCGCCGATTTCCCGCCGGACCTGCCGGAGCTCGACGCGATCGTGTCCCAGCTCAGCCCCCTGCGCGTGTGGGCCATCCCGTATCTCGTCTGGGCACCTCATCCGAAGCCGGGTGAAAGTCCCAACAGACGTGCGCCGCCTGGCGGCGTGGGCACGCTCGACCGCCGCGCCGTACGGCAGGTGGCCGTCTACATCAACAAGCCCCAGCTCCCGCACGTCTGGAGCGTGCGACGCATCGTGGCAAAGCTCGGATCCGACGCGCCGTCCGCGCGTCCCGTGCCCGCCTGGGCGAAGATGACGACAGACCAGTTCTTCCCGTTCATCGACGAGTACGGACAGTTCAAGCACCGCGAGTGGCCCGACAAGGTGCATGCCGATGCCGACCTTGCACGCCAGCGCGCGAAGGAGGAAGCCGACCTCGCCGATCATCCCGGCCCCGTCGGCTGGGACAAGTGGGGCGGCTGGGCTGATGGTCCCCAGTTGCCGCCGACGGGCGGGTTCTCGACGACCAAATGGAACGGCAAATGGTGGATCGTCGATCCCGACGGACACCTTTGGTGGAGTCACGGTCCGGTGCGCGTGACGCCCAGTTGCGCCACCACCCCGCTCGACAACCATGAACGCTGGTTCGCTCGCCTTCCGGCGAAGGGGTCCCCCGAGGCCGAGTTCTATTCCACGCGCGACATGCTCCTGTGGCCCTACTACGGCAAACGCGGTCTCAAGAGCGTGTACGACTTCTCCGCGCAGAACATCGCACGCAAGTACGGCAAGGGGTGGTACGACACCTGGGCGGCGCTTGCACACCGCCGCCTCCGCAGCTGGGGCTGCAACACGATCGCCAATTCGTCCGACTTGCAGATTTGCCTCATGGACCGCACCCCCTACACCGACCGCTACGAAATCCACTCGCGGCCCATCGCCGGACACAAGGGCGGCTGGTGGGAGTTCTGCGACCCGTTCGACCCGTCTTTCCGTGCGGAGGCGCGACAGAAGACGGTGGACTACCGCAAGCAGTTCGAGGATCCGTGGTGTTTCGGGTTTTTCGTGGACAACGAACACCATTGGGGAACGGCCAACACCTTGGCGCTCTCCACGCTGAAGTCGCCCGCCGACCAGCCATGCAAACGCGTGTTCCGCGACCGGATGAAGACGAAGTACGGCGAAATCGCGAAACTAAACGCGAAGTGGCGGACGTCCTATTCGAATTGGGATGATTTCCTGGCCGTCACGAAGACGCCGGATCCCAAAGCCGCGAAGGAGGATCTCGAGGCGTTCACCGCTGAAATCGCCGAAGAGTATTACCGTGTCATCCGCGAGGAACTCAAGCGCGCGGCGCCTGGAAAACTCTACCTCGGCTGTCGATGGGCCGGCGGCGCGCCGCTCTTCACCGTGAAAGCGGCCGCCAAGTACTGCGACGTGCTGAGTTACAACATCTACCGGCGGCACTTGCGCGAGTTCAAGCTTCCCGACGGCATCGACATGCCGATCCTCGTGGGCGAATTCCATTTCGGCGCCTTGGACCGCGGACCGTTCTGCCCCGGACTGATCCTGCTCCAAGACCAGGAAGAGCGTGGCCGGACATACGTGGACTACGTCCGCTCCGCGCTTGAACATCCGCAGTTCGTTGGCGTACACTGGCACCAGTTCTCAGACCAGGCCACCTCGGGACGTTTCGACGGAGAGAACATGCAGGTGGGATGGACGGACGTGTGCGACACGCCCTACTGGGAAACGATCCGCGCGTTGCGCGAAATCGGCTACAACCTCTATCCCGTCCGCGCCGCCCGCGTCATTCCGTCACGCGGTTGCGATTGAACGTGAAGAAGAACGAAACGAGCATCAGCGCGCCCCCAACGGCGTAGACGCCGCCGATGATCGCGAAGCCCACTTCGAACCCCCTGAGCCCCCATGCATCGTAGAGGTATCCCATCAGCACGGGTGCCAGCGCCCCAAGGAAAAACGCGAGCATGGTCATGAGCCCCACTGCCGTGGAACGATACTTCGGCGCCACTACGTCGAAAAGCGAGGCGTGCGTGTTGACCTCGAAGAAGCCGCGGAACACGCCGTAGGCGGCCACGGCCACCCATGTGGAGATGAGGTTGGGTGCGAAGCCGAACCAAACGAGCATCGGAGCTCCCAGGAAAAGCGCTAGCCCCTGGACAAGCAAACGGAAGCGCGGAAAGCGTTTCATGAACGCGTCCGTCAGGAATCCACCGACCATGATCGCCGCGAA
>CAMORM010000053.1 GCA_946623785.1 uncultured Verrucomicrobiota bacterium
GGGCATTTCTTTTGCTGGGCATGGCAACTGGCGCGCGGGGGTGTTTTATGGTAAAATCATGCGTGGAGATGGCAGAAGATGCATAATGACATGAAAACCCGTTGCGCCACCATTTCCCTTGCGTTGGCGCTTGCGGCTGCATGTGCGCATGCGGCGGAGTTTTCCCATTGGTTGTCTGTTTCTTTTGACGGCTACGACGGCGGCGAGACGCTCACGGACTTCCCCGCGCTGGTCAGGCTGTCGAGCGCAATCAAAGGGTTTGACTACGCGGAGTTTAGGCAGGCGGACGGCGGCGACCTCCGGTTCTTCGGATCGGACGGTGCGCTCCTCGCGCACGAGGTCGACACGTGGGACACGAACGGCGTCTCGACCGTCTGGGTGAAGGTTCCGTCGCTCAATGCGACCACGACGATTACCGCGAAGTACGGAAGCGACGCCCCCGGAACCGCACGCGCCGCGTCCGAGGTCTGGGAGAACGGCTATGTCGGCGTGTGGCACCTCGGCGAAAGCGCAAGCCCGCTTGCCGCCTCTACGCCGGGCGCGTCCGAGTTCAAGACGTTCGACAGCGGGAACGCGCAAAGGGACACGATCCACGGCATCAAATGGGCCCAGGACGGCGTTGTGGGCGAATCGGTCAAGTTCGGGCCGGACGCCGTCTATACGAACAGCTGCCTCAGGGCGCTCCACCGCGACGAATACGACGGCATGGATGCGCTCACCGTCGAGGCGTGGGCCTGCCGCGACAGCGACGCCGTCTACAACGGTTACGTCCTCGACATGGCGGCGCATTCCGGGACCAACTACGCCTGGCGCATGTACGACGCCAAGAGCGGAGGCACGCTCAGGGTAAAGTGCGAGGTGTGCACTCTGTGCGAGACCGGAACGGTCAGGACAACCATGACCAGCGGGACTGTTTCTGCGAACACATGGATACACCAGGCGTTCACCTACGACAGGAGGAGCGCGAACTCGAAGAACGCAATTCTGTACCTCGACGGGGCGGCGAAGATTTCCGCCGCAGGCGGGTCCGCCCCCGTGAAGCCGACGGGCGAAAAAGGCCTCCTCTACCTCGGCAACCAGCAGGGGTACTTCAAGTACACAACGCCGTTCCCCGGACGCATCGACGAAGTGCGCATCTCGAACGTGGCGCGTTCGCCTGCGTGGGTGAAGGCGACGCACGACACGGTCAAGAAGTCGGGCTTCGCGACGTACGCGCTGGACACGAGGACGCTTGGGGTGTTCGGCACGGCGACGAACGCGTACGCCGAGATCGACAGGAAGGGAGCCTCGGCGCTCGCCGTGAGGGGGAATGCGCTCTTCTGCGGCGCAGGCGACCTGCTCTACGTCCTCGACATATCGAATCCGCTTTCGCCGCGGTACATCTCGAAGCTCGAAGGCTTCAGCCAACTCCGCCAGATTGCAGTCGAAGGCGATTTTCTTGGCATATCTTCGCGCGGCGGCGGTGCGTGGCTCGTGGACGTTTCGGACCTCGCCGCGCCGCGAATCCTCTCGCACGTCGACACGGTCGAGCAGGCGACGGGAATGGAGATAGCCGGGAACTTCATGGCGATCGGGCAGCGCTCCACGGGCGTCGAGCTTTTCGACATCACGGACCGGACGAGTCCGCAGCACATCTGCCTCGTGAAGACGCAGGAGTCGCAGTCCTGCCGCTATCAGGACGGAATCCTATATTCCGGCGACTGGCATTCGGGGCAGGTCAACCTGATCGACGTGACGGACATCTCGAAGGCGAAGATCGTCGGTACGACCCTCATGCACGGATACGGCGACGGATTCGACATCGACGGCGACTACATCTACGCCTCGACGGGACACCACCGCATCCGCGGCGAGGTGTCGGGCAACGACAGGCCCGAGAACTACGGGATGGGCCACGGAATCGAAATCTGGAACAGGTCCAACCCGTCGAACGTCACCTTCGTGTCGCGCGTCGAGTTTCCGATGTTCTACCGCCAGGGCAACGACTGGTGGCAGTGCTGCGAGGTGGACGGATGGGTGTTCTGCTCCGACACGCACAACGGCGTCTTCGCCGTAGACGCGCGCAATCCGGCGAACGCCTATGTCTCAGACCGCTTCGTCGACTTCAACCCGAAAGACCCGTCCGCGCCTTCGCGCTGCATCAACTCCATCGCCGTCGGCAACGGCGCGGTGTACGCGACGTCCGGCAGCGGGCTGTGGGTAATTCCGTGCGAGTACGCGCGCTACCGCGCCGAGGACCGCGGGACCGAGCTCACGCAGGAGAACCTCGCCTGGCGCGACCCCTACGAGACGCCGGCGGACTCCCATTTCCACGCGTGGATTCCGCCGGCGCGCGGCCCTGTCCACAGCGTGGCGGCCTACGGCGGATGCTACTACGCGGGATGCTCCTACGCGGGCGCGTACGTGATTGACGCGAGAACGCTCAAGACGCTCCGGAAGATTCCGTGCGCCTACGCGCGCGACGTGTACGTCCGCGACGGCAGGCTCTACATCGCGCAGGGCGACGAAGGCCTGGGGATATACTCGCTCGACGACCCAGCAAACCCGATGGAGGTGCGACGCGTCACGAAGCTCACGAGCAAGCTCTCGCACTTCGAGTGGGTGTATGTTCCGAACTCGCGCTGGGCCGTCTGCCACGCGCGCCGCAACTCCGGGAACTGGTACTTCATCGACCTTTCCAAGGAGCCTGCCGAGACCGTCTCGTACGTCATGTCAACCAACCTCACGAAAACTGTTGCCGGTGTCAGCGGCATGGACTGGGTGAGGCCGTTCTCGGACGAGCTGATCGGCGGCAAGTGGCTCGGCTACGCGCGTACGCACGGCTTCTTCATGTGGTTCGACATGTCCGGCGACAGGCCCGTCTGCTACGACACCACGGACACCACGAGCACGATCGTAAACTCCGCGGCGCGTCCCAACTACATCAAGACAAGCTCCTGCTGCACGCCGATATTCGGCGACAAGGTGCTTGTCGCGAATTCCGGCAACTTCTTCATCCTCGATCCCGAGGTCGACCGCGATCCGAAGATCGAGGCCTGGCCGACGTTCATCTACGCCAACACCAGTACGCCCAAGCCAAACGGCATGTCGAGCTGGGACGGCGCGACGCACGTGGGTCTTGCCGCGCAGCAGGCGAGGACGATCCAGATGGCCGACTTCACGGTGATTGACCAGCCCATCCTCGAATGGCACGAGTCGACGATTGGTTGTCCCGAGAACGGCGTGTTCGACGCCAACGGGCTGTTCCTCGTGCCGTGCGGATACCAGGGGCTCCTCGTGCAGAAGCGCCTCGAGCCCGAGGTGCCCGTTCCTGCGCCGTCTTTCTTTGCTCACAGTTTCAACGTGAGTTTCGCGGGCTACAAGGGCGGAGAGACATTGACCGATTTCCCCGCGCTTGTCCGGCTTTCGTCGGCTACCGATGGCTTCAGCTATTCCGACTTTGCGCTTCCGAATGGCGGCGATCTCCGTTTCTTCGACGCGAATGGAAATCTCCTCTCGCACGAAATCGAAAAGTGGAATCCTGCCGGCGAGTCGACCGTCTGGGTGAAAGTCCCGAAACTCAACGTCGCAACCGTGATCAAGGTGGCGTACGGATGCGACGCGCCGCCGGCGAACGACCCCAAGGACGTGTGGTCCAACGGCTACGTCGGCGTCTGGCACATGGGCGACGCGACACTGCCCATGAAAGACTCCGTAAACGAGGGGACATCACTGACGGAGAGCCCGGCAGGCGCTACGCTTCCTGGGCAGCCCGGGCTTGCCGGCAACGCCGTCGCCTTCGACCAGTTGAGCTCCCACCAAGGCTGCCTGCAGACAACGGACCAGCGGTACAAGACATCGGGAAGAACCGACTTCACCGTCGAATTCTGGTCGTATCAGGACAGTTTTGAACCCACAAATCCGCCCTATTCCTCCACCTATATGCAGGAAACGGGATCGACCGCCATTTGGCGGGTTTATGGTGTAAAGAGTACACAGTACGGTTCCAACGGGAAGACTACTGTGACCGTCAACAAGGCAACCGGAGGAACCGAAAATCCATCAACCGGAAACAGTTATCCGCTTCGTGGGGGATGGACGTACCAGAATTTCCGCGCATCCGACACCCCCCGCTTCTATCAAGGTCTGAACCGTAATCCGATAATCGCTTCCGGCAGCTATTCCATCACGAACGACACCGCGAACACAACGCTCTATATCGGCAATACAAGCAGTGGCGGCACGGGAGCCTTCCCTGGAATGATCGACGAGGTTCGTATTTCGAGCGTGGCCCGGTCGGACGACTGGATGACGGCAACGTACGATACCATAATGTCTGCGGACTTTTCGACATGTTCCGCCGAAACAGGTGCGTCCAAGGACTATGCCGAGTGGACGGAAAAGATGTGCATCCCGGGCGAGCCGGGGCAGATGCACAACGGAATCGCCAAGGTGGTACGCTATGCGTTCGACATCACCCCCGAGAGGGGGCCGGACGAGATCGGCGAGCCGATCCTCAAGGTCGTGCGCGATGCGGACGGAAATCCGGCCGTAGAGACGCGCGACCTTGCGGAAGGACGCAACGACGTGGAGTTTGGCATTCTCGCGACGGAGGATTTAAGCGACTGGCGTACCGCCGTCCTCGTGCCGATGGCAATGTCCAACGATGGGTTCTGGAAGCCAGCCGACAGCGGCGATCCCGGCTACGTCTTCCCTTTGAAGATGTTCTTCAAGTACTGGATAGACCTGAAGTAGGCGGCCAATGTCCTACATGGCCGGAGGATTGAGCTGGATGGCGCTCCGCGCATCACTGCAGCGCATGACCGCGGAAGGAGGCGGCGAAGGAGCGGGACCAGCGGTCGGCCTCGAACACGGCGTCGAGGGAGTCGCAGGACGTGGACGGCGCGGCGGAAACAGCCGCCTCCACGATGCGGGGTATGTCGGTATAGCCGATCTCGCCCTTCACGAAACGCTCGACCGCTATCTCGTCCGCCGCAGAGAGCACCGCCGGCGCGATGCCTCCGCGCGCGTTCGCGTCGCGCACTAGCCGCAGGCACGGGAAGCGCGATTCGTCCGGCGTGCGGAAGTGGAGCGCGCCAAGCGCCGCCAGGTCGAGCTTCGCGCGCTCCGCCGGCAGGCGGTCCGGCCACGTGAAGGCGTACTGGATCGGCACGCGCATGTCGGGCGGCGCGAGCTGCGCAATCGTGGCACCGTCCGTGAACTCGACGAGCGAATGGACTATCGACTCGGGATGCACAACTACGTCTATCTTCGACACGGGCACCCCGAAAAGCCAGCGCGCCTCGAGTATCTCGAACCCCTTGTTCATCATCGTGGACGAGTCGATCGTCACCTTCGGCCCCATCTTCCAGCGCGGGTGCGCGAGTGCCTGCGCGGGCGTGACGGACGCAAGGTCCGCCGGCCCGTCCAGGAACGGCCCGCCGGAGGCCGTGAGCACGAGTCGCGACACCGTCTTGTTCCACGACTGGTCCACGCTTCCGTTGCCGAACGACTGCAGCGACTGAAATATGGCTGAATGCTCCGAATCGACGGGGATCAGCTTCACGCCCTTCTCGCGCGCAAGCGCGGTGACGAACTCCCCCGCCGCGACCATGACCTCCTTGGTGGCGAGGGCCACGTCCATCCCCTTCTCGATCGCCGCAAGGACCGGCGCGAGCCCCGACAGCCCCACCGTTGAGACAAGCGCGATGTCGGCATCGTTCTCCTCTACCGCCCGCACTGCCGAATCCTCGCCGACGTACGACTTCGCGCCGAGCTGCGCGGCCTGGCTCGCCGCAAGGCCGGCGTTCGACCTGCACGCGAGAGCCACCGCGCGGAAATCGTCCGGATGCGTAAGTATGACGTCGACCGCGCTCCTGCCGATCGACCCGGTGCTGCCAAGTATTATGATTCGTTTCATCTCGTCGCCTTTTCAAAGCGGAGGTTCCGCACCACTATGCCGGAACGTCCGTCCTGCGGCATGTCCACAAGTCCGATCACTATGCGGTGGAGGCTCGCCGCGCTGGCGATGTTCTCAGGCAACGGCATCCTCACCGTCTGCCATGTCCACGGATCGTCGTCGATCTTTCCGCCATCTATCCTCGCCTTGCCGAGCGAGGGACGCTGCTCCTCCTTTCCGCCGGTCATTTTGAGCGTCATCCATCCCCGTATGCGCTGGCGCCCTGTTCCCGGAACGCCGAGGGGAGTGCGTCCCGAGTTCACCTCGAACACGAGCTCGCTCTTCTTCATGTCGTCGTCGAGGGGTAGCGGCTCGGCAAGGCGCAGCTGCAGCGAGGACCAGTGCCTGTTGTTGTTCGCGACCGCAAGCTCGAGCCCGCCGTCGCGCCAGAGCGCCTTCGCGCCTTCCGTCGCCTCAGGGTCGAAGCGCCTTAGCTCAAGCGGATTCTCCGCCACGCCATGGCCGCGGTTTGCGACCCGGAATCCGCAGAAGGAAACCTTGGAGGCGGCACCAGCGGCGCTGTCGCCGCGACGCTGGAAGCCTAAGCCTGATTCGCCCGGCTTGGCGTACTCAAACGGGATGGACGCGCGCCACCTGCCGGCGCCAGTTTTGCGGAGAAACGGCTCGAGGACGTGGTACCGGCCCTTGCCGATTCTGACCTGGAGGGTCGGGAGGGGCGATCCGTCCGTCACGACGTCGAACTCGAGGTCGGCATTCATCTCTACGCCGTCCGAAGGGGGAATCGGAAGGTCCTTCCAGTCGGCGTTCACGCCGGGCCAGCCCTTCACGCCGGAAAGGTCGAGCGAGAATCCGCCGAGAGAGTCCGACCATTCGGCCTTGGCGCCTCCCCAAGGACGGAACTTCGGCCTGTTACGGACCGGGAACGCGGCGAATCCCTGCGGAGGCGCCTCGGAGGAAATCGCCGCGACGACGGCGGCGAAGTCGCCTTCGGACGAAACGTCTACCGACGTTATCGTCTTCTCTGGACAGGGGTTCGCCCACTTCGAGACCCAGAGCCCCTTGCGCATGGAGTCCGCCCATCCCGGGCTGCACTCGAGCGACTCGGGCATTGGGGAGGGAACGGCGACCTCAAGCCTTCCGAAGTCGCCGAACGCCTCCGCCCTGTATTCGACGGACGAACCGTCGGCATACCGCACATTGTATTTTATCGCGCATCCGCACTTCGCGCCATCGCCGGCGTGGAGGAAGTACAGCGCACCGGCGCGGACGTTCGCCGCTATGGACGGCTTCTTCGCGGAAGCAGGGCCGAGGGCGATCGCCGAGCGATCGCCGTTCTGGTCCGGGCGTATGAAGTCGAACGGAACGCCGGCACAGACAGTCGTTCCCCAGGGCGGGTTCTTCAGCATCTTCCCGAGAGTCGCGTTCGCCGCCTCGCGAAGGTCGAGCGTGGACATGCGCGCGGGGTCTACCGGGAACGGCGCCACGGTCGCGGACGATCCCCCCTTCGCGAGAAGCACGGGGATGCGCGCGAACGCGGCGTCGTACGTATCGCGCGTGAATTCGCCTGAATGCGAAGCTGAAGGGGCAGGTGCATCCGCAAGCGCCTCGGCGAGGCGCTTCACGGAAGGCGCGCCGCGAAGCACTACGGGGTCGGAAGGCGCAAGCACAAGAACGGCAGCGCCTTCGGCATCGCGTCCAAGCACGGTGCGCGTGCGGATGTCGACGAGCGCGCCGGACGCGAAGTCCTGGCCGGGGACGAACCTAACGGCCTTAGTCGCGAGGCCCGTATTCATCGCCACGAAGCCGGTGTCGCCGCTGGGAAGGCGCGCGGCATGGACTTCAATCCCGTCAACCGGCTCGCCAGTGGCGTAGTCGAGCGTGCGGCACGTGGGGAGGATTCCGAGTGGCGCCGCGATGGAGGCGATCAGGCGGCCTTCGTCGCCGCGCCTCGGGAAGCGGACGCCTATGTAGTACACCGCGCCCCTGCCGCTCCTGCGCCTTGCGACGGCGGGATGCCCGCCCGGCAGCGAGGCGAGCGTTTCCCATTCAGGCCCGAACGACGCCTTCCGGTATGCGACGGCCTCGTATTCCGAACCGAGGAACGCGAAGCGGGACGTGTCGCCCTGCGCGTTCTCGCCGAGGGTGATCCCGGGGAACGGCGCCTTGGCGCGTTCGCCGCCCCATTCGTCAAGCCCCATCGCCTCCTGCGCGAGGACCAGCGTTCCGCCGGACCTGACCCAGTTTTCGAGATGGCCGGGAGTGGCGTCGTATGTCGCGTCGACGCCAGATGCGACAAGCAGACGGTAGCGGTCGAGGCGCCCCTTTTCGAGCTGCTCCTCGAAAACGGCGTCGAGCGGCAGGTGGGCGTCCTCTGCAATCGCCATCGCGCACGTCTCGGCATAGGCCGAGCACTTGCGAGTGGACGACGTCGGGACGCGGTATGTCGGCATCGAAAAGAGCGTGGCGACCTTTTTCGCGTCCGGCAAGCCGCGCCCGCGAGGCGCGAAGAGGTCCTGCATCGAGAAGATGTCGCGCTTTGCCTCCATTATGCCGACGAGCTCCGCCGGCGCAACGAACGCGGGGTTGAGGCCGAGCCACGGAAACCTCTCGCCGAGCCGCCTCAGGCTCTCTTCGGGATTCGACTTGTCGAGCTCGTTGAGACGGCGCTCCCACTTGAAGTAGTAGCTGGCGTTGAGCCCGCGCGCCCATTCCTGCACGAGCTTCGCGCGGTGCGTAGTGCGCGTGCGGCCGAGGTACGTCTCGCCGTCGATCATCGGCTTGCCGTCCGAAAGCGCGCGAATCGCAATGTCGGCGTAGAGGCTTCCGCCGCCAGTGGGCATCATCGCCACCTCGCAGAGCCCGTAGGCGCCCGCAACCAGGACGATGTTGTGGAGATGGGAAAGCGGCTGGAAGCAGAAGCGCGCGACCGGATCGACATCGCGGATCGTCGCGATTCCAAGCCTTACGCCGGACCTGAAGCATTCCTCGCGGAACTTGTGCCAGGCGACGGCGAGCCCCATGGCCTCGTTCGTGTCCTTGAAACTGGAGGCCGACTCGAACGATCCGTACGACGTATTCCACGCGCGGTCCATCGCCGAAGCGTCGCCCTTCCAGATGTTCGAGAGGAACTTCGCGAACGCGGCGCGGCCTGCAGGCGAGCGGTCGTCGTAGCTCGGCTCGTTGAAGAGCTCGTACACATACGGCCTGGCGCCGTGTTCCTTGAGCTCCTCCGCGCCCGAGCGCCACAGCTCGCGCCAGAGCTCGCGCCCCTCCGGCGTCACGAGGCTGTAGTAGATGAAATGGCACTTATCAACGAATGCGCGCTCGTCGGGCTTCTTGCCCTTCTCGTACTTCATCCCGCCGTGGGACCAGGTGGCGCATGTGAAGTCGACGACCATCGGAAGCCCCGAGCCCCAGTAGGCCTGCGCGACGCCCCAGTCTATTCCGCGCCTTGCCTGGTAGAAGCGCCGCGGGTCGCGGTACTTCGCCTGCCAGGTAGGCGACGACTCGCCGCCGGAGGTGTCAAAGCCGAGTCGCTGAAGGTACGCGCGGTCAGGCATGGACTCGTAGATCCAGGCGTCACCCTCGCCGTAGCCCGGACCCTTGACGAGCGAGCTCGCGCCGTAGCCCCCGTAATACAGGTTGCCGATGAGGAAGCGCGGCTTGCCGGCGACGAGGAAGTTCCCGTCGGGGCCGAACTCGAACGACGCGCCCCTCGGCATGGCGAGCGAGGCGTCGGAAGCGGCCGGCGCGGGAAACGCGCATAGAAGCACGGCGGCAGACAGCGCGAACGCCATCGCGCAATGATCGTTTCTGCCCATTGCGGCACCCCTGTGCGGAATGGGTCAGGCGAGCGACTTCAGCGCGGCAAGGATGTCGTCTGGGCGCTGGAGGCCGTCGAGCCGCTTGACGAGTTCGCCGTTCTTGAAGAAGAGGAGCGCGGGGATTGACATGACCTCGAAGCGCACGGCGAGGCCGGGCTGTTCGTCCACGTTCACCTTGCAAAGCGCGGCCCCAAGGCCGGCGATGTCGCCCTCGATCTTCTCGAGAATCGCGCCGAGCATCTTGCACGGCCCGCACCATGGCGCCCAGAAGTCGACGACCTTCACGCCGTCCGACACCGCGCCGTCGAAACCGTCCTCTGCGAGTTCAGTTGCCATTTCTCTCTCCGTTTTCCGCGGCCTGCCGCTCAGGTGCGATGGCGCGCTTGAGATATTCAGAATAGTGCCTGGTGTAGTAGACAACAGACCAGACGTTCAGGATGATCAGCATTGCCTCCACGCCGTAGCAGCTCCAAAGGAAGGCCCGCTGCCCGCCGTCTGGGAGATAGTGCCCGAAGGCGAGGTATGAGTAGATGTAGCCGGCCGCGGGAAAGGACAGCGCCGTGCGCACCTTCCCCAGCCACAGCGCGCCGTTGTCCGCCTTGTAGTAGCTTCCAACGGACCGGAGGAACGTAACCCACTGGTCGCGCAATATGTAGAGCACTGTGAACGCCAGCATCACAACTGCGTGCGGGTCGTGGACGTTTTGCCAGCCGATGATCCACAGCAGCGTGGGGAACGTGACGATGAAGAAGACCTTGTCCATCAGGGGGTCCGCCATCTTCCCGAACGTCGACACAACCGCCCACCTGCGCGCGAGCATGCCGTCGAAGAGGTCGGTAACACCCGAGACGAGCATGCAAAAGCCCGCGCAGATCTCGAGCGGGAGCGAGCCGCCGCGCATCGCGGCGGCGACTGCGAAGACCATGAACGCGACGATGAACGGCACGCGCGACACCGTCAGCGCGTTCACGAAAACGGACCGGGGCCTGAGGGAGCTCATGCCTTCGGCTGCTCCTCCGCAGGCACGGGGGCGTCGCCGCGGAGAATCGCCGCCATCGCGTTCACCTGCTCCGTGAGCGCGAGGAGCTTCTGCGCGAACTCGGCTGCCTGCGCCTCAGCCTTCTGGAGGTTGCGGCGCGTGGCGAACAGCTGCTTGAGTATCTCGCCCGGCTCGAGATCCAGGTCGGAGATGTTCATTCCGTCCGGTATCGGCACGAGAACCGCCTCGCCGCACTCCGTGCAGTTTATCTGCAGGCCCGCGCCGCGGTAGTCGATGCACAGGTTGTGGCCGCAGTGCGGACAGTCGAACACGATGTCCGTGTCGTTGATCTCCGCGTCTTCATCGGGCGCGGCCTTCGTCTCTTCCTTTTCTGCTCCTGTGTCTTCAGCCATTGGATCGCTCCTTCCGCTGTTTAGGTTTTGAATGCAGCACCGCCCTCACTTCGGGGCGGACGCCTGGTTCTTCTTCATGAAAAGGCACACCGCGATGGCTCCAGCCACGACGAGCAGCGCAACGCCCAGCACGGGACGCACCACGATCCAGGAGACCGCGATGGTGACGAGCGCGAACACGGCCGCAACGAGGAACGCCACGAGCGACACGCCCATCGAGACGATGCCGTTTAGGATGGGGATCGCGTCCACGAGCGTCGCAATCGGGCCGAAGACCATCTTCAACCCGACGAACATCATCAGGAACCCGACGAGGCGCAGTATCCACGTGAACGTATTGTTCGCGGCCTTCGCGCTCGCGAACATCTGATCCGCCGTGCGCAGCCCGGAGACAAGCATGGCGATGTCCTTTCCGTCGGACGCCGTCCAGGGCGCGAACGTGGAGCCGGTCTGGCGCTCGACGATCGAGATGTCGTGCGGGACGACGGCCTTGAACGTCACGCGCACGTCGCCCACCTTCGGCGACTGGGCGACTTCGCGCCTCGCAACAGGCGCGGCCGCGGCCGCGGCTGCCTCCGCAACGGCGTTCGTAGCCCCGGCGGCGGCAACTCCGTTCGTCGCGGGCGCGACTGCGGCGGCGACTGCGGCGGCGACAGAGGGAGCAGCCTCGGCCGCTGGAATGTAGACGGTGCCGTTCAGGAACTGCGCGCCGGCGATCGACTCGGGGACCTTGTAGTCGGCAGGGAACGCGAGCGGGGCCTCGCCTCCTATGCGCCTTATGTCCTCCGCGGAAAGCGAAAACGCCCCGAGCGTGACCTTCGCGGCGAAGGACTCGCGGTCCCCGAACGCGAGCACGGCGGGGGAGTTGTCATGGCCCTTCTCCTTGAAGCCCTGCGAGTCAACGGGCTTGGAGCACCACTCGAGCGTGTAGGAGTAGGTCGTCTCCTCGTACTCCTTGCCGCCCTTCTTCACGCGGCGGGTGTCGGAATGCTCGACCCACTGGTAGACCTCCACCTCGCGCACGAGCTTAATCGCCTTCGCGGAAACGCCGAACTGGTCGTCCACGAGAGTCTCCTCCGTGGTGGCAAGCCCGGAGACGTGGACGAGCTTGCCCTCGTTCGCGCCGTCGACCCTGTCCGCCGCAACCGGCACAACGGCGCCCGCACCTTCGTCAAGGCGCTTCGCCGTTGCGACAGAACGGCTTTCGTTGCAGAAAAGAACCGGGAATCCCGCAATGAACAATACTATGCCGACCAGCACTCCCCTGAAGGAATTGCCAAGCCGCTTTATCCAGGAAACAGACTCGACTTCCCGCACTTCCGTAACCGCCATATCTCGCTCCTTAGTATGCTTAAAGCCCACACCTCAACGGGGGCAATCGCCCTGTATGGCGCAATTCTAGCAGAGTTTAACCGCCTGCGCAAGCAGGAAAACAGGTCTTTCGCCGCGAACGCGGCCGCCTTCAGAGCGTCTCGCAGAAAGGCAGCTCGCCGACGAGCGGCCTGGCGTACTCCAGGAACGCGGGCGTGACGTCGTGCCCGTTCTTCGCGATGAACTCCTTCGGAAGCGAGCGCGTGTACTTCGCGGCCGCCTCGGCGGGAAGCGCCACGTAGTCGACCTTGTACTTCTTCGCCTTCTTGCGCACGATGCCGATCGTGCCCTTCGTGGGCGTGGCGGAATTCCCCGCTGCCGCGGCGAGGGCCGCTATCACCGCGGTGGAACCGGCCATCGCGGCCTCGGTCAGGTCGGTCTCTGAGGCGATTCCGGGGAAGCTGCGCTGGAGGTATCCGAACGTGTCGGCGCGAACGCGCTTGACCCCCGCCTTCTCCTTGACGATCTTCGCGAGATAGTCGCCGAGAGCGCCTGTGCCGGACATCTGGACGTTGCCGTGCGAGTCCTTCTCGCCGCCGGCGAACTTGGCGCCGATCGACTCGCCATTCGCGTCGCGTATGCCCTCGGAAACGGCCACGACGCAGCGGCCGAACTTCTTCACCGCCGCCTTGACGTCCCTGGCGAACTTGTCTGGCGAGAACGGGATCTCGGGGAAGTAGATGAGGTGCGGGCCGTCGTCGGGACGGCGGCGCGCTAGCGCGGAGGCCGCGGTGAGGAACCCGGCGTCGCGCCCCATTATGACGTCGATCTTAACGCCGCCGAGCGCGCGGTTGTCGAGGTCGTCGCCCATGATGGCCGTGGCCACGAAACGCGCCGCGCTGCCGTAGCCCGGCGTGTGGTCGCAGCTCCTGAGGTCGTTGTCGATCGTCTTGGGGATGTGGTACACGACGAGCGGGTAGCCTTCCTTCTCCGCCTCCTCGCCCACGATGCGCGCCGCGTCCGCCGAGTCGTTGCCGCCGATGTAGAAGAAGTAGCCGACACCGAGGCGCTTGAACTCCTGGAATATCCTGCGGCAGTCGTCCGCCGTGGGCTTGAGGCGGCAGGAGCCGAGCGCGCTCGAGGGAGTGCGCGATATGTCCCACATCTTCTTCTCGGGGACCTTGCGGAGGTCGATGTAGTCCCGGCCGAGGATTCCGGCAATGCCGTGCCGCGCGCCGTATATCTTGCCGATCTTCTTGCCGAAGAACTTGCGCACCGTCATCACGGCGCCGACCATGGACGCGTTTATCACCATCGAGGGGCCGCCCGACTGGGCGATCATCATGTTGCTTGCCTTCTTCATCTGTTCGTCTCCTTTGGCGCGTAGTATACCAAAATCCGTTCTGGTTTGCGAACGACGGATGGAACCGCGGACGGACCTCGACTTCGCCAGCCTCGCAAAGGCCGCCTCACGGCGACATGCCGAATTCCCGCCCATGTCGGTTCGCATTCCGCCTTCCGCACAATGCAGGCATCATGCGCGTTCCGCCGCCAGCGCGCGGGCTAGCTGGTCGGGGCATGAGGTGCCGTTGCGGCACTGTATGCCCCTCAGGAGCGCGATGACTTCCTCGACCCTGCGTCCGACGACGAGCTTCGCGACGCCCTGCGTGTTGCCGGGGCATCCCCCGACGAACTCGCACTTCGTCACCACCCCGTCCGCGACCTCGTAGTTGATCGCCCGCGAACATGTTCCTGCTGTGTTGTATGTCTTCATTGCGTTGTCCTTTCTTTGTTTCCGATTCAGCTCTTGCTTCGCTCAAGCGCGATGTCCTGGAACGAGAGCGTAGCACGGTCGATTTCGACCTCAGCCGCTACTCCTGTCGGCGCACCGCGGACGCCCAGTAGCTTCCGCGCCTTCTCGCCGCCGCCCAGCCAGACATGCTCGATGACCTTCATCAGGT
>CAMORM010000054.1 GCA_946623785.1 uncultured Verrucomicrobiota bacterium
GCCTTCGGAGTTGACACAAACCCGCACAGAAGTGCAGTACGATGAAATTCACAGATCCCGGCCGCCGTACCCTTGACACCTTCATCGCCGTTCTGGTATAATCGTCAACGTTAAGAGATGTTGCGGCTCGTGATGGCTGTGCAGTCCTGCGGATCGTCACCGCTCGACAAGCCTTGCCGGCAAGATGACAAGAAAGGAAAAAACTAACATGAGAAAACCAATGAGTATTTCAAGCTGGATGGCCTCCGGCTTTGTTCGGAAGTTCATGGCGGGCTTCCTATGCGTGTTGTGCTTTGTCGGCTATGCGTTTGGCGGTGATGCGAGGATGGGAACCCACTATCCGACCGTATACGGCAAGGTCGGCGAGGCGCTGAAGAACCCGGACACCGGGCTTGACTTCGTCGACATAGACTGGGCGGACATCGACAACTTCGCCGGCGAGGAGTTCGGGGAGTCGAGCTTCACCGTCGACAAGACGACGCTCCCTAAATGGCTCAAGTGGGAGGGCGTGACGACCACGAAGGACAAGAACAAAAGGGTCGAGCGACATCCCAGCGCTGGCGGCCCGGGATGGTGGTACGCAGACGGCGGGAAGTACTACCCCATTTCAGGCACGCCGACGGAGGGCGGCACATGGAACGTCAAGGTGTCGGCCAGGTGGAGCGACGGCGTTACGGAGATGGTTACAATTCAGATCATCGTAAAAGCCGTCCCCACGATCACCTACGACGCGAACGGCGGCAAGATCGGCGCGCAGGCGAAGGTGACCCTTCCCTGCGCGGAGGAAGACGAGGACACATACACCTATGTCTTCCCTCCCACGCCGGCTAACGCCAAAGGCGAGTTCGACGGCTGGTGGACCGCAAAGGAAGGCGGCGTTTCGGTGGCCCCGGGCGATGAGGTGGATTTTTCCGTCTTCGCGAATCCCGCGGCGCCGACGCTTTATGCGCAGTGGCGCAGGGCGTGCAAGCTGACGGTTGCGGGAGGGTTCCTCGAGGACGAAACAACGACGATGAGCGGCCTTTACCGCGGCGACAACATCGGCGCGTACATCGACGAGTCGAAGCTGTACGACAAGAACGGCAACCAGGTAAACGAGTTCGCGTATTGGAGCTACACGCCCGCCACCGTGGACCTGGGACCGGACTTCTGCAATCGCTGGCCTGAAATAGACGTGGTGATGCCGAATGCAGACGTGAAGCTTACCGCGAACTACGTGAACGGCTTCGCCGCCTACATTGAAACCGCCTGCTTCACGGTGGGCGAAGGCGACGAGGGTGACTTCTACTGGAGCATGGACAACGGCAAGACGCTGTTCAGGTTTGGCGATGCGTTTCCTGTCAAGGCAGGCAAGATCACGCTGAAGTTCTACGACAAGAAAGGCATCTGGCGCGCGGCCGACGTAACGCGCACGATCCCCGCGCGCGATGAAGCGGGCCCCAGTTCCTGGGCGGTAGAGGCGAAGTTCGTGCCGGTCGAAGGCTCGACGAAGGTCAAGTTCGATGCGAACGGCGGCGACGGGACATACGAGGACTACTTCCTGGAGGGATTGCCGTACGGCTCGTACAACTTCGCCAAGCGCAAGGGGAACGCATTCGCTGGCTGGTGGACCGAAAAGACCGGCGGACAGCTCATCACGAGGGAAACTCTGTTCGACCTGTCGTTGTTTGCCGGGCAGAAGACGCCCACGCTCTATGCCCACTGGCTTCCCTTCAAGAAGCTGACGCTGAAGGACGATTCTGCGTCGGCCTACTATGAAATCTACTCGGATGAGCTCGATCCGGACCTTGAAGTCTCCGAGGAAATCTTCTATTGCATCGAGTCCTCGAATCCGGAATTGACGGAATATGGCGGGTATCTGGAAGGGAAGGGCGTCCTTGAGGTCCTTCCGGGCGTCACGGTCGAGCTTGGCGTTGAAAGCACAGCCGAAGACAAAAACGGCAACGAGCTTGTGTTCCAGAAGTGGGCGGTGACGCCTTCGAAGGCCAACCTCGGGCCAAACTTCATGGCAGTAGACAACAACACGGAATTCACAATGCCGGCCGAGGATGTAACGTTCCAGGCCACGTACATCGACGAGGACACCTGCGGGTATCTGAATGCCTCGGTGTTCGCTGACTCCATCGAGGTGTATGGCGGCGACGAAGAAGTCGTAATAGAGCCGCCCTATGCGGCGTTTGAATGGAGCCCGGACGGCGGCAAGACCTGGTACAAGGCGGGCTATTATTCTTCCGGTTACATGGAGGATGATGGCGAAGGGGGCTCCTATTGGGTCGAAGGTGGCTGGGAGAACGGACTGGATGTCATGCTCAAGGCCGGCACATACACGGTGACATGGCGCTCGACAGATCCGAACTGGCAGGCTCCGTCCGGCAAGACAACGGTGCAGGTCGGAGTTTACGACTATGCCTATGTCGAAAACCGCTTCACCTACATCCCCCAGGTGGTGGTTGACGTAATGACATACGAGAACGGAGAGTGCACGCTGTCTTCCGCGGGCGGCACCGCTACCATGAACCCGAAGGACGGGCTTGTGCCGGTTGGCAAGGCAATCACGTTGACGGCAAAGGCCGCGAAGGGCTATGTGTTCCAGGGATGGGCGTTGGCGAAGTACTGGGAATACGGCAACACCCCCTACAATGAGACGGCGGCCAATTGGAAGGTGGAAAACCAGTATGCTTACGAAATTGGTCCAGGAGTTTGTTCGCCAACGTCAAGGACTCTTTTCGACATGTCCATTGACCCTAGCGACCTCAAGGTGCATATCGTTGCCGTGTTCAAGGCGCTCGCCGACTATTCTGCCGACGACATCGAATTCAGCGGCTTCTCGGCTGGCAACGGCGACTACCCTGTGTTTGACGACGCCGTGACGGTCCGTGCCGTCGTCGGCTGTGCCGTTGAGTATTCCCTCTGCAGCGCGCCGGCCGCGTCCCCGCTGAGCTACAAGCTTCAGGGGAAGATGCCTGACGGGCTCAAGTTCGACGGCAAGACCGGTGTGCTTTCCGGCGTGCCGAAGAAGGTCGGCGAGACCATGGTGACCATTGTCGCCAGCGACCCGGCGAAGAACTCTAAGTCCCTTTCCGTGGAAATAAGCGTTGCCGAGCTTCCCTCGTGGCTTGTGGGCGAATACCGCGGCGCCATGTTTGACGAAGACGAGGAGTATGACGAAGAAATCGGGTGGTATGATGTGCCCGGGCTGATGAACGGAGTCCTCGAGCTTACCGTCAAGTCCGACGGCAAGGTCTCCGCCAAGGTCCTCACGAGCGCCGGCTCGCGCTCGGTGTCGGGTTCGCTTGAGTGGAACGACCCCGAACTCGCCGACGATGACGAGAAGTCCGAATTCTGCTTCTGGCACACGGACAAGGACGAGTCGTACTGCCATGTGAACTTCAGCTCCGACGGCACGATCGGGGGATACGTCGATTCGTACTACAAGGCTGAAGACGAATACTTCGGCGGCGAGATGTCCGGATTCCGCCGCGACACCGAACTGCTCGCTGGCGCAGGCTTCCTGGACAAGTACTACACCTTTGCGTTCTGCCAGGAGAAGGTTGAGGAGGTGCCTGAACCCGGTGAAGAAGAGCCTGTTGAATCCGAGATGAAGTCAGGATACGGGTATCTTACGGTCAAGACCGACAAGAACGGCTCCGCCAAGGTGACGGGCCAGCTGCCCGACGGCGAGAAGGTGTCGATGAGCGCTCTCGTCATGCCCGAGATCTCGTTTGGCTACCCTGACATCGGCGCAGCCGAGGTTGGCGCAAAGCTCTTCCTGTTCGCCTCGCCCTCGGCATACAAGAAGCTCGGCTGGTTCGCGATGATCATGACGCTCAATCCAGACGGCTCCGTCTCGTTTGACGAAAATTCGTTCTGGACGGTCGACGGCTACGACGACGGTGACCCTCACATGTACGGCGAGGGCGCATTGTACAGCGAGGCCAAGACGCTCGAGGACTTCTATTGGACCGTGTCCTGCGACTACAACACGAAAATGATCACGCAGTATTCCTACAAGGCGATGTCGGTGGACGAGTATACCGGCAAGACGTACTCCTGGACCGAATATGGCTTCGAGTTTGCCAAAAACTTCGAAGGCCTCTTCTATGTCGCGGTGAAGGGCGACAGCAAGGGTGCGATCTCGCTTGTAGAGAAGAGCCCCGCGCCGTGGGAGGCGTCCTGGAAGGAGGGTGGCGTTACCTACAAGGAGTGGAACTACTGGGAGGACAAGAACGGCAACGAGATCACCGACCCCTCGCAGCTTTCCATCTCCTTTGCCAAGGCAACCGGCATCTTCACGGGCAAGGCAAACGCCTACTTCGACTACGACGTTCCGAGCTACAAGCAGAACAGCCGGACAAAGGAGATCGAGGAGTCCTACGTCAAGAAGCACACCACCGCCTCCCTGCCTTACGCCGGCGTGATGATTGCCGACGGCGACGGCGGGTACTATGGCCTCGGCTCGGCGGTGTACAGCCTCAAGTACACGTATCATGACAGCTCTGACCGCGCCAAGACGGGGACAATGAAGGTCACGTTGCCCGTCTCGATCTATCCAGACAACGATTAAGCCCGGTGTTTTGCCGGGTGCGTCCGCGAATCATGCATGCCTGGTAGGGGCACGCGTCCCGCGTGCCCGCGGTCGCGCGTCCCGCGCGACCCTACCGAAATGCGCCACTTTTGCCGCGACGTCGCTTTTGTGCTTGATTCGGGGCGGCGAAAAGAGTATATAATACACGGCAAACGCACAGACAAGGACAATTGCCATGGCAAACAACCGCTATGTTGACGAATTCATGAAGACCTTCCCGTACGAGGGCCTTACCTACGACGACGTTACGCTCGTCACCCAGTACGCAGATTTCCTGCCGGACGACGCATCGCTCGTCACCCAGCTCACGAGCCGGCAGAAGATGAACATCCCGTTTGTCTCCGCCGCTATGGATACTGTCACAGAGGCGCCGATGGCCATTGCGATGGCCCTTGCGGGAGGCATCGGCGTGATCCACAAGAACCTCGAGGAGGACGACCAGGCGAAGGAGGTCGCGAAGGTCAAGAACTACCTCAACGGACTCATCGCCTCGCCCGTGTGCTTCCACGCCAACGACGACATCTCCTTCCTCCGCTCCGAGAAAAAGCGCCTCGGGCTCAAGTTCAACGGCTTCCCGGTGCTAGACGACCAGGAGAGGCTCGTCGGCATGATCACCTCGTCCGACATGCGCTTCGCCCCGCTCAACGCCGCGAAGCTCGCGGACGTGATGCAGAAGAACCCGATCACGGCGAAGCCCGGCACCTCGCTCAAGAAGGCCTACGAGATCATGCGCGCAAACAAGATTGGCAAGCTCCCGCTCGTCGACAAGGCCGGCAAGGTCGTGGGCCTCTATTCGTTCACGGACGTTCAGCGCCTCGTGGAGAACCAGAACCCCACGTACAACTGCGACGACAGGTTCCGCCTCCGCGTCTCCGCCTCGGTCTCCGGCGGAAAGGGCGACCTCTCGCGCATGGAGAAGCTCGCCGACGCCGGAGTTGACGTGGTGGTCGTCGATTCGGCGCACGGCCACTCGAAGGGCATCATGGAGATGACGAAGTACATCGTGAAGCACTTTCCGAAGGTGGACGTGATCGCCGGCAACATCGCGACCGGCGAGGCCGCGCTCGCGCTCGCGAAGTGCGGTGCGCACGCCGTCAAGGTCGGCATCGGGCCGGGATCGATCTGCACCACGCGCGTCGTGTGCGGCGTCGGCATCCCGCAGCTCACCGCCGTGTACTCCGCCGCAAAGGCGCTCCGCGGCACGGGCGTGCCGGTGATTGCGGACGGCGGAATCAAGCTTTCCGGCGACGTCCCGAAGGCGATCGCCGCAGGCGCGTCGTCCGTGATGCTCGGCAGCATCCTCGCAGGCACGGACGAGAGCCCGGGCGAGAAGATCTACGCCAACGGCCGCAAGTACGTTGTCTACCGCGGGATGGGCTCGATGGCCGCGCTCAAGAACGGCAAGGGCTCGCGCGCGCGCTACTTCCAGGACGACGAATCCGAGGAGAACCTCGTGCCGCAGGGCATCGAGGGAATGGTCCCGTACTCGGGCCGCGTGTCGGCCATCATGACGCAGTTCTGCGGCGGCCTCAGGGCGTCGCTCGGATACTGCGGCACGAAGACGATCGCCGACCTGCAGGCGCGCGGCAAGTTCTACCGCGTGACAGCCGCGGGACAGCGCGAGGCTCGTCCGCACGACATCACCATCACCAAGGAAGCGCCCAACTACAGGGCGTAGCGGGCACAGAGGGAGGAACGCCATGAAGCAGAAGACAGTCATCGCAAACGCGCACGTGGTCTCGCCGGGAGTCGACATCCTGAACGCGACGGTGGAGATCTCCGGCGGGCGCATCACGAAGGTCTCGAAGAAGCCCGCCCCCAAGAAGGGCTGGGACACGTTCGTGGACGTGAAGGGCGCGCTCGTGGTGCCGGGGTTCATCGACGTCCACACGCATGGCGCGCTTGACCGCGACGTCTGCGACGAAGACCATTCCGACTCGATCGAGACCCTCGCGAAGGCGAAGCTCGCCGAAGGCTGCACCTCGTTCCTCCCGACGACCCTCACGATGGGCCACAAGACGCTCGTGAAGGCCGCGGAGCACTGCGCGCTCTACGCCGAGAACCCGCGCTACTCGAAGGCGCTCGGACTCCACCTCGAGGGTCCGTACATCAACCCGAAGTGCCTCGGCGCGCAGAACCCGGCGTTCGTGCGCAAGCCCGACATCCGCGAGGTGCTCGAGATAGCGAAGATATTCCCGGTGCTGCAGGTCTCCTACGCCCCCGAGATGGAGGGCGGCGCGAAGTTCGCGGCCGACTGCGTGAAGCGCGGAATCGTGCCCAGCTGCGGGCACACCGGCGCGAAGTTCGCCGAGTTCATGCCGGCCTACGAGAAGGGCCTGAGGCACATGACGCACTTCTGCAACCAGATGACGCCCCTCCACCACCGCGAGATCGGCATGGTGGGCGCCGGGTTCCTGATCCCCGACCTCGACACAGAGGTCATCTGCGACAAGATCCACCTCTGCCCGGACATGCTCCGCCTGGTGTTCGCGCGCCGTCCGCTCGAGCACATCCAGATGATCACGGACTCGCTCAGGTGCAGCCACCTGCCGGACGGCTTCGAGTTCGAGCTCGGCGGCATCCCGGTGAAGCTCCAGGGCGGCGAGGCTCGCCTCGTGAACGGCGGGAACCTCGCCGGGTCCACGCTATGGATGAACCAGGGCCTCAAGAACATCCGCGACGTCACCGGCCTTCCGCTGAAGGACATAGTGCGCGTGACGGCCTGGAACCAGGCGATCGGCATGGGGCTCGGAGACCAGCTCGGCAAGGTGGAGAAGGGCTTTGTCGCCGACCTTGCAGTGCTCGACCCGAAGTCGTTCAAGGTCCGCGCGGTGTTCGTCAACGGCGAACAGCGCGAATTCTGAGACGCCCGTGGACAGGGGGAAGGTCTCCGTTGCGGCGTTTTTCGCCGTCCTTGGAATGGTGTGCGCGGGAAACGCGTCCGCCATCCCGGAGATCAAGGAAACGCTTTCTCTGAGCAACGCCCAGCTCGGGTTCCTGATGCTCGCTGGTCCGACCGGAACGGGGATAAGCTACCTCTTCGCGGGCATGATCGTCTCCCGCAGGGGCGCGCGCTTCGGCATCGCGCTGGGCACGGCGGGCTACATGCTGGCGGTGGCGTTTCTTGGCTCGTGCTTTCTGGTGAAGCCGTCCTTGCCGGTCTGGATTCTCGCAATGGCGGTCGTGCCGGCGTTCGGGAACATCCTCAACATAAGCATCAACACGCAGGGCGGACTGGTGGAGCGAAGGCTCAGGAAGAGCGTGATGGGGTTCTTCCACGGCAACTGGAGCCTGGCGAACCTGCTGTGCGGGCTGTCCCTCCTTGCGCTTTCCTCGCTCGGCGTGCCGATAGGGTGGCGCCTCATAGGGATATCGTGCGTCTGCTCGCCGTTCGCGCTGTTCGTGTTCGGGGGGCTTGAGGCCGACGGCCCTCGTGCCGCCGGCGTGCCGCGGGAGGGGAATGTCCGCCTCAGGCCGGACTTCGCCCTGATCCAGCTGGGGCTGGTGGCGCTGCTGTTCCTCGGGTGCGAGGGCGCGGTGTTCGAATGGGTGGGGGTGTTCTACAAGGATGTAGTCAGGGTGGTTCCCGGGCTCACGATGCTCGGCTACTGCGCCGTCATCGCGATGATGACGGTCGGGAGGTTCACGATCGACCGCATGGTGAACATGCGCTCGGCGACGTTCGTGTTCCGCCTCTGCTCTGTCTTCGTGTCCGTGGGGCTTGCCTCCGCGGCGCTCTTCTCGGCTGCCTTGCCTTTCGGGACCGTCCGCACCGCGGCCGTCACGCTTGGATGGGCCGTTGCCGGGTTCGGCCTTTCGGGGCTTGCTCCGCTGATCTACTCGTCGGCGACGCGCTCAAAGGCGCTTCCGCCAGCTTCAGCCGTCACCGTGGTGAGCTCCATCGGGTTCATCGCATCGTTCCTTTTCCCGCCGCTAGTCGGCACCGTTTCCGACGTCTGGGGGCTGGGCGTCGCCTTTGCCGCCTGCGCCGTTCTCGTTCTCGCGGGCCTGCGCGTCCGCATGCGCTGAACCGCCCCGCGCCTTTTCAGACGCGCCGTTTTCGCTTGCATGCCAAGCGATAGTATGGCATAATTTCAAGGTTTTAAAAAACAGTACCAGAGGAACATCCGAAATGGCGACTTTCCAGTTCATAGCCACAGACAAGTCCGGGCAGGAGGTGCGCGGCACCATCGAGGCGGCAGACCGCGCCTCGGCAATTGCGTCGATCCGCGCGCAGCAGTACTTTCCGTCGGCCATAGGCGAAGTAAAGAGCGAGGCCCCCGCGGCCGCGGCGCCCGCAGCGAAGGGCGGCAAGAAGGCACCGCCCGCGGCCAAGAAGTCGGGCGGCCTGAACAAGGAGATCAACCTCAACATCAAGCTGCCGAAGTTCCTGCGCGGCCGCGTCAAGACCAAGGACCTCACCACCTTCACCCGCCAGCTGGCCACCCTGGTGAACGCAGGCCTCCCGCTCATGCGCTGCATCGAGGTCCTGAAGAGGCAGAACTCCGTGCCGGCGCTGAAGGACGCGCTCGACGGCATCTCCGAGGCGATCGCAGGCGGCGCGACATTCTCGGACGCGCTCACGGCGTACCCGAAGATCTTCGACAACCTGTACGTCAACATGGTGAAGGCCGGCGAAGCGGGCGGCGTTCTCGAAGTCGTGCTGGCCCGCCTGGCGGAGTTCGCCGAGAAGAGCGACAAGATCAAGAACAAGGTGAAGGGCGCCATGATATACCCGACCGTGGTCCTCTTCGCGGCCGTCGGCATCACGGGCTTCCTGCTCACCTACGTGATCCCGAAGTTCCAGCAGGTGTTCACCGACCTCCTGGGCGACGCGCAGATGCCGGCCCTGACGCAGTTCGTGATCGACCTCTCCGAGTGGGTGAAGGAGTACTGGTACATCGTCGTGGCCGGCGCGGCCGCGCTGTGGGTGCTGAAGAAGGTGATCGGCATGACGCCCGCCGGCGCGTACATGTACGACGTGATAAGCATCAAGACGCCCGTGACGGGCACGCTCATCAAGCGGACCGCGATTTCGCGCGTGACGCGCACGCTGGGAACGCTGCTCGCCTCCGGCGTGCCGATCCTGCAGGCGCTCGTGATCGTGCGCGACACCACGGGCAACCGCGTTGTCTCCCGCGCGCTCCAGAACGTGCACGACTCCGTGAAGGAGGGCGAGTCCATGTCCGAGCCGCTCGCGCAGTCCGGCGTGTTCCCGCCGATGGTGGTCTCGATGGTCGAGGTCGGCGAGGAGACGGGCGCGCTTTCCGACATGCTCACGCGAATCGCGAACACGTACGACGACGAAGTGGACAACGCGGTGGCGGGGCTTACCGCGGCCATCGAGCCTGCGCTTATCATAGTGCTCGCGGTGATCGTCGGAACGATCATCGTGGCCATGTTCATGCCTATGATCAAGATCATCTCCAGCGTAGGCGGGCAGGCCGGGGCGATGTAAGGCCTGCGCGGCAGGGAGCGAGGTTTCAATGACAGCAGCAGAAAGACATGGCGCAAGGGGCTTCACGGTCATCGAGCTGATGGTCGTGACCCTGATCATCGCCATCCTGATGTCCATTGCGTTCAAGATATCGGGGATAGGCGACCAGGGCGACAGGCGGACCCGCACCATCGAGCGGATCCAGAAGCTCGAGAACTGCCTTTCCGGCTACTACGCGGTGTACGGCATGTACCCGCCCGTCCCGCTCCAGGGCGTGTCGCGCAACATCGACGTGCCGGTGAACATGTACGGCGTGCAGGGCCAGGGCGATTCCGAGTCGGGCGAGAGCGGCCTGGACTGGGTGCGGGTGAAGGCCGCGTGCCTTGCGCAGCCCGTCGGCGTGAAGTACCCCTACCCCGAGGCGATGAACGACGTCATCGAAAGCCTTTCGAAGCTCATGGAGGAGCGCTACAAGGACAGCGACAACGAGCATGTCGCGCGGAAGTTCAGCCGCGGCTTCGAGAACGCAAGCGTAAATCCCGGAAAGTTCGGCAGCGAGAAGGTCAGCACGGGCGACAGCACGTACAAGGGCAAGAGCAAGCAGTACTCCCCGAACTGGAACGACTGCCAGCTCTTCCGCTACGGGCTCATGTCGTTCCTCCTGCCAAGGTACCTCTTCATGATGGGAGGCGCCAAGACCTTCTACGACGGGAGGTCGATGCACGACACCAAGGGCTTTACGCAGTGGCAGGCCTTCAACTCCATCCCGGCCAACATCAAGAACGGCAAGCACTTCGACAACGACGGCCCCTCGACCTTTGCGGAAATGCGCAACCTGCTCAACTACGACGGCACCACGGGCGAGATCAGGGCGTCCCGCGAGAACCTCGCGAAGGTGGAGACGATCCCCTCGCAGAGCGTCTGCCGCAGGTGGCTCGCCAACCTCGAGGGCATCGTGTCCGGCGGGCTTACGTTCTACGGCATCAACACCCGCGACAAGGACGGCTACAACCAGCTGCAGGTCGGCAACACCGACATAGCGCTCTACGAGGCCCACGGCCAGCAGTACGTCCTCGGCGAGATGACGGTCTGCGACGGATGGGGCCGCACGCTCTACTACTACTCCGCGCCTCCCTACCAGAGCTACAGGCTCTGGTCCGCGGGCGCGGACGGCAAGACGTTTCCGCCGTGGGTGGATCTCAACTCCCTCGACAGCTCCGACCGCAAGAAGGCGGTGCAGTGGATGGGCGACGACATAATCATGATGTCCAACTAGCGCGTGCTGGCGGAATATCTCTCGAAAGGCGGTGAATGGCATGACGGAATCTGTTTCCAGGAAGGCGGCTGGGCGCCGGAAGGGGTCCAGCGGAGGCTTTACGATAATCGAGCTCCTCGTGGTGGTGGGCGTGATGATGCTCCTCTCGGCGGTCCTCCTTACCGGCATCTCGCACGTGAAGAAGACGGCCGCCAACGCCAAGGCGCAGGACCTCGTGTCCAACGTGGCCACGGCGTTCAACCAGGTGCTGCAGAACGACAGGAACTGGTCTGGAAGGCTCATCAGGGCCGCCGGCGCCGGAGACCCCATGGTGGATTCGGACGCCTGCCAGACGCTCATCAGGCACAAGGTCTATTCGCTCAGCTACAGGCAGAACGGCAGCACCTACGAGCTTACTGGCGTGGACAGGTTCGGAATCGTCGACCCGTGGGCCGCGCAGTTCCTCAAGTCCCACCCGAGCGCCGGCATCGGAACAGCGGTGCCAGGCGGCGGAACCGTTAGGGACCATATCCTCCGCTTCGCGATCGACGACGACTACGACGGGATCTGCGAGGTCCGCATCAACGGCAGGAGCCTGCGCGTCCGCGCCTCGGTCGCGGTGTGGGGATGCGGAAAGAACGGCAAGTTCGAGTCCTACAGCAGCATTGGCCGCGCGGAGGGCTCGGACGACTTGTTTTCGTGGACTCCCGGCCAGGTCGTGAAGTGACTGCGGCGCGGGCGAAGGTTTGAAAGGACGGTCGTGACATGACGATGAATGCATGTGGAATCAGGAAGCTCGGGCTGGCTCGCCGGGGCTTTACCATCCTTGAGCTTATGGTTGTCATCTCCGTGATTGCCATCCTGGCCACGCTGGTGACAAAGGCCGCGCAGTCGTCCATCAAGGAGGCGCGCGAGAAGGAGGCCCGCATAATGGCCAAGTCCATCGAGCTCGGCATAGCGAACTTCCACGCCCAGCTCGGCGAATGGCCGCCTGCGATCGAGAAGTGCGCCGACGACGGCAAGTCGCCCTCCGGCAACCCCGGCAACCCCGGCGCCCTGTCGAATTCCGACGCCGACAGCGTAGTGCAGCGGGTCATCAAGGAAGGCGCCAACGGAAGCCCCCTGCTCGACGCGTCCGGCCTTTTCGTGGCGACAAAGAACGTGGCCGACTCCTCGAAGCCCGGCTACGGCATCAAGTACGGCGACGCACGCCGCCGCAACGTCCCACTGGAGAACATGGCCTTCGGGTACCAGCGCAAGAGGGACGGCGTGTTCCGCCGCTTTGTAATCAAGTACGACCCAACAAACGACATGGTCACCGTGTCGCATCCTGATCTCCTGAAATGATGAAAAACAAAGGCTTTACTCTTCTCGAACTGCTGATGGTCGTCGCCGTGATGGGCCTTCTCGGCACCGTTGCCACGGCGGGGTACTATGCCGCAGTGACGGGCATGGAGGTCCGCGGGGCGAAGGAAGCCGTGGCGTCGGTAATGCTGGCCGCCCAGCAGCGTGCCGCCACCGACCATGTGCCCACCGGCGTGCTGTTCTACAACCAGCTGCTCCGCGAAGGCTCGGACGACACCAGCGCCGCCGCAGTGGGCGTCGCGGTTGCGGTGCGCGCCGGCGGGCGCGTTTCGTGCGTCGTGAACAGCAAGTATATCTTCGACGAGTTCAACGACATCAACTTCGGCCGCAAGTCCCTCAGGAGAAACACCAAGGCCGAACAGAGGTCGGCGATCGAGGACCAGTCCGCGAACGTGCTGCTCTACAGGATCGACATGGCCGGCGAGAAGATCGAGATTTCCGCGGTAAAGGACTACGTCGTGGAGCGGGACTACAATACCGGCGAGTGCGAGGAGACCATGGCCGCCCTGGGGCAGCCCGTGACCAACATATCGAGCTTCGCCTTCATGATTGCGGACAACGCCTCCTCGTTCCACAAGACGGCAAACTCCAAGTGGAGCGCAGGCGACCTGTACGGCTACGAAATCGCCGCGATCCAGCTTCCCCACAACATGGTCTTCGGAGACAGCGACGGCAACATCCCCAACTCCATAGACAGCCCGATCAAGGTGGATCCCGTAAAGCCCATCTTCTTCAGGTCCGACGGCCGCAGGAAGGGAAGCTCCAGCGTGAAGATGGCGACATGCCGCACGAAGGACGCCAGCGGCGCGCTCAGGGTCGACGACAAGTTCTCATCCGACAACATGGACGAAAAAGACAAATGAAAAAAGCTTTCACACTGCTAGAGGTCAACCTCGCCATGTTCGTGATGGCGATAGGCGTCCTTTCCATGATCGCCCTCTACCCGCTCGGGTTCCGCGAAGCCGACCAGTCGCGCGAGGACGTTGCCTCCGCGGCGTACTGCGAGTCGGTGATGAACTCCCTCGTCGCCGCGCTTTCCGCGACCAACATACCCTGGTCGGCCTGGGCTAGGCTGGCGCAGGAGAACAGCGGCTACGGCAAGACGTTCCCGTCCGGGGGCTGGGCGGACTACTTCAAGCCCGGCAGCTACTTCGGAACGCCCAAGTCCTCAAACGACATGCGCACCCTCGTCAACACGACGTTCCGGAGCGTCATTTCCGCGCTTGGCGAAAACCAGTACTCCGTGTCGGCGCCCCAGCAGCCGGACGGGCTTGCGTGCGGGCTTGTCGTGTCGTTCACGGGAACGCGCTGCGCAATTGCGGCGCGCGCCTCGCGGCGCCCAGCCATGCTGCTTGCGCAGCCGCTCTTTTTCACAGAGGTCAATTTCCAGGGAGACGTGGACAAATGACGGTTCAGGAACGGAAGGGCGGCTTTACGCTGCTTGAGATGCTCGTCGCGTCGCTGCTGCTGTCGATGCTGGTGGTGGCGCTCTCGATGGTGTTCTCCTCGTCCGCAAGCGCGTGGCGCATCGGGCGCGCCGGAGTCTCGGGTCTGCACGACGTCCGCAAGGAGCTGAGCCAGTACCAGCTCTCGGCGGACAACGCCCTGCCGAACCTGAAGGGCAAGGGCAGGGACGTCGGCTTCGTGCGCTCGGTCTGGATGAACGGGACGTCGCTCATAGACCAGGATGGCGACAGCGTCGACGGACGCGGGTTCGACACCAAGGACATCTACGGCGGGAAGAG
>CAMORM010000055.1 GCA_946623785.1 uncultured Verrucomicrobiota bacterium
AACTTTGAACTTCCCCTCGGCTCGGCGCCTCAATTGCGGACAAACGAGAGTTCCTTCCCTTCCTTCGCGTTGGGCGCCACCCATATCCGGTACGCGCCCTTGTCGGCGCGGTCTTTTCCGTCCTTCGCGACATACCCGAGCGTGGCGTCGTCAAGATCGAAGCCGACCGTCTGCTTTTCGCCGGCCTTGAGCGCAACGCGCCTGAACCCGCGCAGCTCGCGAACCGGCCTCGCGCCTTCCGGGCACGCAACCTGGCGGATGTACAGCTGCACCGTCTCCACGCCGTCGCGCGGGCCTTCGTTCTTGACGGTCGCGACCACCCTGCCGCCCTCTATGCGCTCGTTAGAATAGGAGAACTTCGTGTAGGTTAGCCCGTATCCGAAAGTGTACTGCTCGTATCCCTCGGCCCAACCGTGCTCCGCGCCGAACTCGCGGTAGGGGCCGCTCGTGGGACGGCCGGTGGCGGGATGGTTGTAGTTGACCGGGATCACGGACACATCGCGCGGAACCGACATGGAGAAACGGGCGGAAGGCGACGCCTTGCCGGTAAGAAGGTTCGCAAGCGCCGTGCCGCCGAAGCTTCCCGGCTGCCACGCGTACATCACCGCGGCGGCCTTCTCCCAGACTGCCGGAACGGCGAGCGGACGGCCGCAGTAGAGAACCGCGACGACCGGCTTGCCGACTGCAGCGACCTTGTCGAAGAGCTCCTGCTGGCGCCCCGTCAGCCCCAGCGAGCAGCGCGACGCGTTCTCGCCCGTCCAGCCGCGCATCTCGCCCACGGCCATCACGACGACCTCCGACTCCTTGGCTGCGGCAACAGCCCTCGCGATGAGGTTGTCGCCGTTCTTCGAGGCCTCCGAGCCGTCCGAGACAACGGTGCCGTCCGTCTTCACGAACGTCCCCTCGCCGGAATTGACGTCACACCCCTTCTCGACTACGAGCTTCACGCCTTCTCCAAGCGCCTGGGCGAGCGACTCGGCAAGCGTGCGGCAGGGGTTCTTGAACCCGCGGGGGACCCAGCATCCAAGCGGCTCGAGGCTGTCCACCGCCATCGGGCCGATCAGCGCAACGCGCTTTACCTCGGGACGGAGCGGCAGGGTGCCGTCGTTCTTCGCGAGCACCACGCTCTTCTCCGCGCACTCGACCGCGAGCTTCTCGGCCTCTGGCTCGCGGGCCGCGACACGCGCCGCCAGCCCCTCGTCCGTGTACGGGCGCTCGAAGAGCCCTGCCGCGAACTTGACGCGCAGCACGCGCTTCACCGCCTCGTTGAGCGTGGATTCCTTCACGCGTCCGTCGTCAAGCGCCGCGGAAAGCCCGCGCACGAACGACTGGGAGACCATGTCGACGTCGTTCCCAGCGTTGATTGCCTTGGCGGAGGCGTCGGCATAGTCGGAGGCGTAGCCCCAGTTCATCTGCTCGGACACGCCATTCCAGTCGCTGACCACGAAACCGTCGAAGCCCCACTCCCTGCGAAGCACCTGGTCGAGCGTGAACGGGTTGGATACGGATGGCTGGCCGCTGATCGCGTTGAAGCTCGACATCACCGCGAGAGCGCCCGCCCTGACGCCTGCGCGGAACTGCGGAAGGTGCTTGTTGCGGAGCGTCCAAAGGCCGATCTCTGTCTCGTTGTAGTCCCGTCCGCCGATGGAGGCGCCGTAGCCTACGTAGTGCTTGAGGCACGCCGCCACGCGGTCCTCCGGGATGTGCATGCGGTCGGCCCCCTGGAAGCCGCGGACCTGCGCCGCCACGCAAAGTGAGGCAAGGTACGGGTCCTCGCCGCACGTCTCCGCGACGCGACCCCAGCGGGCGTCGACCGGATTGTCGCACATCGGCGCGAAAGCAAGGTCCACGCCAACGGCGCTCGCCTCAGCCGCTGCAACGGCCTGCGCCCTCTCGAAGAGCCCTGGCTCGAACGAGCAGGCCAGCGCAGGCGCGATTGGGAAGACCGTCCTCGCGCCGTGGATGATGTCGTGGCAGAACATCACTGGAATGCCGAGACGCGACCTCTCGACGGCCGCGCGCTGGTATTCGTTGCGGATCTTGACGTCCGTCCCGACCCAGATAATCGTGCCGAAGCCGCCTTTCGCGGCAAGGTCCGCAATCTGCTTCTCGATCTTGTTGTCCCAGCCGGTGTACGGCTGGTTGAGCTGGCCTATCTTCTCGTCGCGGGTCATCTGCCCGAGAAGGTTGTCTATGCGCTTCTCGACGGGACGCGACGGATCCTCAAACGCATCCTTCTTGCCGTTTCTGTTGAAGTCAACGTAGTCTGCCGCGCAGAGCGCTCCCGCGGAGAGAAGCGCGACAAGCGCAACGGCATCCTTGTATGGCAGAAAATTCATGGGTGTATTATACCAAAAAACGCGCCCGCTTGAACACGGCAAAAATTGCGCCGCGGCATCCCGCGGCGCAGTTTTCCCGGAAGCGGCGTTGCAGGCGCTTCCGCTGTTGTGCACAGTCCAATGGCTACTTCTTCGCGCGCGTGTCGTAGAGGGTCTCTCCGAGCTCGCGAAGCGCCTTAACCGTCTCCGGGTAGGGACGGTCGCAGATGTCAGTCCATCCGACCTGGAAGTACTCGCCGTCGAAGCGCCCGGACGTCGCCTGGTCGGAGAACTGGTGCCAGTGGACCCCTACGATCTGCGGGTTGCCAAGCGCGGACTCGACGTACTTCTTGAGCGCGCCGGCGCGGCCTTCCTGGGTCACCATGTTGACGAGGCCCGACCCGAACAGCCCGCGGTCGTGCGCGCCGAAGTGGAACTCGCCGACCATAACGGGAGCGTCGATGCCCTGCGGAAGCTTCCACTTGCCGATCTCGGCCTGGTAGATGTTGTAGCTCACGACGTCGCAGTACTTCGCGCACGGCCCGATCACCCACGGCTTCGCGACGCCCGCGAAGCGGCAGCCGAGGTAGAGGAGCCCTGGGTCGAACGCCTTGACGGCTTCGCGCGTCCGCTTGAAGTACTCCTCCACGATCACGTCCGTGAACGCCCTCAGCTCCTCGACGGGTACGGACTTGGGGTCATTCGGGTTGTAGACGATCCCCTTCGCGGCTAGGCGCTTGAGGAACTCGATCTTCGCCGGCTGGTCGTCGGGGCTCCAGAGCGTCCAGCGCGCAAGGTCCTCGTGGTTTGAGCCCCACTGGATCTCGTTGTCGATGAAGAAGCCGATGCACCACTTGTCGTGCGCCTCGCGCCCGTGCGCGGCGAGCTCCTTCGTGGTGCACTCCTTGAACGACACGTCGAACGGGTCGCGGAACTTGAACCATCCGCCCCAGCTGCCCTCGATCGGACGCGACAGACACTCGACGCGCTCGGCGTACGGCGTGCGGTCCTGGAGGCAGATTTTGAGATCGGACGAGTTCGCGATCGTGTTCGCGCCCCAGCTCCTGAGGCGGCGGTGGCAGGAGTCCGCGTACTTCTCGAACCACTTGTCGCCGTACTTGCGGTAGAGGTTCGCGGCCGAGAAGTCGTAGCGGCGCGTCTCGCCGCGCGCGAGGTAGAACGGAAGGAGCAGCGAGTCGTATGTGTCGTAGAACTGCGCAAACGGCGAGTCCTTGCCGGGGAGCCCCTCGAACAGGCAATCGCGGTCGGGGAGCGAGCCGCCGATCTTCGGCGTGCGGGGGTTGCCGTTGAGCGGGGTCATCGCCGAGCTAGGCGTCACGCGCACAGGCCCCCAGCTCCAGAAGAGGCGCCCCTCGGGATCGACGAGCCACCACTTGCCGTCTACCTTCTCGGTGCGGAAGCGTCCTGTCGCCTTCAGCTGCGGGCCCTTCGTCCAGCCGCCGAACTGATTGCGGTCCGCGGGGCCTGGATGCGCCGCGAGGTCCTTCTCCTCTTCGGCGGCAGCGGCCTTGAGCTCGTCGTCCGAATGCGTCTTCCCCGGCCAGTCGCGGTACTTGAACTGTCCGTACTTGTCGAAGCACGGGAGGAATTCCTCCGTTTTCATCTTCGTCCAGGGCTCGTTCGAGATGTCCATCTTGATGTCGCGCGGCTTCTCGCCTGGAGCGGGCACGACCCAGCCCGGGAACTTCATGTTCGGGCGGTAGAGCGCGTCGACGATCTCGGCGGGCGCCATCTTCGCCCACTCGGTGCGGCGCGGGACCTGCGCGTTCGGGGCGACCATGATCGGCGAGTCCCAGAGCGGGAGGTCCTTGATCGTGAGCACTCCGTCCTTCCAGGACACGTTCTCGGCGGGGATCTTCGCGATCTTGCCCGTGAGCAGGTCAACCCAGACCGGCTCCTTCATCTTGACGCTCTTCATCGCTACGGTAGCGCGCTCGTACGCAAGCGTGTCGCCAGGGCGCTTCTCGGAGAACCACAGCACGTGCATGTTGTTCGACTGGCGCTCGAAGCGGGCGATCTCGAGCTTGTGCCCGCCGACGTCCTTCGTCTCGATGCCGACCGCATGGACGTCCTCGTCGAAGAACGAGAACACGTGCTGCATGGCGTAGAACGCCGGGCGCTTGTAGACGACCTCCTTCAGCAGGTTGGAGCGGAGCATCCCGAAGCTCTGCAGCATGAAGGTGTACTTCAGGTCTATCATCGTGAATACGCTGCACGGGATGTTGCGCACGGCGTCGCCTATCGTGCGGCGGAGGTCCCACTTGGCCTGCGAGTACTCCGTCCACTCGACGGAGTGTATCGCGTGCTCCCACTCGAGCTGCGAGGGGCATCCGACCTCGCCCTGCAGGATGTCGAACTTGGGCGAGTATCCCTTCACGAGCTTGCGGAGCGGCTCGGCGAGCGTCGGATAGGAGTCCTCTGGACGGTACGTGTAGGGGTGGTATATGAAGTACGAGCCGAGGTCGAGCGCGTTCTCCGCCTTGAGCTTCTCCAGGACGCACTTGTAGTCCGCCGGGAAGGTGATCGCCGTGCAGTAGAGCTTGGCCTCGGGCTGCACGGAGCGGACGGCCCTGGCCGTGCGGTAGAAGAGCTCGGCGTACTCGGGCCCCTGCTTGAACGGTTCGTTCCATATCTCCCACTCGTCCACTACGTCCTTGTAGCGCGCGACGCACGCCTTCACGTACCTGAGCCAAGCCTCGAACGCCTCGGGCTTGTCCGTGACCTGCTTCACGCGCATGCCGAGGCGGAAGTCGCTGCCCCAAACGGGGTTGCCGTAGGAGAGGCAGATCCATGGCTTGACGCCCATCGCCGCCATCTCGCGCACCTGCGGGTCGAGCCACGTGAAGTCGTACTTGCCCTTCACCTGCTCGGTCTTCGCCCAGCCGGAGAAGAGGCGCCCGCGCTTCGCGCCGAGCTCGCCCACGAACTGCTTGAACGAATCCCAGTCGGCGTAGTCGCGGTCCATCGTCTCGCAGCCGATCGACCACTTGGAGCCCTTGATGTCGCTCGCCGGACGCGTCTCGAGCTCGCCGAAAGGCTCGAGCCCGCAGTCGAGCTTCTGTATCTTCTCCCACGTCACGCAGCGGCGAAGCTTCTTCTGTATGTCCTTGCTGCTCCACGCGTCGTGGCTCTTGATCTTGTCCGCGTCCTTGAACGCGACGACTCCCGGCTCGGCGGGCTCTCCGCCCTTCTCGGCCGTGTTGCATCCCACGAACGCCGCAGCCAACGCCGCCGCACACGCTCCAATAGCACAGTATGATACTTTCATGTACATCTCCTAAGTTCCTTTCGCACTCAATGATACCAAAAAACGTCGCAGATTCCTATCCCACATGCGAAACTAATGATACACCGTTTGCGAAAGAGACGGCATCCCTACCAGAATAGCGGACTTTGCACGGAGACCAACTCAGGGGGAATGCACTTGCATGATGGCGGAGAGGGGGGGATTCGAACCCCCGATACCCTTGCGGGTATGCCACCTTTCCAAGGTGGTACCATCAACCACTCGGACACCTCTCCAGGCAGAAAAAGTGGTGGTAGTATACTATTCCCCCCATCAGCAGTCAATCGCAAAATCAGACAAGGAAGAACTCCGCGGCGCCGACCTTCCTGAACTCCTCCGGCAGGAGACCCGCATCCCCAAGGCTGTCTAGCGCCACCCACTCGAATCCAATCCAGTCTTCCTGCGACGCCACCTCCTGCGACCCGACCTCCATCTCGTACACGAGGTTGATCTCCGCGTGCGGCTTCCCGTGCTGCATGAAGGAGTTCTCCACGACCCCCATGAACCGCCCGCAGGCGGCGTCAAGCCCGGTCTCCTCCTTCATCTCGCGGACAAGCGCCTCCCGGCCCTTCTCCCCGAACTCGATGTGCCCGCCTGGAAGATAGCATGTCGAAGCGCCCTTTGCCCTGCACACCAGGAGCTTCCCGTCCTTCACGCACACTCCGCGCGCGATCGTCTCGATCCCGGCAAGTTCGTATTCCTTAAGGTCGGCCATTTGGTCCCCTTCCAATTCACGCCCAGAACGTTTTTGCGCATGCCGACACCTTCGCATCCCGCGGCAGCGCGTCGAAGCGTGGCTTCATCTCGGCGATCGAGTCTCCGCCGAGCTTGCGCTGGAGTTCGTCCGCAAGAACAGCCGCCACGGCCGACTCCACCACCACCGCCGCGCGAGGCACGGGGCAGACGTCGCTCCGCTCGTACACCGTCTTCGCGTCCCTGCCGGTGGCGAGGTCCTTCGCCTGCTGCTGCCTGATCGTCGTGGGGATCGGCTTCATCGCGGCGCGAAGTACGATAGGCGTGCCGTCCGAGATTCCGCCCGCCAGTCCGCCCATCATCCCGCGCGTCTCCGTGCCCTTCATCCCCGCGAGCGCAAAGCCGCCGCCGAACTCAACGCCCTTCATCGCCTGGATCGAGATCACGGCGGACGCGAGCCGCGCGTCAAGCCGGCGCTCGGCGGACACGTGGCTCCCGAGGCCGACAGGCACGCCGCTCGCCGTGACCTCTATCACCCCGCCGAGCGTCTCGCCCTCTTCCTTCGCCGCCGCGACGGCCGCTTCGAACTTCGACTCGTCCGTTTCTCCGCCGAGCGACACGATCCTGCTCACGACCCTGATTCCGAACTCCGACAGGAAAGCACGCGCACACGCGCCTGCGGCTACCCTCGCGGCCGTCTCGCGCGCGGAGGCGCGCTCTAGCGCGGGACGGATGTCGTCGTAGCCGTACTTCACGCACGCGGCTTCGTCCGCATGCCCCGGGCGCGCCACTGTGTACGCGGCGACCTCCCTGCCCTTCCACGCCTCGTGGTTGCGGTTGACTATCCTGATGGCGATCGGCGCGCCAGTCGTCTTCCCGGCGAGCACCCCGGACGTCACGATCGCGGCGTCCTTCTCGATAGCCATGCGCCCGCCAGCCCCAAGCGGGAGCTGGCGGCGGGCGAGGTCGGCGTCTATCAGCGAGGGCGGCAGCGCGACTCCCGCCGGAAGGTCCTCGACTATCACGGTCAGCTCGGGACCGTGGCTCTCGCCCGCTGTCGCGTATTTCATGTCGTTATCCTCGGGACTGCGGAAAGGAGCTTCTTCGTGTAGTCGTCCTTCGGCGACGAAATCACTTCCTTCGCCGTGCCGGACTCCACCACCTGGCCCTTGTTCATCACGACGATCCTGTCCGCCACCTGCGCCACGACTCCGATGTCGTGCGTGATGAATATCATGGAGAGTTTCAGCTTCTTCTTGAGCTCCGCGAGAAGCTCCAGAACCTGGTCGCGCACCGAAAGGTCAAGCGCGCTCACCGCCTCGTCGCAGATGAGGAACCGCGGCTTCAGCGCGACCGCGCGCGCGATCGATATGCGCTGGCGCTGCCCGCCCGAGAACTCGTGCGGGTAGCGCGCGAGTATCTCCGGGTCGAGCCCCACGGACTTCATCAGCTCCGCCGCGTAGTCGTGGCACGTTGCCTTGTCGACTATTCCGTGCACGACGGCTCCGTCCGTCACGATGTGCTCCACGGTGTGGCGCGGGTTCAGGGACGCGAACGGGTCCTGGAATACGACCTGCATGTCGCGCCTGTACGCAAGAAGCTCCTTGCCGTGGATGTGCAGTATGTCGCGTCCGTCGAAGGTTATCTCGCCGGATGTTGGCTTCACGAGCTTCAGTATGGCGCGGGATAGAGTGGACTTGCCGCATCCGGACTCCCCGACAACGCCGAGCGTCTCGCCTTCTGCGACGTCTATCGACACGCCGTTAACTGCCCGCACCCATCCAACAGTGCGCGCGAACACGCCCTTCTTTATCGGGAAGTCGACGTGCAGGTCTTTTACCGATAGCAGCATGTCTCTCCTGCCTTTTTTGTCTTACCGCAGATTCGGGCACGCGGGGACGCGTGCCCCTACCTTTTACTTGAGCATCAGCGTTGTGAGGAGCTTCGCGAAGCGCGCCGGGTCGGGAACGGGCGAGCCTTCCGCCACGAGCGCCTGGTCGTAGAGGAGCTCGATCGCGTCCCTGCGTTCGTCTCCTTCGAGCGCCGCGACCTTCTTGACGAGCGGGTGCGAGGCGTTGACCTCGAGGATGCGCTTCGACTTCGGCACTTCCTGGTTCATCGCGCGCATCATGCGCTCGATCGCCGGCGACACGGAGTTTTCGTCCGCCACCAGGCAGCAAGGCGAGTCGGTGAGGCGCGTCGAGACCTTGACGTCGGAAAGCGAGTCCTCGAACTGCTTCTTCACGTCCTCGAAGAACCCCTTGAGCCCCTCCGCGGCCTTCTCCGCGTCGGCCTTCTCCTTCTTCTGCTCGTCCTCCGATCCGAAGGACACGTCGCCGCGCGCTATGTCGACGAGCTTCTTGCCCTCGAAGTCGTAGAAGCTGGAGGAGAGCCAGTCGTCCACTGGATCGGCCATCAGGAGCACGTCGCAGCCGTGCTTCAGCGCGGCCTCGAGCTGCGGCGCGTGGCGCGCGTCCTCGATGCGCTCCGCCGTGAGGTAGTAGATGTCCTTCTGCTCCTTCGGCATAGCCTTCACGTAGTCGTCGAGCGAGACGAGCCTGCCGTCCTCGTTCTTCGCCGTGGGGTAGAGGAGGAGGTGCTTTATGCGGTCCGCGTTCTCGTAGTCGTTCGCGACGCCCTCCTTGAGTATGCGGCCGAAGGTGTTGTAGAAGTCGAGGTACTTCTTCTCCCCGTCCTTCTTGCCGTCGGCAGCCGACTTCTCCCACTTCTCCTTCATGTCCTTGAGCGTGGATAGCACCTTGGAGGTGACGGTCTGCTTGATCTTGCGGATCACGGCGTCGTCCTGGAGCATCTCGCGCGAGACGTTGAGCGGGAGGTCGGAGGAATCGACGACTCCCTTCACGAACCTGAGGTAGTTCGGGAGGAGCATCTCGAAGTCGTTGCCGATGAAGACGTTGCGGACGTAGAGCGAAAGCCCGCGCTTCGTCTGCGGCATGTAGATCTCCATGCCGGCCTGCTTCGGCAGGAAGAGCAGCGCCTTGAACTCGACCGCTCCCTCGCCGGAGAAGTGGATCGTCTCGAGCGGGTCGGAGTAGTCGTGGGTGTGGTGCTTGTAGAACTCGTTGTACTCCTCGGGCTTGATGTCCTTCTTCGGGCGCTTCCAGAGCGCAACCATCGTGTTGAGGGGCTTAGGCGTCTCCGGCTCCTTCTTCTCGCCGTCCTTCTTGTCCTCTTCCTTCTTCTCGGGAAGGGCCTTGAAGAAGATCGGGTAGGCTATGAAGTCGGAGTACTGGCGCACGAGTTCGCGGATGCGCCACTCGTCGAGGAACTCCTCGTAGTCCTTGCGGAGGTGGAGCATCACGGACGTGCCGGGCTCGTCGCGAACGTCGTCCTCGACGGAGTACGAGCCCGAGCCCGTGGACTCCCAGCGGTAGGCCGCCGTCTCGCCGCGCTTGCGCGACACGACGCGCACGGTGTCGGCGACCATGAAGGCCGCGTAGAACCCGACGCCGAACTGCCCGATGAGCTCCGGGAGGTTCGCGCCGCCGTCCTTCTTGAGCGCCTCGCGGAAAGCCTTCGTGCCGGAGGAGGCGATGACTCCGAGGTTGTTCTCAAGGTCCTCGGCGTTCATGCCGGAGCCGTTGTCCGAGATCATGAGCGTCTTTGCGTCCTTGTCCGCCGTTATGGTTATCTTCCACTCGGGGTTGTCGGCGACAAGCTCCTTCTCGGTGAGCCCGCGGTACTTCGCGCGGTCGATCGCGTCGGAGGCGTTAGACAGCAGCTCGCGGAGGAATATCTCCTTCTTGGAATACAGCGAATTTATGACGAGGTCGAGCATCTCGCCGACCTCTGCCTTGAACAGATGCGTCTTCTTTTCCATTTCCTTCGTATTTCCTTTAATCTCTAGACTTTGAACTCTAAACTTTAAACTTTGAACTTTGAACTTTGAACTTTGAACTCCAACCACCTGGCACCCAAATGCAGTTTTTAAGTATACACTTTCCCCTGCAGGAATGCAACGCGGTTTCTTAAGCGCGCGCGGGCCAAAAACAGCCCGTTCCGTATATGACTTGCGCTTACGCGCAGCCACGGACGCTCGGCATGTCGCCTGACAACGCTCACGTCGTTTCAGCACATCGCAATGTCGCTATCGAACAATTATCAGCGTTCCGTGCGGAGCCGCCTGAAGCCAAAGGCCCTTTTCTCCGCCATACTCGTAGAGGATAGATGCACCGCGGAAGCGTGAACGCATCGCCTGGTCGGTCTCGTCGTATTCGATCGACACCTTGTCGGAGGAGAACTCACCGACTACATTGCCGGCCGACGCGAGCTGCATGCGGGCCGGCGCATCCGCGGACATGCCCGTCGCGTCGATCTCAAGACGCGCCCCGTCCGTGATCACAAGGCCGCTCGTCGCCTTCAGGAGACCTGTGGCCGCGCCATTCACCACGGGCCGCAGCACCGAGGCGACGCCGTTCGACAGCACCACGTTCGCCGCCTGGATCGTTCCTGTCGGCCGCAGGACGAGCGTGCCCGTTCCCTTCGCGCCGACGTACAGGTCCTGAGTCGTGACGAACGTACCGTTCGAGACGTCGAGAATGCCCGTGCATCCGTCTCCGTCCGGGTAGTAGGAGGCACTTGGTTCGGGGTTGAACTGCAGATCGGCCTTTCGTGCTCCGCCGACATACACGTGGTTCTTGATGTCCGTCGCACCGCCCGTCATCGTCCAGACACCGTTTCCGCTACGTCCCAGACCTATCACAAGCGGGAACTCGCCGGTCTTGCCGTCGGATGTGTTTCTCGAGTTGTGGGAATACGTTCCTCCCGAGTGATTGAAGTAGCCCGTCCCTATGCCGCCGCCTATGACGGTCGCGCCTATGTTGATCGTCACCGTGCCGCCGCTCAGGTTGTAGAAGCCAACGCAGACGCTCTTCGACAGTATGTCAGGATTCTTCAGCGGGACACGCGTGCCATCGCCGACTACCAGTCCGCAAATCATACCCGCATACTTCCAAGCCCAGCTTGTCGCCTTAAACTCACCTCCGGTCTGGTTCACGACACCTGTCACGCAATAGGGCGTGGTCGCATCTGAAGAGGAAGCGTTTGGCGAGTCGGCCGCAACGTAAAGGCCAAAATTGCCCATCTCAAAGAAGCCGTGCTTCAGATTCAATTCTCCGTAGCCCTGCCGACATCCAACCGCCATTCCGTACATGTTGTGGGTGCCGCTTCGGATCGTCACGCCGTCCGTGCCGTCGATGTTGATGATCGCTTCGCCCCCGGGCACATTGTTGCAAACCGACCAGAACCCCTGATGGAGCCAATAGGTCGCATGATCGGACAATGTCAGCACGCATGGCGCGTCAGGAACGGGAGTCATGAGCAGTTTTTTGCCGGCCTGCACCTGGCCTCCGACCAGAATGCAGCTCGTCCCCGAGAAGGTATTCGTTCCGGGACCCAGAACGAAGTCCGGCTTGACGTTCACGAGTCCGGATCCCGATGCGTTGATCGACCCGCCGTTGAACGCCACCGCCGCGTTGGTGATGTACAGCGTTCCGCCGTCGCCAGCCGCAAGTGCGCCGCCGGACTGGAGATCGATATTCGCTTTGCCCATGTCAAGCTCGGTTGTGACGGCGACAGTCGCCGTGCCAGGTCCATCATTGGCGATCTTCATGTCTCCGATGGCATGCGCAGGAGCTTCGTCAATGGCAACCGTATAGGATTCCCCCGATGCCGTCACAAGCGCCGTTGCATCGGCGGAAGGCACGCCGTTGCTCCACTTCGTCGCCGTGTTCCAAGTGCCGTCCTGCGCCGATAGCCACGACGAACTGCTCGGCTGTATGCGCCCCTGGTCGTCAATTATCGCCCTGATTCCGTTATACGTGACCGTTGCAGGCAGCGGCCCGGGCGTCGCGCCCGTGACCGTCACGGAGGCGCTTCCACCTTCTGGCGCAACGATATTCAGCGACGCCCCGGACGGCAGCGTCAGCGACGGCAGCGTCAGCGCCACGCCATTTGCCAGCTCGATCGCACTCGCACCGGACTGGAACGTGGCGTTTAACGACACCGCTCCGCTTTCCGTAAGCCTCAGCGCACCGCCAGCAAAGGTAAACCCTGTCACATTCGGAAGCTGCGCGGGCGACGTTAGTTCAAGCACGCCGCCGGAGAGCGTCGCCGAACCGGAGAAGCTCGACTGCGCCTGGCTAAACGAGACCGTGCTTGCGCCCTTCACGGCAAGGTTCCAGGTCCGTCCCGACTCGAAGAGTCCGCCAAAGACGATGGGCGCCGTCTGGGGGTCGAACGTAAAAGTCGTCCCGGGAGAGCCGTCGGTCTGCTTGGCGTCGCCATTCCACGTGAGCGTCCCCGTGCCGCGGTTGCCGAGCGTGACGCTGGCGGCAGAAGTGTAAATGTTGGAAACGACGAGATCCTTGTCAGTCGCCTCGCCAGTACCGGAGTAGTAGAACTTGGACTTCGGTGCGGCGGTCGGCGTAATTGATGTGATGTGTGGCTTGTTGTCAGACCCTTTTTCTGTTTTCCCTGTCCAGCTCGATTCGTAAATGATCGCGTCGCCGCGTCCGACGGACGTCTCTGTCGCCGCGCAGTTCTTGTTGCCGATCAGTCGCGCAAACACGGATCCCGTTCCCAACAGCCTGATGCTGCTCTGCAAGCTGTTGGTGCCGTTAAGGTACACCTCGTCCGATGTATTCCCCGTCTCAAAAATAGTGTGCAGACTCTTATTGGAATCCTTCGTTCCTATCCCGGTGTCGATTACGACTCTCTTGCCACCCCAGACGCGCAACCGCGGCGAAGCGTTCGGATCTTCTGGTGGCGTGTTGTACGGCTGGGTGATGTTGACAAACCCGTCGCCATAGATATGCGTGTTCTCCGCGAACTGGATTAGATCAGACCATGTCCAGCTGCCGCCCTTCGAGCCAATAAAGGCGCCGGCCGGAACTTCCATCTCGTGCGTCCCGCCCGACAGGTCCTTGAACGAAGATATCGTGTAGCGCGCACCGTTGTAACCATCATTGCCGAAGATTACAAGACCTGAACTATGGATGTCGAGGTAAGCGACCTGGTCGAATGTCGGAGCGCCCTTGATCTCTATTGTGCCGACACCGTACAAACTGACCGAAGCGTAGGGATATTGATCCTTTTTCGTAACCTTGTCTATCTTCCCGTACACGAGCTTCGCGCTGAGCGAATTGTTGTAGAAGGTAAGCTGCGACCCTGTATTGCCCGAATCACGGTTCCAGATCGCCGGACGAACGAACGTCTGGTCGTTCACGACGTCCGCCGCCACGACGAGAGTCGAATTCGTCTGGAAACCGAGCCTCTGTGCCGCAACGTCGGCCGTGCCGAAGATGTAGGCCGGTGCGCCGTTCGTGACTATCAGGTGGTCGATCGCGTACTGTCCTTGAAGGTCGATGGTTGTCGGCGCACCTTCGGCCTGCGCGCCAAAGATCACAGTGTCGCCCAGCTTGCCTCCGGACGTCTGCTCCGTCCGGTTCGTCCACATGCCGGGGATTTCGTTCTCCTGCCAGTTCGCGGCGTTTGCCCACACGCCGTCTCGCGCGGCGCCCGTCCAATGGTAGACATCCGCCGACGCCGCATCTAAGAAAACCGCCGCGCAGAGCGCAACCGCCGCTTTGAATAAACAAAGGGCACCGCCGCGCGTGGTGTTTGTGCAATTATCAAGTGAACACATACTTCCTCCTTTGCATAAATCATAAGACAGGTCTCACAAACTTAATGTAGATTATATCACACCCCCTCTGGCATGTAAAGTGAGCAGGATCCTTCGGAAAATGTAGAGTAGGGCGGGACGACAGTCGTTCCAGCGCCGGCAACGGGCGGGACGCCCGTTCTCCCAGTGTCAGCAACGAGCGGGATGACAGTTGTCCCAGTGCTGGCGAATAGTTGAGCAGCAGTGCCTCAGGCCAGGAAGGAAAACTCGGCCTTGAGCGGGTTGCC
>CAMORM010000056.1 GCA_946623785.1 uncultured Verrucomicrobiota bacterium
GCGTGCGAAGCTAGGCGGAACGGTAGTGGAGCAAATTTTGCGAAGCGTCGGAGTTGGCTTAGAAGGCAGCGTCCAAGAGGCGGAGAGATCGGCAATCCATTTCGCCTCGCCAGAAACTCAAAAATGGGTAAACTCCAGGGCCTTGCAAATTGGAGGGGTGTTTGGTACAATCTCGATAGTCAAATAAGTGGAGTAAGACTATGCATAATTGCCATGACTGCATGAAACCGAGGGTGGCGATTTTCGCCACGATATGCGCAGCGGCGCTTGCGATGCCGCTGTTTGCTGATCCGGTCCAGGTCGATCCTGCGGACTACGAATGCACCTTCAACGTCAAGTTCGTTGGATACAGGGGCACTTCGACTCTTGCGGACTTCCCGGTGCTGATACGGCTTTCAAAGGCATTGAACGGCTTTAATTACGCCAAGTGCGCGGGCGGCGCGAACCTGCGTTTTGCCGATTCTGACGGCAACATGTTGATGCACGAAATCGACACATGGGACGCGAGCGGCGAGTCGCTCGTCTGGGTCAAGGTCCCCTCGCTCACCAAGGAGACCGTGATCAAGGTCCTCTACGGCTACAAGGGTGCGGGCGAGCAGCCGGCCGTCACCGCGTCCGACGTGTGGTCCAACGGCTACATCGGCGTGTGGCACCTTGGCAGTTCGGGGAATCTGACTCAGAAGGACTCCACGTCCAATGGCCATGACTTCGTCTGCGCATCGGGCGACACCGACAAGGTTGACCTTGCCGCAGCCGGCGCAATCGGCGGGGCAGTTGGTTTCAGCAAGGGTGGCGCGAAGAAGGGCGGGCTCCAGGTGAACGACAGCGGGAATGCCATCGGTACGTCAATGGACACCACGTTCGAGATGTGGCTCTGCCAAACGAACGTCGATACGACCGCTAACCGTGCCATCCTTTCCAAGCGCACCGCCTGGAACTCTGGCAGCTACTACTTCTACGCAAGGAAGGAGATCAACGGCAGCCCGGCTCTTTCTCCGTCCATGTCTGCCGACGATCCGACGCTGACATATCCGCCGGCGTCCGCCGTTGATCTTGTCTACGGCGAGTGGAAGCACATTGCGTTTACGCGCACCGGTGCCGATGGACGCCTGACGGAGTATGCCGACGGCGGATATATTTACTATACCACGGCGGGGGGGACGGGTTGTTCGCTCTATCCACAAGGCGAGATACCTGTCGTCCTCGGCAACGACAGGACGTCCAGCAACTCGTCCTACCTCGGCTACATCGACGAAGTGCGGATTTCCTCGGTTGCCCGCTCTGCGGACTGGGTGCAGGCGACCCGCGACTGCGTTGAAGCAGATGGTTTCGCCGTTTACTCGGTGGAGAACGACTGGACGAAGTATTCGCATAGGTTCACGGTGTCGTTCCCCGGATACGAGGGAGGCGAGGAGCTTGAGGACTTCCCCGTTCTCGTCAAGATATCGGAATCCGAAATTGCCGGCTTCAAGTATGCCGACTGCCTTAGGCCAAACGGCGGGGACCTGCGTTTTGCAGACGCGAACGGCAATCTCCTTTTTAGCGATGTCGACACATGGAACACGAACGGCGTTTCGCTTGTTTGGGTTAAGGTGCCATCGCTAAATGCCGGGACAAAGATCACGGCATATTATGGCTGGAACATGGCGCCCGCAGTCGACGCCACTGCGGTCTGGGCGAACGGTTATCTAGGCGTATGGCACATGAACGGTGGCCTTGGGGACAGTGGCTATGTCACGCTTGTGGACGCGACAGGCGGCGGGTCTACGTTCACCGAGGACTACAACAGCAAGGGATCTGCGACCCTTGGGCAGGAAGGAGTTGTCGGCCACTCCGTACTGTTCGGAATTGGTGTCAACGGCGGCGGCGGAATGAGAAACGAATCCGCGCGCGTGATGCGAGCTGGCACCTCTGCGTTCACTGCCGAACTGTGGGCCTGGCAGGACGATCATGTCCCGTCTGAAGCGTCTAAAGATGGCGCTTTGATGAGGGAGCTGACGACGGACAATTCGACATACCCGACCGTGTACAGGCTGTACGAGGCGGCGTCTACAGGGAACAAGGGCAAGATCGTTTTAAATTCTGGGTTCGCTTCCGGCGAGGCGTATGCTACGCCCGGCGGCTCAATGCCCCTTGCTGCACGGGCTGAATGGAACTATCATGCCGCAAAGTACGACGCCGAGGCTGGCGGCAAGGTCATGCTGAACGGCTCCATGACTGTTGCCCAGTCGGCGGCGGGCGACTTTCGCGCTCCACTGACCAGGACGACGCTGTTCTTGGCCAACTATACGTGCTCGGACAACAAGGTGTGGCCCGGCAGGATCGACGAGGTGCGCATATCTTCGGTTGCCCGTTCCGACGCCTGGGTCAAAGCGACGTACGACACAATCAAGAACAACACGACATTCACCACCTACGGCGAGGCGAGACCGAATGATGTCAAGGGCCTCATGATCATCATCAGGTAGTCAGTTCGCATTCTGTATGGCGATGTTTAGGTGTCAGTTGAAACAAAGGAGGTAAAACTATGCTCAATCATCATAACTGCATGAAACCGAGGGGGGGGGCGATTTTCGCCACGATATGCGCAGCGGCGCTCATTGGGGCCGGCACCGCAAAAGCAGACCCAGTTGACTGGACGCAGTATGAGCGTTCGTTCAACATCTCTTTCCCGGGCTATGTCGGCTCGACGACGCTGACGGACTTTCCTGTGCTGGTCAAGCTCTCGGCCGCGCTGAACGAATTCAAGTACAGTGCATGCAAAGTCGAGAACGGCGGCGACCTTCGCTTTTCGCTGCCGGATGGGACGCTTCTCCAGAGCGAAGTCGACACATGGAATACTGACGGCACATCGCTTGTCTGGGTCAAGGTGCCGCAATTCAACAGGCAGACAAAGATCGTTGCGCATTACGGCTGTGCGACTCCGGCTGAGGTCACTCCTGCGGACGTCTGGTCCGCCGATTACGTCGGCGTGTGGCACCTTAATGAGAGTGCAGTACCGATGGCCGAATCGAGCGGCGTCAGCACTCCGTTCTCCACTGCAGGCGGCTCCGGCATCGTCTACGCCGCCCACGGCGCGATCGGCGGCGCGGTTGATTTCTCCAGAGGCAATAATGCGGCGCGCCTGAGCGCGGCCGACGACGATGACCTTGACGGCTTCACGGACTTCACCTTCGAAGTCTGGACGAAACAGGAAAGCGCACCATCTGCCATTGCATACATTCTCGTGAAACGCACGAAGAATGCGGAAGATGTCGCATACTTCCTATACAACAACTACAATCCTGATGTTGACTGGAAGCATGGCAGGAACATCTGTGGCATCAGCACGAATGGAACCGATACGGCGGCCTACATCGTCGGAACAGGAAACAACATGACCCCGATCTGGGGCGAGTGGTGCCATCAGGCGTTTGTGCGCGACACTGCCGCCAATACGGGGTGCGGATATGTAAACGGTGTCGAGATCAATGGAGGTGCCTCGGGGTCCGCCCCTGTCTTCGACAGCACTTCTGCGCTCCATCTTGGAAACGCCCAGGGAAATGGAGGCACATTCAACGGCATGATCGACGAGCTTCGCATTTCCCGTGTGGCGCGCTCTGCGGACTGGATACAGGCGTCGCATGACGCCGTGTCGAAGGTCGGATTTGCGGTCTACAGCTCCGACCTGAACGACTGGGAATCCTATTCGCACAAGTTCAAGGTTTCGTTTGAGAACGCCTTCCCCGACGACACCACGCTTCAGGACTTCCCGGTCCTCGTTCGCATCGCGGAATATGACGAGAACACAGGCGCAGGCATTCTGGGCTTTGACTATAATGACTTTGCCACCGTGGGCGGCGGCGATCTCAGGTTCGCCGACAAGAACGGCGACCTTCTGCCAAGCGAGATAGACACTTGGAACACTAACGGTGAGTCGCTCGTCTGGGTAAAGGTTCCGTCGTTTTCCACCAACACTACGTTGACCGCCTACTACGGATGCGTTCTTCCCGGAGATGTCACGCCGAGCGATGTGTGGAGTGCTGACTACGTCGGCGTGTGGCACCTTGGCGAAAGCGCGCTTCCACTCAAGGAATCGAGCGGCGTTAGCTCGTCTTTTTCATATTCGTACAACAGCAAGGAAACGCTCGGTGTGTCCGGCGCTGCCGGTGGCGCAGTCGATTTCTCGGCAGGCGACGCTAACTCCAGGTTGAGGGCGGACGACGACGACGACTTGGACGGTTTCACAGACTGCACCTTCGAAATCTGGACCAAGCAGGCAGCAGAACCGACCAAGGCTTTGGGCATCCTGGCGAAGCGCAAGTCCGGGAGTGCGGACATTGCGTATTTTCTCTACAACAACTACTCCGCTACTGACACTGCAAAAGTCGGGCGGAACATTTTGGCGGTCACGACAAATGGATCCACGATTTCATATCCTATTGGATCAGGACACAATATGACTCCAATTTGGGGCGAGTGGTGCCATCAGGCATTCGTGCGTGACGTCTCCGGCACCCAAAAGGCGTATGGATACGTCAATGGGTCCAACAAGAAGACGGGCGACGCCCAAGCCGGTGCCATTCATGCCAGCGCCGAACCGCTCTGGCTCGGCAACTTCAATGGAGGAGGCAGCGCGTTCGATGGCCAGATAGACGAACTGCGAATCTCTCGCGTGGCGCGATCTCAGACATGGCTTAAGGCGTCGCACGATACCGTTGCCGTGCGCAACTTCGCAACTTGTGGCGAAGCGACGAAAAACGAGAAGGGCTTCATGATCATCATCCGCTGACAGGAGAAAGGCCGGGAAACGTGGATCTAAAGACGGCAGTTGCCGCGGCGGGAATGGCAGTTGCCGCGGCGGCGGGCGGCGAGGTGCTTTGGCCGGGGCCTGACACCGTAATGCGTCCGCAGGCGGACTCTTCGGTCGCCACGCTTGCGGACGGTTCCGTCGAAGTGACAGTCGGCGAGAAGAACAGCTGGCCCGGCGTGCGCATGGACTTCGTGAAGGGCGAGGCGGACCTCTCTCGCTTCAGCCGGTTCGTGGCCGTGGTGAGCAACACGTCGGACCGTGTGCGCACTGTTCACCTGGGCCTGAAGGGGTGCGGCTTCCAGGGGCAGGGCCCCGGCAGCAAGCTGACTCTCGCCCCCCACGGCACGGGAGAGATAGTCGCCGCGCTGAAGACGCTTCCATGGGCGCTTGACGAGCCTCTTGAGCTCGTTGGCATGAACGGGAGCCCCACCGCGCGGACCGGCGCTGGCGGAGGGTTCGACATCCGCCGAGTAAAGTCCTTGAACCTCTACTTCCGGCAGGACGGCGTCTCCAACGCGTTCAGCGTCCTGCGCGTTTCGGCGGAAGGCTCGGGGCTTCCGACGCAGAAAGTGCTGAACGCCAAGACGTTCCTGCCGTTCGTAGACCGCTTCGGGCAGTTCATGCACGACGACTGGCCCGGCAAGGTGCACGACGAAAACGAGCTGAAGCTTGCAATCGCAAAGGAGGACGCCTGGCTTGCCGCAAACGGGGACAGCCCGATCCCGGACGTCGACCGCTTCGGCGGATGGGCTGGAGGCCCGCAGCTCAAGGCGACGGGGTTCTTCCGCACCGAGAAGGTGAACGGGAAGTGGTGGCTCGTCGATCCGGACGGACGCCTCTTCTTCTCACACGGCGTCGACTGCGTGCAGATATACGCCGACGTTACCGGCGTCGGTTTCCGCGAGGAGTACTTCGCGTGGAAACCGGCGAAGGACGATGCCGTTTTCGGACGGTACTGGGTCAAGGCATCCAATCCCGCGGCGCACGGCTTCTACAAGGACCGCGCCCATGTTCCGTACGACGCGTTCAACTTCTCCGCCGCGAACCTGCGCCGGAAGTACGGCGAAGGCTGGAAGGACCTGTACGCCGACCGCGCGCACCGTCGGCTCCGCGCCTGGGGCCTCAACACGATCGCGTGCTGGAGCAGCCCCGAGATATACTCCAAGGACCGCACTCCGTACACGCTCTACATCAGGACGGCCGGGACTCCGCGCCTCAAGGGCTCCACCGGCTGGTGGGGGGCTCTTCCCGATCCTTTCAGCCCGGAGTTCGAGAAGACCCTTCGCGAGCGCGCGCGCGCCTGCGCGAAGACCATGCGGGACGATCCGTGGTGCCTTGGCGTGTTCGTCGACAACGAGCTTTCCTGGAACAGCGAGGAGCGGATGAAGGACGTCGCGGAGCAGTATTTCTCCGTCGTTCGCCGCGTGCTCAGGGAGGAGCTTCCGAACCACCTCTACCTCGGCTGCCGCCTCGCGTGGAGCACCGACGCAGTCTACCGCGCGGCGGCGCGGCACTGCGACGTCGTTAGCGTGAACATCTACAACAGGCACGTCGTGAAGGACCTCCCGCCGGACGCCGATGACAAGCCGCTCATCAACGGCGAGTTCCACTTCGGCGCTCACGACCGGGGCATGTTCCACGCCGGACTCGTCGCGACGCGCGACCAGGGCGAGCGCGCGCAGTGCTACCGCGACTTCGTTGGCGAGTGCCTCGACCATCCGCGCTTCGTGGGCACGCACTGGTTCCAGTGGCATGACCAGCCGCTCACCGGACGCGCGGACGGCGAGAACTACCAGGTCGGGTTCCTGAACGTTGCGGACGTGCCGTACCCGGAGCTTGTCGAGGCCTCGCGCGAGATGGCGCGCACGATGTACGCGCGGCGGTACAGTGCCCGGTGATCCGGCGGCTAAAAAACGTGCTTGCGCGTTCTATGTGCTAGATGGTATACTGCATTGCATGAAAATATCCAAGGCCGTTGTGTTTGCCGCGGCGATCGCCGCGTGCCACGTTTTGATTGGCGAGACCACCAGGATGTCCGTGCCGTCGGGCGGCTGGGAGGGCGTCAAGATATCGAAGTCCGGGAAGCACGCGACGGTGACCGGTGCGGACGGGCGCAGGAGGATATCCTTCGGCGTGGAGCCGGGCTCAGCATCGCTCGAGAAACTCGAGCTGACGCCGCTCGCCGACAGGCTGGTGATCGATGCGAGGGGCGTGTTCGCTGACGGCGCCACGAAGATCACGATGAACTCCGACAGCGTCGCCGTGGCACGTCTCGCCGGCAAGGACTCCGCCGCAGTCAGCGAGTTCGGGGGCAAGAGGGGCAGCAAGGGCCTTCTGTACTTCGAGGGCAGGAGCAAGGGCAAGGGCCACTACTACAAGCACCGTGGCTTCGAGACGAAGGGCCACCCCAAGAAGTACCCCATCGTGGAGGCCATTCCTGAGGATCTGGAGGAGCTGCACCTGAGGTGGGACATCACCTCCGCCAAGGGTCCGATCGAGTTCTTCGGCGCGGAATGCGCGCTTCTGGCGGACATGCCTGAGCTCGTCGCGCGCGCGCCCGAGAAGCCGAAGCTGCTGTTCCACGCGACGTTCGACGGAACCACCGAGGCGAAGACCGCGAAGGGCAGCCCACAGGCGGTAGCCGAGAAGGGCGTTTCGTTCGCGGAAGGCGTCCGCGGGCAGGCGGTGCGGCTTACTTCCAAGGCAGGCAGCGTGCTCAACTACTCGGCGGCAGGAAACCTCTTGCAGGAGCGCGGAGCGGTGAGCCTGTGGTTTAAGCGCGAATGGCCCAGCGGCGGACGGGACGCCAAGGGCAACGACATCTGGCGGACCTTGTTCGCGAACCCTTCGCCCAAGGGGGACCGCATCGGCTCCGGCCAGCTGTGGTTCTGGTTCCTCGGCGAGAGGCTGCGGGCAGACCAGTCGGACGACGACGATGCGTACGCCACATGGGACGGGAAGGCTCCGGTCGACGGGTGGAACCACGTAGTGGTTTCGTGGAGCGAGAGGGGCGTGAGCGTATACCTCAACGGGTGCTCGGCCAGGGGGCTTGGCGACTCCGACTCGCCGATAAAGAGCGCGCTCAAGGACCCGAAGAAGCTTACCTTCGACCGCAAGGAGTTCAAGACGTTCTGTGTCGGCAGCCTAGACGGAGGGCGCCAGTTCGACGGCCTCATAGACGAGCTGTGCATCTTCTCCGAGCCGCTCAACGCCAAACAGGCCCTGGCCCTCTGGCGCAGGGAGCAGGACGTCGAGCTCAGCGGCACGGGGCTGTATTCCGTCGCCGGCACGCCTGGTGAGGCGACGATAACGGCGTCGAACCCTTCCAGGCGCGACATCTCGAATTTCCGCTACTGCGTATGCGACCTGTCGGGCAAGGTGCTGCGCACGCTCGGCGAAGTCCGTCCCGGCGAGCCGGCAAAGATCAAGGTGGACCTTCCTGAGGGGCGCTACACGATCAGCGCGACCGACGGCACCCGGTTCAGCGGAAGCGTCCCGTATACCGTCCTGAGGCGGAATAACCCATACGAGCTTCAGGCCGGGGCGAAGCGTCCCGGCGTGCCGGAGGGGATGAAGCTCGTGCAGGAGCTTAAGCTCGACGCCGTACCGCCGGCGGACAGGTTCCGATCCGTCGGCAAGCCCTCGATCAAGGCCCTGGGCGGCGTTCCGTACCTCGAGGCCGGCCCGAAGAAGGGGGACCGGTTCGCCCTGCGGTTCAGGCTCGACAAGTCAGTCAAGCTGCACTGCTTCGAGATAGACTATCCGGACGACGCCGTGCGCACCACGGACCTCATCATCCAGCGCACCGACAACCCGAACGGCGACTACACGATGCAGGTGGGCTACATGACGGGCGGCGAGTACCCCAACACCGGCAGGACGCTTACGCACCGCTGCCTGTACTGGACGCACGGCGCCGACGTTGCGATTGTCGCGATGACTGCGCGCGAGGGCGCGCCTGCGGCCGTTTCCGCCGTGCGCGTGTATGCCGTGGAGGGTGCCGCGCTGCCGCCTGCCGCCGCGAAGGAACCAGCGCGGTCGGAGGGGTGGAGGCGCTCTTCGGCGCTCTACTTCGAGGATCCGTCCGTCGGCCACGAGTTCGCCACCGACGGACACGACGTCGCGGAGATCGGCGAGCTCATCGACCGCACTGTCGCGACGATGAAGTTCACGGGGCAGAACATGCTCGCCTACCCGGGCGCGTGGTACCAGGGCATGATCGGCGAGAGGTACAACCCGCGCAAGCACGCGCCGGACTTCCTGAGCGCCTGGTACTCGAAGTTCGACGTCGAGGGGCTCGATTTCGTGCCGACGGTGAACATCAACTCCATGCAGCTCAGGGAGGGCCTGGTCACGCGCGTGACGATGCGCGACGGGTCGCTCCACTCCTCTCCGATCTCTATACACGACACGGGCCTGCCCAACTGGGGCGGCTGGCACGACACGCCGCCGAACTTCAACTTCCTCCATCCGGAAGTCCAGGCGCACATAGCGGGCTGCATAGACGCGCTGGTGGAGCAGGGCAAGTCGCATCCGTCCTTCAAGGGCGTGTGCCTCTACCTCACGCGGCACGGCATGCTGTGGTTCGGCGATCCGGCGAGCGGCTACAACGACTACGCGGTGGACGCGTTCGCGAAGGCGAAGGGGCTCAGCATCCCCGTTGACAGGAAGGACCCGCTGCGCGGCAAGGCGTACGCGAAGTGGATCAAGGAGAACGCGTGGGACGCGTGGATCCAGTGGCGCTGCGACAAGGTGACCTCGTTCTACGCGGGCATCGCGCGGAAGCTAGCCGCGGTGCGTCCCGACCTCAAGCTGTGGATGAACAGCTTCGTGCCGAGCGACATGTACAGCGAGGGGTTCGGCGACGCAGGGTACATGGACAAGGCCAACAAGCTCCACGGGCTCGACAGCAAGGCGCTCACGGCCGCGATCCCGAACCTGGTGCTTGGCCAGACCTTTGCGCCGGCCGACTACCGCCACCGTGGCGCATTCCCGTCGGAGCAGGTGCGCAACAACCTTCGCGACGCTCCTGAGACCGCGGACACATGGTCGCTCTTCAAGGGCGCGAAGTTCCCGTGGCTCAACCTTCACGACAGGTACTGGGAGAGCGCGATAGGGCGCGGAGGCTCGCGCGGAGGCGCGAACTCGCTTTCGTGCGACTGGTTCACCGAGTGCCCCTGGCGCGTGACGACCCTGAACCCCGGCGGCGACAATGCGATGCGGGCGATCGTGGCGCCCCTCAGACACGGCGACATACTTGGCGTGTCGAAGGGCGGGTTCCTCATCGGGACGTACGGCATGGAGGAGCCGTTCGCGCGCTTCTCGCAGGCTTTCCGCTCGCTCCCGGCGGTGGTTTTCGACGACGCAGGGCGGAAGGGCGCCGTAGTGGCGCGGCAGAAGGACTTCGGAGGGAAGAGCTGGTTCTACGTGGTGAACACCGGCGCGAAGCCGGCGAGGGTGGAGGTTTCGATGCCGGACGGCACGGCGGACCTCGTGTCCGGCGAGAAGTTCGGCGGGACGGCGGAGCTTGCCCTTGCCCCTTATTCGCTGAGGGGCTTCTCCGCGCCTTCGGGCCGTCCATCGGTGAAGTGAAGGCGAGCCATCGCGGAGGCAGGACATGTCTGAAGACGTAAAGTACAGGATGATATTCGAACAGCTCCGCAGGGAGATACGGGAGGGGTGCTACAGGTACGGCGAGCCGCTTCCGTCCGAAGAGGCTCTCGTCCGCAAGCACAAGGTATCGCGCATAACCGCAGTGCGCGCGATGGACGAGCTCGTGAAGTGCGGGCTCGTCTACCGCAAGCGCGGCGCCGGAACTTTCGCAACGAAGGCGGCCCGGCTCGAGTCGGGGCGCCTTGGGCTGATCATGCCGAGCCTCGCGTTCGGCGAGATATTCCCGCGGATATGCCAGGGGCTCATGGGCTGCGCGCGGAAGGACGGATACTCGCTCATGCTCGGCGACATAACGGCATCGACGCCCGCGAAGCGCGCGCGCGAGGCCGCGATGGTCGCGCGCTCGTTCGTGCAGCAGCGCGTCGGCGGCGTGGTGATGCAGCCGCTCGCGTTCCTGCGCCAGCCGGAGCGCGTCACGCGCGAGATACTCACGTTGTTCGCGTCCGCCTCGATTCCGGTCGTTCTCATAGACCGCGACGTCAAGCTCGCCGAGGGCGAGGCTCGCCACGACTTCGTGGGGATCGACAACTTCGCCGCCGGGCGCGCGCTTGGCGAGCACATGATCGAGAGGGGCGCTAAGAGGGTGGCGTTCCTCATGCGTCCCAACTGCGCGACGATAATCCAGGACAGACTCGTTGGGGTCGCGGGCGTTGCCGGCAACGGCTCCGCGCGCGACATCGCGATAGTGGCCGAGCCGGACGACGTGAATAAGCTGTCGCCCGTGTTCTCGAGGCGCGGCATGCGCCCGGACGCGGTGATCTGCGAGTCGGACTACGTGGCTGCGGTCTTCCGCAACACGCTCGGCAGGCTCGGCATATCGGTCCCTGGCGACGTGATGGTCGCGGGGTTCGACGACGTGCGCTGCGCCACCACGACATTCCCTCCGCTGACCACGATACACCAGCCATGCGAGGACATCGCGCTTGTCGCGTACCGCGCGCTCCGCGAGCGCATGCAGGACCCGTTGCTTCCGCCGCGCAGGATACAGGTCCCCGCGCCGATCGTGGTGCGCGAGTCCACGAGAAGATAGAGGCCCGTTCCTCTCATTTCTTCTCACATAATATCACAACTCCCTGTACAACTCTCACGTGAGGTGTTGTATAATATGCGGCGTCAAAAGGCCATGGAAGGAATTCAAATGAAGATAAAACCTGACAGCTACATGTACGAGATGATTCGTACGGAACTCACCGACGTGGTGGGCGAGGATTACGTGGACGTGAAGTTCGCGGACAAGTTCGGGCACTCCATAGACTACTACTGGATCCCCGAGATGTGGCACGACCGCGGCAAGGAATGCCCGAAGCCGGACTTCGTGGTGCATCCCTCGACGACCGAGGAGGTCTCGCGCATCATGAAGATCGCGAACCAGTACAAGATACCGGTCGTGCCCTGGGGCGGCGGGTCCGGCTCGCAGGGCGGCGCGCTTCCGATCTACAACGGAATCGTGCTCGACATGAAGCGCATGAACAAGATGATCAAGATCGACAAGCAGGCGCTCACCGTGACCTGCCAGACGGGCATCATCACCAAGCACCTCGAGTGGAACTGCAACAAGGCCGGACTCTCGACGATGCACCTCCCGGCATCCATCGCGTGCTCCACGATCGGCGGCTTCCTCGCGCACCGCGGAACAGGCGTCCTCTCCACGAAGTACGGCAAGATCGAGGACATGGTGATGTCGCTCGAGGTCGTGACCCCGACAGGCGAGATCATCCGCACGCTCCCCGTTCCGCGCCACGCCTCTGGCCCGGACATGACGATGATGTTCCTCGGCAGCGAGGGAACGCTCGGCGTGATCACCGAGGTGACGCTGAAGGTGCACCCGCAGCCCGAGGCGCGCAAGTTCCGCGCGTACATCTTCAAGGACTTCCACACGGCGATGCAGGCCGGGCAGACGCTTATGCGCAGCCGCCTCGGGCCGTGCGCGATGCGCCTCTACGACGAGACCGAGACGAAGACGCACGTGTCGAAGGTGTTCGGCATGGACCTCGACAAGGGCGCGTACCTCGTGTTCGGCTTCGACGGCCGCGAGAAGATCGTGGACCTGCAGATGCAGTACGCCCGCGAGATCATGGAGAAGGAGTTCCACGGCAAGGACCTCGGCTCCAAGGGCGGCGAGTGGTGGTGGGAGAACAAGTACAAGTTCTTCTACCCGGGCTACATGTTCCACGTGCCGCAGGCGTTCGGCACGCTCGACACCGTCGCGGACTTCTCGCACATCGAGAACGTCTACTGGGCGATGAAGAAGGTCGTCAACAAGGAGTTCCCGGACGCGCGCTTCATCGGCCACTTCTCGCACTGGTACGACTGGGGCTGCATGCTCTACGCGCGCTTCATCTTCCCCGGCGACAAGGTCCCGCCGAACGCCCAGGAGGCGGCGGCGCTCTACAACGCGGTCTGGGACAAGGCAATCCGCGCGGCGATCCGCGAGGGCGGAGTCATCAACGAACACCACGGCGTAGGCCTCAAGCTCGGCCGCTACGTGAAGGACCTCTACGGCACGGCAATGCCTGTCCTCGAGGGCCTCAAGAAGCAGCTCGACCCGAACGGCATCATGAACCCCGGCAAGATGGGGCTTCCTGGGTGCTGGTGAGTTTGAAGTTTGAAGCTTGAAGTTCAAAGTTCAACGTTTTAAAGTTTAAAGCAAAGGATTTATCGCTATGCATATCGACAAATACGAAGAGGCGATGATGAACTGCCGGTTCTGCTTCATGTGCCGGCACCTCTCGACGATCGGGCAGGTCCGCTGCACGGAAGTCGACACCCCGCGCATCCGCGCCGCCATGCTGTACGGCCTGAAGACGGGTACCAACTCGTTCGACGACTCGGACTTCGTGGACGCGCTCTACCGCCAGGAGCTCTCCGCCTGCTGCACGCACCACTGCGTGAACCACTACGACGAGAACGGGCTCGCCCTTGCGGCGCGCGCCGACGTCGTGGAGGCCGGCAAGGCGCCCGAGGCCGTCAAGAAGCTCGCCGCCAAGCTTGCCAAGTCTTCCGAGTGGAAGGCCGAGGGGAAGGGCGACCTCGCCTGGTTCCTCGACGAGACGACCGCGGCCGACAAGGCCGTCGTTGCGGCCGCCAAGAAGCTCTTCTCGGCGGCAAAGGCCGCTCCGAAGACGATCACGGGCGGATCGATCGGCAAGGCGCTCAAGGTGCTCGGGTTCCTGCCCGAGGCGAAGGCCGCGGCCGAGAAGTTCGCCGCGTTCCTCAAGGCCGAGGGAGTGAAGACGCTCGTCGTCTCCAACCCCGCGGCGTTCGACGCGCTCACGAAGGACTACCCCGAGTTCGGCGTCAAGCTGCCGTGCAAGGTCTACTGCATCTCCGGCTACCTTCTCCAGGCGAAGGTCAAGTTCGCCAAGAAGGCCGGCGAGGTCTACTACCTCGCTGACGACTTCATGCGCAACTACGACGCCTGCGAATGCCCGGAGAAGCTCCTCAAGGAGCTCAAGGCGGTCAACAAGCCGTTCGGCACGAACGACGAGGAGTCCTACTGCTGCGGCGAAGGCGCGATCGTCCTCGACAAGCTCGACCCGAAGCTCGTGAAGGCGCTCGCCGAGTACGTGGCCGCCCGTGCGGACAACCCGAAGAAGGACAAGATCGTGGTCCTTTCGGCATACACCAAGAAGTGCCTCGCCAAGTACGGAAAGCTCAACGTCGTCACGATGGAAGAGCTCGCCGCCTCTTGCCTGTAACTATTCGCGGAACGGCTAGCTGAGGACAGCTCGCCCCACCATGAACGGCTCGCT
>CAMORM010000057.1 GCA_946623785.1 uncultured Verrucomicrobiota bacterium
CGGAATCTTCGCGAGGTCGCCGATCGTGCGCTTGACGACGGCGAGGATGGCGCGGACGGTCGCGGGATCCATCGCGAGGTAGGAGCCGGACGAGGTCTGGCGCACGGACTTGCGGATCTTCTCCTCGAGCGACGGGTCCAGCAGGTACGCCGCGATCATGTTCTGCCCGCCGGAGAACTTGTAGGAGATGTAGCGCGACAGCGCGCTGCGCACGTACTCCACGAGGAGCACTGTGTCCTTCTCCTTCTGGCCCCATTCGATGAGGCACTGGGTGATGCGCTTGAGGTCGCGTATGCAGATGCCCTCCTGGACGAGGCGCTGGAGGACGTCCGTGATCTTCTGGATCGGGAGGACGCGCTGCACCTCGCGCACGAGCTCCGGCGCCTCCTTCTCCATGTGGTCGAGCAGCAGGCGGGTCTCCTGGATCGAGAGGAACTCGTTCGCGTAGCGGCGCAACACGCCCGAGAGGTGGTACGTGAGGACGCTGTTTACGTCGAGGTAGCGTATGCCGCTCTCCTCGAGCTTCTGCTTGTCGGCCTCCTTCACCCAGCTCGTCTCGTAGCCGGTTATGAACGGCTTGCCGCGCTCGAACTCCACGCCTGTGACCTCGAGGTTCTCCGGCGACTCCATGGCGAAGAGGTAGCCCGGGCGCAGCGCGCCCTCGGACACCGGCACTTCGTTCACGAGGAGGCGGTACCGGCCGTCCTTGAGCCCTGTGTTCAGCGAGAGGTTTATGCCCGGGAACGGCACGCCGAGGTCGTGGTAGAGCGCGCGGCGGATGTCCATGATCTTGTCGTTCAGCGCCTCGTACGTGAGCGCCGTGCGGATATCCGCGTCGATGTCCACCATGAGCGGCGTGACCATAGCGAAGTCGTCGCCTTCCTTCTTCTTCCTCGGCTTCGCCCCCGGCTCGGTGCTGGGCTGCGCGGCGGCGAGCGGATCCTCGCCCTTCTCCTCGGCCGCCTTGTCCAGCTTGTGCTTTATCATGAGCGAGTAGCCGACGATCGCCGTGGCCGCGGCGAGGCCGAAGAGCTGGGGCTTCGGGAAGCCAGGGATGAGGCCGATGAGCGCGAGCATGCCCGCGCCGAGCAGGAGCGCCTTCGGCTGCGCGAAGATCTGGTTGACGATGTCCTGGCCCAGCGGCTTAGCCTTCTCCTCGCCCACGCGCGTGACGATCACGCCGGCCGTGATGGATATGAGCAGCGCCGGGATCTGCGACACGAGGCCGTCGCCTATCGTGAGGATGCCGAAGCGCTTGACGCTCCACGCAATCTCCTTGTCGAAGATCAGCATGCCGATGAGGATGCCGCCGACGATGTTGATGGCCGTGATTATGAGGCCGGCGATCGAGTCGCCCTTAACGAACTTCATCGCGCCGTCCATCGCGCCGTAGAGCTGGCTCTCCTGCCCGAGCTCGGCGCGCCTCGCGCGCGCGGTCTCGAGGTCTATCGCGCCCGCGCGCATGTCGGCGTCGATCGACATCTGCTTTCCGGGCATTGCGTCGAGCGTGAACCTCGCCGCGACCTCAGACACGCGCTCCGCGCCCTTTGCGATCACGACGAACTGCACGATCGTGATGATGAGGAAGATGACCGCGCCCACCACGAAGTTGCCGCCTACCACGAAGTTGCCGAACGTGTTGATGATCGTGCCGGCGGCGTTCGGGTCCTGCGCGCCGTGCAGGAGGATGCAGCGCGTGGTTGTGACGTTAAGCGCGAGACGGAAGAGCGTGGTGAAGAGCAGCATCGACGGGAACGTGGAGAACGCCAGCGCGCGCGGCAGGTATAGCGACAGCATCAGCAGCACGGTGGAGATGCAGATGTTCACCGCGATGAGCAGGTCCACGACCGGCGAGGGCAGCGGGATGATCAGCAGGCCGATAATGCACACCACCAGAACGGCGAGCACCAGGTCGCCGAATCTAGTGAACACGTTTGTGACTTTATCGAACATTTGACCTTCTCCGCCTTTCCTCAGCTCTCCAGCAGCGACGCCCTGTAGGTGTCGAGCAGTTCAGTGTCCTCAAGCAGCGCGTCCAGCTCGCCGGCCGCGCGCGACGCGGCCGCGCCTCCGCGCGTGCGCAGGTTGCGTATCGCCTTCTCGGCCGCCGCGCGGAAGCCCCTTGGCGTCCTCAGCGCGAGCGAGTTCCCCGCGGCCGCGAGCTGCCCGAGGATCAGCCCCGCCACGGTGGGGTCCTTCGGGAAGACCGCCTCCATCGCCTCCGACACCGTCGTCGAGCCCGGCAGTATCGCGCTCTGCGTCTGCCCGCGCGTCTGCCCGGCCGGCGCCTCGTTGTACTCCGCCATCGAGATGCCGGTGTTGAAGCTCACGCCATGCGTTGTGCGCTCTATGTTCATGCCACGGCCCTCCCGAGTCTGGCCGCCATCGCCCACAGCGCGCGGAACACGTCCTCCAGCGCTGGGACGCTCGCCTCGCGCGCGCCCATGCGCACCACGTACATCGCCTCCCCGGCCTTCTCCAGGTACGCGGCGCGGACCGTGTGCCTCATACCTGTGCGGGCGGAGGGATGGGCCTCCCCGAGGAGCATCTTCAGGTTCTCCGCGGTAGGCTCCGCCTTCACGCGCACGGACACGAACAGCGAATCGGCCGCGTATTCGAACATCAGCGACACGCCGTTCTCGAAGCGCACTCCGCCGGAGCCCCTCTCGTTCAGGGCGAACGAGCCGAGCCCAAGCTGCCTTCCGAAGGCGCGTACCGTGTCGTTTAGCCATTCCGGTGTCATGCCGCGCTCTCCTTGCCCTTTTCGCGCTTCTCCGCCTCTTCCGCCTCCTCTTCGAGAAGCACCAGCCCGTCAAGGTGCTCCTGCCCGGCGTCCACGAGCTTCTCGCGCGCCTCCTCGTCCTTGAAGAGCCGCGACGAAAGCTGCCTGAATATCCCCACGAGCCCCGTGCAGAAGTAGAGCTGCGCGAGGAGCGGGTTCACCCCGCAGTCCGAGATGAACGCCGCGATGTTCTGGGCCGTCACGAACGGCATCTCCGTGAAGTCCATGATCTTCCCGGCCATGGCCTCGCCGTCCATGGAGCAGTGGATGCCGAACACGCTCTGCATCTTCCCGGCGAGCTGCCCGGACTTGTCCATCACCGCCGTGAGCACGTTCACGCACTGGAGGTCCTCGAGTATGCGGTGCAGCTCCGGCTCGCTCTTGGACGGCGTCGCGCTCGCGAGGTCCACGCCGCACCCGCGTATCAGGAATTCCACGGCCTCGCCCATTCGCCCGGCCCCGTGCGACGCGAGAAGCGACCTGAAGCAGTCCTGAGGCCCCTTGAACCCGAGCACCTCGCTGCGGTAGAGGTCCCGCAGGCTCTGCATTTCCGCCGCATCGCCCGACTGCGCGTTGATCTCCTCCGCGAGGTTGATGCCGGCGCGTATCTCCGGCCCGCGCGCCTCCTCCAGCTGGCGCTTCGCCTCCGCGACGAGCGCCTTGAGCTCCGAGTCGCCCTCGCCGAGCGCCTGCTCGAGAATCTCCGCCATCGCGAACTGGTGCGACGGGTCTCCGCTTCCCTCGCCGAGCTTCGCCAGGAGCTGCCTCGCGTCCGGAAGCTGCCCGTTGGCCTGCGCCTGCCTGAGGTTGCGCAGCATGCGCTCCATGAACTCGCCGCCCGGCATGTCCGGGAGCACCTTCTGCCACGTCTCGACGGCCGTGAGGTACGCGGCCCGCGGGCTCTGGCCGAGCTTGCGCTCGCCGGCCGCCTTCATCTCCTTCTCCTCGAACTGGAACGAGAGCTCCTCCATCGAGTCCATCAGGTCGGCGTTCGGATCCTCCACAACCTGCAGGGTGTAGCCCATCGCCTGCCCGCTCTCGACGGCCGCCTTGTTGACCTGGTGCGGGGAAAACGCCTGGTTCTGCAGGGCGTCCAGACGCCCTGCATTCAGCATTATGTTGCGCATCAAGTCTGCGGTGTTGACCATTTTGCCTTCCCGTCTGTCAGGCTACCATCATCCTCGCCTTCTGTCGCCGCGTCAGCGGCACGCTCCCTCCCTCGAACCAGACCGTGGCCGGGCCGTGGAAGGTGAACGCGAGGTTCCTCGGGGCGCGAGGCAGGACCACGTCCCATATGGAAAGCTTCGGGCAGAATCCGGTGGGCGCCCTGCCTATCCACGCCACCACCGACTCCGGACGCACCGTGAGCGTCCCGCCGTCCTCCAGCGCCACGCGCGCCACCCTGCTCTTCGTGGCCGCCATCGCCCATCCGCCCATGAACTCCGTGACGGGCGTCGCGCGCTGCAGGCTGAACGGTATGAGCTTCACCGCCTTCGCGCCCGCGCGCGCGGAGAGCGGCGCGATGAGGAGCTTCTCGGAGACGAGGTTCAGCGGCTCGTCCGGCAGGGCGTCGAGGCGCGTGAGGAACGGCGCATCCGAGGCCGAGCAGTATATCTCGCCGTCGGACGTCACCGCCCTGACGAACGCGCGGTCGGGCACGATGAAGCCCCTGAGGCTCTTCACCGTGACCTTTCCGGTGAAAGCCGCAGGCTGCGCCCGGCCCGTGAGCCAGTCGCCCGCCTCGGCTTTCGCCCATCCGCTGTCAACCTTGACTTCCATCTTCAGCTGCCCTGCACCTTTACCTGCCCTTGCCGGCCTCGTATTCGGCCTCTACCTCCCTGATCCTCTCCGCCCAGGCCTTCTTGTCCTCCTCGAGGACTTCCTTCGCCTGCCTGTGCTCGATCTTGCGGATCTTGCGGTCGCGCTCGATCTCGGCCTTGCGGCGCTCGAGCATCTCGTCGACATGCTGGCGGCGGCGCTCGCGGCGCTCCTCGTTCTCGCGCTCGCGTATCTCGCGCTCGTCGTCCGTCTGCTCCATGTCCTCCTCGATCTCCTCGACCTCCTTGATGTCGCGGTGGATCGTCGCCTGCACGCGCGCCAGGTTCTCCGCGTCGAGGTCGAGGATGCGGGGCGTCAGGATGAACATGCGCTGGACGGTCTGCTTGGACTTCGACGCGCCGCCGAAGATCCACCCGATCCACGGGATGTCGCGCAGGTACGGGATGCCCCACCCGGCCGTCTCCTCGACGTCGCGCATGTAGCCGGCGAGCAGGATCGAGTCGCCCTCGTACATCGCCGCCTGCGTGGTGAGGGTGGATGTGCGGACCATCGGCATCGCGTCGACCGCGATCGACTCGAATCCGCCGTCCTTCAGCACGATCGACACCCACACCTGGTCGGGCACGCTCTCGGCGGCCGACGGCACGATGCGCGGCTTGAGCTGCAGGCGCGTGCCGGCCGAGACCTCCTCGAGCGACGCCACGTTCTCCCCCACCACGCGCGCGTGGTAGCTCTGCTCGTCGCTTATCTGCGCCGCGAGGTTGTTGAGCGTCACTAGGGAGGTACGCGAAATCGAGCGCGCCTTGTTCTTATCGCGCAGCGCCGTGAGGGAGGCGCTCACCTGCATGTGGTTGCCGAGGTACGACACGGCGCCGGAAAGCCCCTTGCCCACCAGGTCCTCCGAGTTGAACAGGTTCGCGGCGTTCTGGCCTGCGCCGCCCTTGAAGTCGGACTTCGAGCCCGTGGCCTTGATCGAAAGCTGCCAGTCGAGCGCGTCGCTCTTCTTCATCTCCAGCACGGTGACGCCGATCTCGACGAGCTTCTGCGGCTTGTCGAGCTCCTTGATGACCTTCTCGTACATCGGCATGCGCGTGGCGACGTCCCTGATCAGGACGGCGTTGAGGCGGTTCTCCGCGCGTATGACCGGCTGGAAGTCGGAGCCCATCGCCTCCTCCAGGTGGCCCTGCGCCCTCTCCGCGCCGTTCGTCGACGCCTCGCGGGCCTTCATGCCGCGGGACAGCGCCATCATGTCCTCGAGAATGCTCGCGATGCCGCGTATCTGCACGGCTGACTCGGAGGTCGCAACGTTGAACGACACGTTGTCCGCCCACGTGTGCACCAGCGGGAACAGGCGCGTCTCGACCTCGTTGAACGTCCGCTGCTCGCGCAGCTTGTCGGCCTTGGCTATCGTCTCCGTCACGAGCTGCACGTAGCGCGGCGGCCCGGAGACCATTATGAGCTCGCCGTCCGAAGCCGTCTTTATCGGGAACCTTCCGTCTTCCACGCCCAGCTCCACGAGCATCGCGCGCACCTCGTCGGCCTTCATGTACTTGAGGTCGATCAGCGTGGAAAGCATCTCGCCCGCGCCGGTCACGTATATCGCCGCGCCGTCGTAGTACCAGGAGAGGTTGTGGACCGTCGCCATGCGGTCGAGGAACTCGGCCGCCGGAACCTCCTTGAAGTTGCCGGAGAACGTGCCGGCGATCGAGTCGGACATGATCACGGGAATGCCCTCGGCAACGCCGAAGGTCTCGAGCACTTCGCGCACCGGCATGGCACGCGCGGTGAGCGTGTAGTTCTCGACCCGCCACGGGATCGCATTTGTAGCGGCCAGCGCGCCTCCTCCCGGAGCCGCCGCAAGCACGGCCATCGCCGCTATCGCCAGAAGCCTTTTCATCATGACGTCCTTTCCGTCCTATGGCCTTATCATCGTCGCGGGGACGCGTTCCTTCGAGACGTTCTCCTCGCCCGCCCTGGCAAGCCACCAGTCGCAGGACGCGCAGAACACGTCGAACACGCGCCGCAACTGGACATCGGACGCGCTTGTCTGCACGTCCTGCCACAGAAACAAATCGTCTGCCGCCGGATCCCATGCGAGGACCGCGTCCTCCTTCATGATGCGGCCCGCAGCGTACCCGGCTAGGCGCCGGAGGCTGTCGTCGTCGAACTTGCCGAGGGAACGCGAGAAAACCATGCGCCCGCCCGACTCCCGCACCTCCACCTTCGCGCCGTCCACAAGAAGAGACAACACCCCGTTGGCCGGCGAAAGCTCGTCGGAAGGATAGCCAATTGCGGCCGCCAGTCTGTCAAAAGCTGTCACTTTACAAACAGTTCCTCCATGGGCACACTATGCCCATGGTCAAATTATACCAAAGATAGGTTGTGTGAGACAATGGCAAAACATCGCAAACTGAGGGAAAAATGTCGCCTTTTGCAATTGCGCGCGCGGCGGCATTGTGGTAAACTACGCCGATTTCGTGGACAGGGAAGCGCCACGGAACACGAGAACATGGAAGACAACAAACGCGCATCTTGGTCAGGCCAGCTGGCATTCGTGCTCGCTGCGGCGGCGTCAGCGATCGGCTTGGGCAACCTGTGGCGTTTCCCCTACCTTGCGGCCCAGTACGGCGGCGGCATTTTCATAGCAGTATACATCGTCCTGGTTCTCACCCTCGGCTTCACCCTGATGGTCACCGAGATAGCTGTCGGGCGGATGACACGCCAGGCGCCGCTCACGGCGTACTCCCGCCTCCACCGGGGATGGGGGTTCGTCGGCGTTCTCGGGACGCTCGTGCCGGTGCTCATAGTGCCATACTACTGCGTGATCGGCGGCTGGGTCCTCAAGTACTTCCTGGTCTACGCCAGGATGGCGGTCACCGGCGCATCCCCCATGGGCGAAGGCGCCGCGGCGTCGGCCGCGTTCTTCAACGCGTTCATCTCGTCCAACTTCGCGCCGTTCGGCTACGGGATCCTCTTCGTGCTGGCGTGCGCCGCCGTGATCGCCATGGGCGTGAAGAACGGCATCGAGAAGTCCAACCTCGTGATGATGCCGCTGCTCTTCGTGCTGGCGATAGCGATATCGGCGTACGTGGTCACCCTGCCCGGCTCGGCGGACGGCATAAAGTACTACCTTGTGCCCAGCCTCGACGCCATGCGCGAGCAGGTCGTGGACAAGGCCGGGGCGACGCACAGCGTGTTTTCGTTCGCGCGGCTCGTGAAGACGATCCTCGGCGCGATGGGGCAGATGTTCTATTCGCTCTCCCTGGCGATGGGGATCATGATCACATACGGATCCTACTTCCGCAGGGAGGACTCAATCGAGCGGTCCGTGCGCCGCATCGAGCTGTTTGACACGGCCATTGCGCTCTTGGCGGGGCTCATGATAATCCCCGTCGTCTACATGTTCGCCGTCAAGACGGGCACGCCGGTGAAGGAGGCGATGAACGCCGGCCCGGGCCTCATGTTCATAACCCTCCCCAAGGTGTTCGCAACGCTCGGCAGCGGCGGCGCGTGGATCGGCACAGCCTTCTTCGGCCTCGTGATATTCGCGGCCCTCACTTCCGCGATCTCGCTCTACGAGGCGTGCGTCGCCTCTGTCTGCGACCTCCTCCACATCAACCGCAAGGCGTCCACCTTCTTCATGGGCGCCATCGTCATGTTCCTCTCGACCTTCTCGGCGCTTGGCTACGGCGCGTGGGGCGACATAAGGCTCTTCAGGGGAATCCTCTCCAAGGACGGGCTCCAGTTCCTGGACTTCTTCGACTTCGTGACGAACTACGTCTTCATGCCGCTCGTGGCGATAGCGACCTGCGTCGCCATCGGCTGGATCGTAGGGCCAAGGACCGTGGTCGACGAAGTCGAGCGGTGCGGGCAGAGGTTCGCCGCAAAGGGAATGTACGTCTTCATGGTCAAGTACGCAGCACCCGTCCTGATGTCCGTCCTCCTGGTGGAGGAGGTCATCAGGAGCCTAAAACTGTGGAACTGGAAAATCTGAAGCCACAAAACCCACGGACAACGCAATGAACAAACTGGCACAAGGACTCAACAAGACTCTAGGCGGCGCCGCCGCGTTCCTCTCCAACGAGGGCAGGCGAATGTACTTCCCCTACGGCGGGATCCTCGGACAGGGCGCGGAGGCGAAGAAGTGCTCCGTCAACGCCACGATCGGAATGGCGTTCGAGGAGGACGGGACCCCGCTCGTGATGGAGTGCTTCTCCGAAAACACGAAGCTCCCCAAGACGGCCTTCCTCTACGCGAGCTCCTTCGGAGTCGCCGCGCTCCGCGAGAAGTGGCGCGAGCTCCAGGTCAGGAAGAACCCGTCCCTCAAGGGCAAGACCTTCTCCTGCCCCGTCGTCACGAGCGCCCTCACCCACGGCCTGCGCATGGCCGCCGAGCTCTTCACCGGGCCGGGCGACACGGTCGTCGTGCCAGACCTCTACTGGGACAACTACTCTCTCGTGTTCGAGGAGGCCCGCGGCGCGAAGCTCGAGACGTTCCGGATGTTCACCGCCCGCGGCCGGTTCGACGCCGACGCGATGAAGGCCACCCTCCTCGCTCGCGGCAGGAAGAAGATACTCGTCCTCAACTTCCCCAACAACCCCACGGGCTACACTGCCACGCTCGAGGACGCCAAGAGGATCGTCGCCGCCGTTAAGGCCGCCGCAAAGGCCGGCAAGAAGATCGTGGTGATCCTCGACGACGCCTACTTCGGGCTCGTCTACGAAAAGGGCGTGCACGCCGAGTCGCTCTTCGCCGAGTTCTCCGGCCTCCACGAGAACGTGCTCGCCGTCAAGCTCGACGGCACCACCAAGGAGGACTACGTCTGGGGCATCCGCGTGGGCTTCATCACCTTCGCGTTCAAGGGCGCAACGCCCGAGCAGCTCAAGGCCCTCGAGGCCAAGGCCGCAGGAAACGTCCGCAGCAACGTGTCCAACATCTCCTCCATCGGGCAGCACCTGGCGGTCAAGGCATACTCCGACCCCGCGTACGATGCGCAGAAGCGCGAGAAGTACGAAGTGCTCAAGCGCCGCTACGCGACGATCCGCCGCGTCCTGGCGGAACACCCCGAGTACGCGAGGCGCTTCGAGGTGATGCCGTTCAACTCGGGATACTTCATGTGCGTTAGGCCAATCGGAGTCGACGCCGAAAGCGTGCGCCGCCAGCTGATCGCCAAATACTCCACCGGCACCATCGTGCTCAGCGGACTCATACGCATCGCGTTCTCCGCTGTGCCGGACGCCAAGCTCCCGGAGGTGTTCGCCAACGTGGCGGCGGCGATAGCCGACCTCGCGGACGCAAGGCCCGCGCGCACGGGGAAGAAGACGGTTTAAAAAAGAAAAGCAAGGAAAACACAATGGCAGCCATATACGAATACACGGGCGTGGTGAAGAAGGTCCAGCCCACCCAGACGTTCAACAGCGGATTCACGAAACGCGAACTCGTGCTTACGGACGACATCGACTCCACGAGCCGGTTCCCCAACGTCATCGCGTTCACGTTCAAGAAGGACAACTGCTCCCTCCTCGACAGCGTCCAGGAAGGACAGCGCGTCAAGGTCCGCTTCGCCATCGACGGACGCGAGTGGACCAACCCGCAGGGACAGGTAAAGTACTTCACGGACCTCACCGCGCTCAAGCTGGAGATCCTCTCCGGCGACGGTTCGTCCGTAGAGCCAATGCCCACGCCCGCCGAAGCGGCCGACGGCATTGCGGACGTCGGGAGCGACGACTTCGACCCCCCGTTCTGATCCCGACTTTCCGCCCTCATGGCGCAGACATGGAAAGACATCCTCGAACTCGGCGGGAAGTACCTCGCCGGGCGGGGTGTGCCCGAATCCGACATCGCGATGGAGCTCGCCATGGCGCGCCTCCTCAGGTGCGGGCGCGGGCTTCTCGCGCCGCACCTCCCCGAGGTTCCGCCGGAACGCTACGTGGAGGCGATGCGGCGCGCCGTCGCGCGCCTCGCAAAAGGCGAGCCGATCCAGTACGTGCTTGGAGAATGGGACTTCAGGTCGCTCACACTCAAGTGCGACCGGCGCGCGCTCATACCCCGCCCGGAAACGGAGGAGCTGGTGACGCGCGTCCTCCGGTTCCTCAAGTCGCGCACCCGGGAGGACAACAACGCCAGGCCGTTCGTCGTCGACGTCGGCACTGGAACGGGATGCATCGCGCTTTCGCTCGCCAAGGAGTTCCCCGGGCCGGTCTACCTCGGGATCGACATATCGGAGAACGCAGTCGCGCTCGCAAACGAGAACGCCGCGAAAACCGGACTCGCGGACCGCGTGAGGTTCGCCGTCGGAGACGGGCTTGACGACTTCGACGAGCCGCAGTCGGTCGACGTGATCGTCTCGAACCCGCCGTACATCGCAACGGCCGAATGCGCCACGCTCGACCCGCGCATCCGCCTCCACGAGCCCATGAACGCTCTCGACGGCGGGCCGGAAGGGCTCGACTTCTACGAACGCCTCGCAGGCGACGCGATGAACCTGCTCAAGCCGGGCGGCGCGGTGTTCTTCGAAATAGGGGACAGGCAGGGCGAATCCGTGCGCCAGCTGCTCTTCGACTGCGGATTCGAGTCCATCGCCGTCGAAAAGGACTACGCGGGCCACGACCGCTACGCAAGCGGCGTGATGCCCTGAGGGGAATCTTCCGGAAATGGCTGACATTCTTGTCGCAGACGACGAAAAGGGAATCCGTGAGGGCGTGCAGGCCGTCCTGGAATGCGAAGGCCACGACGTCCGGCTCGCGCGCAACGGCGAGGAGGCGATGGCTGCGTACAGGGAGAAGCGCCCGGACCTCCTGCTCCTCGACGTGATGATGCCGAAGAAGAACGGCTACGACGTGATCTCCCGCATACGACGCGAGGACCCGTACCTGCAGGTCATCTTCCTCTCCGCAAAGACGCGCCCCGACGACAAGGTGCTCGGGCTGAACCTCGGCGCCGACGACTACATAGCAAAGCCCTTCAAGCCGATGGAGCTCGTGGCGCGCGTAGACACCGCCCTTCGCCGCGCGCGCCTCATGGAGAACACCCTCGCGTCGAACGGGCCTTCCGGCGCGCCAGCCGCACACGAGGCGGAATGCACGCCGGGCGAAATGACCGACATCCCGCAAGACGCCGAGTTCGCGTTCGGCTCGCACCGCGTGGACCAGCTGCGCCACCTGCTCGTGCGCCCCGACGGCTCCAGCGAGGAAATCGGGAAGCGCGAGATAAACATCCTCCGGCTCCTCGCCTCCAACCCGGGGGTCGTCCTGGACCGCGAACGCTTCCGCGGCGCGCTCTGGGGCGAGGGGTACTTCGGGTCCGACCGCACGCTCGACACGTACATGTACCAGCTTCGCCGCAAGCTCGGAGCGGACGCCTCGTGCATAGAGACTGTCGTCAAGTCAGGCTACCGCTACAAACCCGTCCCGCAGGGCTGAACACGGCTAGAAACGGAAGCAAAAGATGTCGCCTCTGCTGTCAAATCTCGTGCTGGTCGCCAAGCAGGTCGCGATCCTGTTCGCGCTGATGGGCGTAGGATACGGATGCAACAAGGCGAAGCTCTTCGGCGAGACCGCGGTCAAGGGCATGACTGAGCTCCTCGTTATGGTCGTGGCGCCGTGCCTCATCGTCCATTCATTCCAGCGCCAATACGACCCCGACATGCTCGCAGGGCTCGGGTTCGCCTTCGCGATCTCGGTCGCGGTGCATCTCGTGGGGATGGCCTTCGGCCGCGTGTTCAGGAGGTGGGGCGAGTCGTCCGGCAGGACGATGTGCTTCGCCGTGATCTTCTCGAACGCCGGCTTCATGGGCATTCCTCTCGAGCAGGCCGTTCTCGGCACGGAAGGCGTGTTCTACGGAGCAGTATACGTTGCTGTGTTCAACATGATATGCTGGAGCTACGGCGTGATGATGATGGGCGGCGGGCGGAAGGCGATGTCGGCGAAGGCCATCCTCGCGAACCCGGGGCTCCTCGGAGTCGCTGCGGCACTCCCGGTGTTCTTCTTCTCGATACGTCTCCCCGACATCGTGGGCGAACCGGTGAAGATGATCGCCGACCTCAACACCCCTCTTGCGATGGTCATCATCGGATTCTACCTGGCAGAAGCGGATTTCGCGGCGGTGGCGCGGAACGCCTGGGCGTGGGCCGTGATAATCGCCAGGCTTGTCGCCGTGCCGTCGATAGTCCTCGCCGCGCTCTGGCTGCTGGCGCGGACTGTCGAGATGCCGCCGAAGGCGATGGAGGCGATGGTGGTGGCCGCTTCCGCCCCGGTAGCCGCGCTAACCACGGCGTTCTCCGTGAAGTACGGGAGGGACGTCCCGCTTTCCGTAGGGCTGGTGGCGCTCAGCACGCTCCTCTCGGTCGTCTCCATGCCGCCGCTGGTCGCGCTAGCGATGACGGCGTTCGGCGCGAAGTGACGTCCCCCGTCAGGGCTTGATCTTCCTCAGCATGTACAGCAGTATGTCGTTGAGCCATATCGGCACGCGGACGTTGTTGTTGAGGAGCTTCTGCGCGTACTCCACGAGGTTGAACGGGATTCGGCGCATCGTGACCGTCGACGCATCTACGTCCCAGATCGCATAGCACCCAACGAGATCGCGGCGCGGATAGCCAACGCTCCCCGCGTTGACGAGATAGCGGCACCCCTCCTTCATCTCGATGGTAAAGCCGTCCGCCACTTCAGCGGCCTCATGGAACATGTCGAGGAGCGTCTTCCTAGTCACCCGCCCGCGCGCGTCGCGCGTCCACACGCACGCGTGGTGCGTGTGCCCGCAGAAGAGGATCCGCTCTTCGCGCGCGCGGAAGTTCATCTCCGCGTCGTTTTCCGAAAGCACGTACCCCCAGGACTCGGGATGCATGAAGAACCCGTGCGTGAACGCGGCGCCGTTCTCCGCGTGGATGTACGGCAGGCCGCTCAGCCACGCCTTTTCGCCGGCGGAGAGCTTTTCGCGCGCACGGACGTCCTCGCCGTAGTTGGAGTTCAGCCTGACCTCCCACTCCGGCTCAAGCCCCACGCACGCGGAGTCGTGGTTGCCCATCAGGCAGAAGCCGACGTTTCTGCGCACGATGTCGAGGCTGGCATGAGGGTCGTAGCCATAGCCCGTAACGTCGCCAAGGCACACGACCCTGTCGCATCCCTGCTCCTTTGCGTCGTCCAGCGCCATCCGAAGCGCCGCCGGATTCGCATGTATGTCGCTTATCACCGCGTATTTCATTTCCAGCCGCCTTCCGACAAGCCTGGCCCCGTCACGAGCCTTCGGGCTTCTTCGCCATCTTGCGTCATCCGTGTCCCGGTTCCGGCCGACGCTCCCGGCCGTTGCCACTAGCATACCAAATCCACGCGGTTTGCGCCATACCCCGCGTGCGTAAAAACTCACGGCTTCGGCGGAAGGCCACTGCAAATGATTTGCCGCACAATATGGGGAGCCGCCGTCTCGGCGGCTCAACTGTGGTGTTTTACTGTTTCCCTTCAGCCGCCAAGATGGCGGCTGTCCACATAATCACGCAGGGCGCGATGGCCTCATCGCGCCGCAATCACCGCCGCTCTCTATGGCATCTCAACAGTCACCTTGA
>CAMORM010000058.1 GCA_946623785.1 uncultured Verrucomicrobiota bacterium
TGCCGCGCTCTTCGAGAACGGAATCTACGTGACGACCGACCTGTACGTATCCAGGCGCGTGCCGTACCGCGAGGGCGGAATAGACAAGGACGGATTCTTCGAGATGCAGGCGTTCAAGGAAGCGGTGCGCACAAACGACGTGGCGGCGGCCAATCTCGTGCGGTTCACGAAGGAGTGGCTGACGCACGTGAACCCGTACACGGGAAGGCGCTGGGCCGACGAGCCGGGAATCGTCGGGATATCGCTTGTGAACGAGAACTGCCCGGACAACAGCCGGAAGCTTTCCGGGGAGCAGCTGGCAGAGGCCAAGGAGGCCGAAGACAGGTTTTTCGCCCACATGAAAAAGGTGATCCGCGAGGAGATCGGAAGCGAAATCCCGTTGACGGACCTCAACGGCTGGAGCACGAACCCCGCATGGGAGGGATGCCGCAGGAAATTCGACTACGTCGACATGCATTTCTACGTGGACCATCCGAAGTTCCTCGAGAAGCCGTGGAGCCTGCCGAGCTCATGCGGCAACTCAAACCCGCTTCGCGGCGCTAAGCCGCACGGGGTTTCCTGGGCGGAGCAGTGCAGGCTCGCCGACAAGCCGTTCACAATAACGGAGTGGAACTTCTCCGCTCCCGGAAGGTTCCGTGGCGTGGGAGGCATCGTGACGGGCGCATGGGCGGCGCAACACGGATGGGATGGACTCTGGAGGTTCGCATGGAGCCACGACATCGTAGGCGTGAAGACGCCCGAGAAGAAGGCGATGGGATATTTCGACATGTCCGGAGATCCGATGCAGCTTGCCTCCGAGCGGGCGACGATGTGTCTCTTCCTCAGGCACGACATAGCAGCCGGCGACGAGAAGTCGCTCGTCGTCGACGGCAAGGCGGGGACGATGGCGATCGACACGCCGATGACATGCGGCGTCTTCTCGGAGGGAGGGCGCATGCGCGCCGGGTGCCTTGCGGCCGACTGCGGCGGCGTGCCGGCGACGATCTGGGCGAGCTCCCTTGACGGGAAGCCGCTTGCGGGGGCGTCGCGCATCCTCCTCACCCACCTGACGGACGTGCAGAACACCGGCACGACGTTCGAGGACGACACGATGCGGGTTCTTCTCGCATGGGGCGGTCTTCCGCACCTGATGCGCAGCGGCACGGCAAAGGTGGAGCTGACGCTCGACCCCGGGAAGTTTGAGGTCTTTTCGCTCGACGGCGACGGAACGAGGCGGCGGAAGGTTTCGAGTGTCGTAAAGGACGGGCGGCTCGCCTTTGTCGCAGATGTCGGGGCCGATCCTGCGTCGGCGACGTACATGTACGAAATCGTCCGCCAGTGAACCGCCCGTTCTCCCAGCCTAAATTTCATAGTTTCCTCTATTGACTGCGCGGGGGTGTTTTGATATCCTACTCGCTCCAACGCGGAATCGGTGCCAAGCCGGTTCCCCTGCTGGAGGCAAGTGCCTTCGGCTGAAAACACGGACAAAACCCCGGATAAAGGGACAAAACCGAAAAGGAAGAGAAGAAAATGCAGAAGAGCTACCGTGCTCCGAACCCCGGCGACAACCGCCAGTGGTTCCTCGTGGACGCGAAGGGCAAGCCGCTTGGGCGCCTCGCGGTCCTCATCGCCAACAAACTCCGCAACAAGGACGTCCCGCAGTTCGACCCGTCGGTCGACGCCGGGGCGTTTGTTGTCGTGATCAACGCCAAGGAAGTGCTTCTCACGGGCAACCGCGAGAACCTCAAGACCTACCAGCGCTATTCCGGCTACAGGAACGGCCTGAAGGAGTTCACTGCCGCCGAAATGCGCGCCTCCCACCCGGAGCGCATGATCCTCGAGGCCGTCTGGGGCATGCTGCCGAAGAACAACATCGCGCGCAAGATGATGACGCGCGTGAAGGTCTTCGCGGGCCCGGAACACACCCATGCCGCGCAGAAGCCGGTGAAGATCGAGCTCTAAGGGAGGTTTAAGGACAATGGCTACCAAGAAAACGATTTCGGCCGGAACCGGCCGCCGCAAGACCGCCACCGCCCGCGTGAACCTCGTGGAGGGTTCCGGAAAGTGGACAGTTAACGGAGTCGAGCTCGAGAAGTACATCCCGAGCGAGGCCCTTCAGGTCTATCTCAAGCAGCCCGTCTCCATAGCAGGCTACGACATCTCCTCTACGGACGTCGTGTGCTTCGCGAAGGGCGGCGGCGTTGCCGGACAGGCAGGCGCGATCCGCCACGGACTCGCCCGTGCGCTCGTCGAGGCCAACGCCGAGTACCGCGCGGCCCTCAAGGCCGCCGGCTGCATGACGCGCGATGCGCGCATGAAGGAACGCAAGAAGCCCGGCCAGCCCGGCGCCCGCAAGCGCTTCCAGTTCTCGAAGCGCTAAAAGGCAGGCGGCCCAGGAGGCCGCGACATCGAAGCGAACGGAAGCCGCTGCGGGAAACCGACGTTTCCCGGGGCGGTTTTCGTGCATCATTCAGAAGGATTGCATCCATGGCATTCGGATTCATCAAGAAGCTGGTGGCGAAGATCACCGGCAAGCCGCAGTCACAGCAGCCAAGGCAGAACGGGTCCAACGGCAAGGGCGACGGCCGGAACGGCGAAGGAAAGGGCCGCCGCGGAAAGCGCGGCCGCCGCGGGAAAGGCGGCGGGAACGGACAGCAGCAGGGCGGGAACCGCCAGCCGCAGCCGCAGCGCCAGCAGCAGCAGAACGACCGTCGGCGCGACGGCCAGCAGCCTCAGCAGGACCGCAGGCAGGGCGGCAACCGCCGCAGGGAGGATCACCGCGAGCGCGGCAGGGGCCGCGGGAAGGGGCGGGACGACCGTCCTCGCTCGACGAACACGGCCGCGAACGAGATGCGCCCGGGCGGGGAGGTCTCCGCGGAAGAGCTCCAGCGCAGGGCCGAGGCGCACGCCGCCTGGGATCCCGCGAGCTTCGCGGTGGAGCCCGTGGAGGGCAAGAAGCGCTTCCACGACTTCGACCTGCCGGGCGAGGTGATGCACGGCATCGCCGACCTCGGGTTCAGGTACTGCACCGAAATACAGGCGCTGAGCCTCGGCTATGCGCTCGAAGGCAAGAACGTGGCGGGCAAGGCGATCACCGGGAGCGGCAAGACGGCCGCGTTCCTCGTGGCGATCCTCACGCGCTACCTCCGCACGCCCGAGAACCGCGCCAGCAAGGGCGGGGTGCCGCGCGCGCTCGTCATCGCGCCGACGCGCGAGCTCGTGATCCAGATCTGCAAGGACGCGGACGCCATTGGAAAGTACTGCAACCTCCGCTCGCTTGCGGTCTACGGCGGAATGGACTACGAGCGCCAGAAGCGCGAGCTCCTGAACGCGCCGGTGGACTTGCTCGTGGCGACTCCGGGCCGCCTGCTGGACTTTTGCCAGCAGCACGTGATCGACCTCTCGCGCGTCGACACGCTTGTCATCGACGAAGCCGACCGCATGCTCGACATGGGCTTCATCCCGGACGTCAGGAGGATCATAGGGCACCTTCCGGCGAAGGACAAGCGCGCCACGATGCTGTACTCCGCCACGCTTACCGACGACGTGATGCGCCTCGCCTCGCAGTGGATGGATGATCCCGTCCGGGCGGAAGTCGAGAGCGACCAGGTTGCCACTGACACGGTGCGGCAGGTCGTGTACGTAACGCGCTCGGAGAACAAGTTCAAGATGCTCTTCAACCACATCGCGATGCACCCTGACTCCCGCACGATCGTGTTCTGCAACCGCAAGAACACAACGGAGGACGTGTACGAGTCGCTCAAGTGCCGCGGCATAGCGGTGGAGCAGCTTTCCGGCGACGTGAATCAGAACAAGCGCCTGCAGGTGCTCGAGGACTTCCGCGCCGGCAAGGTCAAGATCGTGATCGCGACGGACGTTGCGGGACGCGGCATACACGTGGACGACATCGAGTACGTGATCAACTTCGACTTCCCGTACCAGGCGGAGGACTATGTGCACCGCATCGGGCGCACGGGCCGCGCCGGAAACACGGGCATCGCGATATCGTTCGCCGATGAGGACGAGAGCTTCGCCATCCCCGACATCGAGGAGTACATCCAGGAGCCGCTCAAGTGCACGATGATCCAGGACGACGACCCGCTTCTCAAGGAGCTTCCCCCGCGCGGCAAGACCGCCGAGGCCGTCAGCGCGGAGGATCTCGCGGCGGTTGACGCGCGCGAGGCCGTGACCGAGGAGCAGAAGAAGGCAGCCGCGGCCATGACGGGCGTCATAGCCAAGACCGCCTCCGGCAAGGAGCTCTTCATCCGCGACAACGCCGCCGAGCCGCGCAAGCTCCCGACGTTCGAGAATGCGCTTGAGCCCAAGCCGCAGCCGCCAGACGAGTCTGACGCCTACTCCAAGCCGGTCGAGCAGAAGACCCGCTTCGAGGAGTGGAAGCCCGAGGCGTGACGGCGGACCCTGTAGGCCCGTCGGCGCGCCCGGCATAAAATAAACTCTTCCGCCTTGACTTCAAGGTGCATCCTTGCTAAAATCACTTGCAAGGGAGAATGTTTATGATAACCGCTATTATTCTTGCAGCAGGCAAATCAGAGCGCATGGGCGTAGGAACCGACAAGGCCTTCCTCAACCTTGGCCCCAAGCCGGTTCTGGCGTGGAGTCTGCTCGCGTTCGAGCGCTGTGCCGACATCGACGACATAATACTGGTCGTCCGCAAGGACCAGATACTCGCCGCCAAGTCGGCCGTCAAGATGTTCGGCATATCCAAGGTGTCCAAGGTCATCACGGGCGGTTCGCGCCGCCAGGATTCCGTTGCGAACGGCCTTGCCGAGTGCGATCTCGACGCGAGGTTCGTCGTGGTTCACGACGCAGCGCGTCCGTGCGTCACGCCCGAGCTCATTTCCGAGACGGTCAAGCTTGCCCGCCGCGGCGGCGCCGCGATCGTGGGGCACCACCTCTGGGATACCGTCAAGTACGTCGAGAAGGGCACTACCGTCACGCGCACCGAGAACCGCGCGAAGCTCTGGGCCGTCCAGACTCCGCAGGCGTTCGACATACGCACCCTCCGCCGCGCGTACGAGGAGGCCGCAAAGCGCAAGGTCGAGGTCACGGACGACGCACAGGCCGTTGAACTCATCGGCGAGACGGTGAAGATATACGAGTGGCGCAACGCCAACATCAAGATTACGACGGCCGAGGACCTTCAGCTGGCCGCCGCCGTACTGAAGATCTGAGGGCTAGATGGACAAGAAGTTTGCGATAATCGGCGACATACACGCGAACATCGACGCGCTTAACACCGTTGTCGAGGACGCTCGCGCCCACGGCGTGACCGACTTCGTGTGCGTTGGCGACGTCGTTGGCTACAACGCGTGCCCGGCTGAGTGCATCAGGGTCGTCAGGGACGAGCTGCATGCGCCCGTGGTGCGCGGGAACCACGACCACTACGTGTCGACCGACGCGCCGCTCTCCGACTTCACCGAGCTTGCCGCCGAAGTCGTGAAGTGGACGCGCCGCCAGCTTTCCGCCGAGGATGTCGACTGGCTTCGCAACCTCCCCTACTCGAAGCTCCACATGGGCTTCACGATTGTCCATTCCACGCTCGACATGCCCGAGCACTGGGGCTACATCTTCGACAACCTGACGGCCGAGGCGAGCTTCGCCTACCAGAAGACGGGCGTCTGCTTCTACGGCCACAGCCATGTCCCGATGGTCCACCAGAAGTCGGCGGCCGGGATTGTGCGCCTCGAGCCGGGAGAGATACAGGTCCCGCTCGGCAGCAGGTTCCTCATCAACGTTGGGTCTGTCGGCCAGCCGCGCGACGGAGACCCGCGCGCCTCGTACGTGATATACGACACGAAGTCCCGCGTCGTCAAGTTCCGCCGCCTCGAATACGACGTCGAGGCCGCGATGGGGAGGGTCCTCGCCGCGGGACTTCCCGAGCGCCTTGCACAGAGGCTTGCCGTCGGAAGGTGATGCAATGACGGGCAGGCTCTTTTCCATCCCGTTTGCCGTTGTCGCGCTTGCGGCGCTGTCAGGGTGCATTTCCTTCGGTTCGAAGAAGGAGACGAAGCTCTGGACGATCGACTGCCCAGGCCAGTCGCTCCTGTCGGGCTCCATGGGCGCGGGCGAGGCGACTCCGCCGAAGACGGTGCGTATCGGGTCCGTTTCAGTGTCGGCTCCCTGGGACTGCGACAACATCGTGGTGCGCAGGGCGGACGGTTCGCTGGCGCGAGACCCGTTCAACAAGTTCGCCTCGCAGCCGGCGGCCCTGCTCAAGGGCCCGCTCATGTCGCTTGCGGCGTCCGAGGGCGTTTTCGGGCGCGTGATGCCCGGGTCGACCGCGGCCACTCCTGACGCCATCCTCGAGCTCGCCGTGACCGACCTTTCCCTAGACTGCTCCGGCAGCGGGCGCAAGGCGTCGGTTGCGCTTACCGCGGCTCTCGTTTCCGGGCCTGGGCGCAAGGTGATTGCGGACGGGTCCGGCGATGCCAGGGCGGACGCCTCCTCGGGCGACTACACGGCGGCATTTTCCGAGGCGTTCTCCTCGGCGCTGAAGTCCGCCTTCTCCAAGATGAAGTGACCTGCGCGCCATGAACGCGAATTTCACCATACGGCCGGCACGCCTCAAGGACGCGGAGAAGATATACGCGCTCATCCACCGCCACAAGGAGGCGCTCAACCAGCGTCCGATAAGCGGCATCGTGCAGAACATCGACCGCTTCTTCGTGGCGGAGAATGGCGCCCGCATGGTCGGCTGCGCGGCATACGAGATACTTCCCGAGTTCGGCGCCCCCATCCACGCTACGGTCGAGATCCAGTCCGTTGCGGTCCTCTCGTCCATGCGCCGCAAGGGCGTGGGCAAGGCGCTCATCAAGGCCGTTCTGGGGCGCATCGCGCAGTTCCGCGCGGCGGAGGCGCTTGTGCTCACTTTCGCGCCGGAGTTCTTCGGTTCGCTCGGGTTCCGCGAGATTGCGAAGACCGAGGTCATGCACAAGATTTACACCGGCTGCATCAACTGCACGCGCCACGCCGACCCTTTCACATGCCCCGAAAAGGCGATGGTGCTCCAGCTCGGGCAGGAATGAGCTTGTTCGGCGCAGTGTCCATGCCGTCTGTCGCGGCCGTGCTTCTCGTTGCCGGCGTTGTCGCCGCGGCGGCAGTTCCGATCGTCCGCCTCGCGGCGCGCCTTGTCGCCTCGCGCCGAATCCTGCCGGTTACAGTTCAGCTCGATCCGGACGACCCTTCGCCGGACCACTTCGCGGAATGCCTTGCCCAGGTCGCAGCGCGCCTAGACGAGCGCCCCGAGCGCATGCGCCTCGTGATCCGCGGCGCCGCGAAGGGAGGACTGCCGGTCGTGATGGACGCAGTCGACTCAGGCGCGGCGTTCCGCATCACGTGCGGCGCGCACCGTCCGCGCAGGCTCGACCTCCGCCGGCGCTGGATAGCCGAACACCCGCTGCCGCTCGTCATAAGGCCAGGCGTTCCGACTGTCCTCTACGTCACGCCCGTAGACTCAAACCGCTTCCGCGTATCCCCGCGGCCCTGATGCGCGCCTTGGACCACGGGCGTTTTTTTGGTTCAAGTCGGGCCGATTGTTTGGTACAATTGCACCGTTGCTGTGAAAGTCAGAGTCCGGACCGGCCCGGAACCTCATTGCGCGGCGGTGAAACGGTTTTTGCGGCATGTGTGTTTTGAGTAAACGGGAGAGATCGGCGTGGTGGACAAAGAAAGCTATATAAAGTTCCTGGCCGAGGTGCGCAAGGCGTCTGGCATAGGGTCGCTTGTCCCTGACGATTCTGGGCTTGTGAGCGTGCGCGTGGACGATACGTACAACGTGAACTTCCAGTTTGTGGAGGCTACAGGCAGTGTCTTGTGCTTCGTCGAGGTGTTCGAGCTGCCGTGCGACGCACCGAAGGCGGTGTACCGCGACTTGCTCGCGGGAGGGCTCTTCGGAAAGGACACGGCTGGCGGCTTTTTTGCGCTCGAGCCCGAAACGGAGACCGTTGTGTACAACTACAGCTTCGGATTGGAGGAGGCTGCGTCCGACGTTGATGGGTTCATTTCGACGGTCGAGAAGATACTCCAGCTGTGCGACTTCTGGACGGAGCGAATCAAGTCGGATCTCAGCGGCCGCGGTGACGCGCAGAACGGGCGCTTCCCGGAGCAGGGGATGCTGATGGCGTGAGGCGTGCGCATTGGCAATGCGCACGTGGCCGAGAGTCTGTCCCAAAAGCGTTTCCAAAGGAGTCTGCGAATGTCCAAGAGAGCCATCGTGACAGTGGCCGCGCTTGCTTCCGCCTGCGCGCTTGCAGGCGGCGGGCTTGCGCCGCTCGCACCGCATCCGCGGCTTTTCGTCGGGGCGGACGGCTTTGCCGCCGCGAAGGCCAGGCTCGAATCCTCGGCTGAAGGGCGTGCCGGGCTTGACCGCGCAATCAGCGAAGCCGATGCCGTTCTCCCGAAGCCCGTGCTCATGCGCCAGATGGAGGGGCGCCGCCTCCTCGGCACCTCTCGCGAGGCGATTAGCCGCATCGCGGGGCTCTCCTTCGCGTGGAAGATGACGGGCGACAGGAGATACGCCGACCGCGCCATCGCGGAGGCCCGCGCGGTCGCGTCGTTCCCCGACTGGAACCCGAGCCACTTCCTCGACGTCGCCGAGATGACGTTCGCCGTAGCCATCGCGCGCGACTGGCTCGACGACGCTTTGGACGATTCCGACAAGAAGCTCCTCGCCGAGGCGATATTGAGGAAGGCGCTCGCCGAGCCGGACGGCAAGACCCTGCGCGACGGCAGGTGGTCAAGGGCCCGCAACAACTGGAACCAGGTGTGCAATGGCGGCTTGGCCGCCGGCGCGGCCGCTGTGCGCGAGGACTATCCCGAGATCGCGGAGGCCGTGCTGCGCCGTGCGCGCGCGAACCTTCCGATTTCGATGAAGCAGTATGCCTGCGGCAACTTCCCTGAGGGGCCGGGATACTGGGCGTATGCGTCCGACTACACCGCGATCGCGCTAGACGTGCTGGAGCGCCAGTTTGCCGACGGCGCGCCGGAGCTCTTCGCGCTCGACGGCCTAGCGGACCAGGTGGACTACATGAACGCCGTGACGGGGCCTACCGGGTTGTTCTTCAACTACTCCGATCCGTTTTCCAACGTGGCCCCCAGACGCGGTCCGGTGGCGGCCTGCTGGTATTTCGCCCTGCGGTTCAACCGCGCGGCCGCGCTTGCCCGGTACGAAATGCCGCTGTTCCGCAGCGGGAAGGGCGCCGGCCGGATGACGCCCCTGATGCTGCTGTGGTTCCGCCCGGTGGATGCCGGCGCGGATGCGGGGGCTCCGCTGTGCCGCGTGCTGAACGGATCGAACCCGATAGCCGCGATGCGCACCGGATTCGGAGCGAACGACTGGTATGTGGGGATAAAGGGCGGATCGCCGTCCGCCAGCCACGGACATATGGACGGAGGGTCGTTTGTGCTCGACGCTCGCGGCGTGAGGTGGGCGTGCGACCTGGGATGCGAAAGCTACAACCGCATAGAGCAGATGAAGACGATATCGCTGTGGGGCTTCGGCCAGAAATCGTCGCGCTGGTCGCTCTTCAGGCTTGGCACGGAGGGACACGGCACGCTGATGATCGACGGCGAGCAGCAGAACGTCGACGGCTGCGCGGCGCTTTCCGGGGAGAACCCCGTGGTCGCGGACCTGTCGTCGCTCTACTCGTCCGCCAAGGCCGTCCGCAGGACGTTCGAGCTTACGGAAGACGGGCTGTCCGTGCGCGACGAGCTCGATGGCCTCAAGCCGGGGGCGAAGGTGACGTGGAGCATGAACACGGCGGCGAATGTCGGAACTTCCGTTTGCGGCTCGATCGACCTGGTGGGCAAGTCCAGCGACGGCTCTCCGCTCGTAATGAAGCTCACTGCGTCGCCTGGCGACGTCAAGTGGGAGGTTGTGTCTTTGGCGGAGCCGCGCACGCCTGCGGATTCGCCTAACCCTGGCGTTTCGCGCGTGAGGTTCAGCCGCGTGGCTGGCAGCGACGGCAGGCTTGTTTTCTCGGTGGCGTTCCGCTTCGACTCGAAGGCTCAAGGTCCGCGCTGAGGGGAAGGATGGGCATGGCAGATTTCACGGACGAGGTTCGCGTCATCATCAGGGTGCTTGAGTTTGTCGGCACCTTTGCGGGCGCTATTTCCGGCGTGCGCCTCGCGAGCGTGAAGAGGTTCGACTGGTTCGGGGCGAGCGTGATCGGGTTCATCACGGCGTGCGGAGGCGGCACGCTCCGCGACCTGCTCCTGCGGGTGGAGCCGTTCTGGATGTCCGATCCGTTCTACGTGGCGACCACGGGAGTTGCCGTCCTCGCGGTGGGGCTTTTCGGGCGCAAGTTCGTGAGCGGGCAGATAACGTGGTTCGTGTTCGACACGATCTCGATCTCGCTCTTCATGGTGATCGGGCTCCAGAAGGCGATAATCCACGGGTACGGCTCGTGGTGGTGCGCGATACTGCTTGGCGTGGTGACGGCCGTGTTCGGCGGCATCCTGCGCGACATCTGCATAAACGAGGTCCCGCTCATCTTCCGCAAGGAGCTCTACGCGCTCGCCTGCGCTTCAGGTGGTGCGCTCTACTTCCTCCTCCCGCTCATAGGGGTCGAGAACATATACGTGCGCAACGCCGCCTGCACGGTGCTCATCTTCGCGATCCGCGCGCTTGCGATCAAGTACCACCTCGGCGTTCCGGTGCTCAGCGGGCGCGGCACGGCTTTCCACCACCACGAACACCACCACGACCAACGCCACCACGGGCATAAGGACAAGGCGCAGGGCGGAAAATGAAAACAGATGGGAAGGGACGCGGCGGCACAAGGGCCGCAGTCGCGCTCGCGTCGTTAGCCGCGTGCGTGGCATGCCTGCTTCTCTTCCGGAAACAGCCGCAGCCGGCTGCCCCCCGGCCGCCGGCAGCCGCCAGGCTGCATCCGGTCGTCCTCGCAAATCGCACGATCGAGCCGGCGGAGTTCGGCGCGCCATCGGCTCCTGCCGCCCTCTCCCCCCGCGGCACCGCTGCGTATGCGCTTGCGTGCGCCGTGCCGGTCACGGACGAGCTTCGCGGGAGCGTAGCGTCGTACGGCGTAAGGGTTGTCGGCTACCTGCCGAGGCAGGCGCTTCTCGTGGAGGCCGCTCCGTCCGCTGTGTCGGCAGCCCTTGGGGATGCGCGCTTTGCCGGCGCTTCCGCGTATCTGCCTTCCGACAAGGTGCGTGCGGGCGTGAAGGACGGCGAGATCACGGTTGTCCCGCTTGCCGAGTGCGACAGGGCGGCCATCGCGGAATTCATCGAGGGACAAGGCGGAAGCGTGGATATGACGGGACCTTATTCGCAAGGGTCATTCGGCGCAGCCGTTTCGGCCGAGACGCTCGCCGCGCTTGCGCGGCGGGGCGACGTCCTGTGGATTGACCGCAGGGCGCGGCCGCGGATCGTCAACGACTACGCAGTATGCGACACCGGCGTGACGAACGCATGGAGGTCGCTCGGGCTGACGGGCCGCGGGCAGGTAATCGCCACGGCGGACTCGGGTCTGGACACGGGCGATATCGAGACGCTGCACCACGACTTCACGAACCGCGTTGTCGCGCTTGAGAACACGGGCGGGTGCACAACGGCCGACTACAGCGGGCACGGCACGCACACGGCCGGGACCATCGGAGGGTCGGGCGTAATGTCCGATGGCCAGTACAGGGGCGTGGCCTACGAGTCGCAGCTCTATGTCCAGGCGTGCGGCACGAACAAGTCCGATTCCGTCGTAATCCATTTCGCCAACGTCAGCTCATTTGAGTCTGTCTTTACGGCTGGCATCCCGTCGGGCGCGTACATCCATTCCGACAGCTGGGGCGGCGAAATGGACGGATTGTACGATGAGCTTAGCGAGGGCACTGACAGCGCCATGTGGCGCAACCCCGCTCTTCTCGTAGTCGTGGCGGCCGGGAATGGCGGATACGCCGGCGAGACGACGATCTGCTCGCCGGGCACGGCAAAGAACACGTTGGCAGTCGGCAATGTCTACTCGTCGCGCAAGCTCGGCCCGGGAAGCGTGTATTTCTCCTCGTCGCGCGGCCCATGCGCGGACGGCCGCATCAAGCCGGACGTCGTTGCGCCAGGCGTGACAATCGTGTCGTGCAGGTCGACGATGCGCCCTGGGCTTCCGTCGTCCGATGCCGACGGATGGTACACGCCCATGACAGGCACCTCGATGGCCACCCCGCATGTCGCGGGCTGCGCGGCGCTCGTGCGCCAGTGGCTCATGGAGCGTCCGGAGTTCGCCGGCTCGCTCCCTTCCGGCGCGCTTGTCAAGGCCATACTGACCGGAGGCGCAAAGGACATAGGAGGCGGCTACACGCGGATGGACCAGGGGTTCGGGCTGGTGGACCTTGCGGAATCGCTTGCGCCGTCGAATCGCTGCGTGAAGCTTCACGACATGATCCCGTACTCCGGGGGAAGCTGCGTTGCCTATTCCTTTACGCTTACGAACGACGCTCCGTTCGAGGCTCAGCTTGTTTGGACGGACTATCCCGCAACGCCGTCCGCCGGAATCGCCCTCGTGAACGACCTTGACCTTGTGGTTGTGCGAAAGGCAACGGGGGAGCGCTTGTTCGGGAACGGGGTGCAAGGAGGCGACAGGACGAACAACGTCGAGTGCGTGCGCATCCCATCCGCCGAGCCCGGCGAATACTGGGTCATGGTGAACGGCGAGAGCGTGCCGTATAGCTCCAAGCGCGGCGGGGCGGCGGCGCTGTACGTGCGCGGCGCGTTTTCCGAAGACGACGGCGAGGCGCTGGCTGTTCCGTCCCGCCGCGTGTCCGTGTCGGTTTCTGGGCCGACTTCGCTCGTAAGTACGGGGCTTTCCCCCGCTGCGGGGGGGGCGGTCTCGGTCCATGACTTCGGAACCGTAGAATGCACCGCGCCCTGCATCATGGCGGCGACAAACACAAGCGGCACAGCCGCTTCCGCGCACGTGCTGGAAGGGTGCACTGTTGTCGGCGTCGATTCCTGGACGGTTTCGGACGACGGGGTGAACGCATGTGTCTCGTTCGTTGCCACGAACGACGTTGCCGTTGCGTGGAACTACAGCGCTGCCGCGGAAAGCTACCTGCTGCGCCTTGTCTTTTCCGCCGAGGATTCGTATGTGTACAACGGGAACACCTGCTATATATTCCGGTCGGGGCGCAGCCTGTTCAACGAGACGATTCTGAGGGAGGAGTGGGTCGAAAGCGGAGCGGAGGTGTCTATCCCGCTTCCCGGGGAAGTGCTTCCCGACGCGCTCAGCTTTGACACTCTCCACTACAAGGGCAGAACGTCCATCTCCATCTACGATCATGACGTTTCCCCTCCGTTCGAGCTGCGGCTTGGGGCCGTGGAGCTTGCGGAGCTGGACGGAACGGCTCTGTATGCGACAAACTCCCTTGGCGCGATGCCCGACCCGCTTGTTTTCCGCATGGACGGCGCAAAGGACGTAGTCGGCCACTACTGGGCCGCGGACAGGACGGTAGAAGGGGCGTCGCTGCCCTACTGGTGGTATATGCGCAATCTCAGCGGCTCGGGCGACTCGGGCGCGGATGACGGCGATCCGGACGGAGACGGGTTCGGGAACCTCTATGAGTTCGGCGAAGGCACCATGCCGGCAGACCCCATGAGCTTCCCGTTCAGGGTGCTTTCGTTCTCGCCCACGAACATCGTGTGGCTAGGCGGCAAGACTGCCTCGTACTCGGTCGAATCGACCGAGTCCCTTGGCGTGTCCGCGGCATGGACGGAATTGCGTCCTGCCGTTCCAGCGAGCGGCATTACCAACTCGGTGCCTGTAGAGCAGTCCGGCGCCACCCGCTTCTTCCGCGTCAAGGCGCGGCGCCCATAAGCTGGAGTTTACCCGTTTTTTGAAGGCAAAATGGGACTTCGCCCAATGTTTATGCGGGTGAGGTGGTTTCGGGAAGTGTATTTTGCGCGACATTGGAGAAATCCCCCGTTCCCCGGCTTTTGCCTGCGGCGCCCAAACACGGAGTTTTTGAGTCACAG
>CAMORM010000059.1 GCA_946623785.1 uncultured Verrucomicrobiota bacterium
ACATGTCGCCGTTGTGGAAACCCGTCATCCAACGCCAGAACGCATCCATGCGCTTCATCATGGCGCATTGGTTGCCGGTGAAATTGCACATCCATTCATGGAACACGAACGCCGTTCCCGGGACGGGACGGCCAAACCACAGAAGCCCCGGCATCGGGCGCACGTCGTTGTACGACAGGGTCGGAACGTAAGGCGTGGCGGCCGCAGCCTCGCAGCCGAACACCATGCCGCTCGATCCTTCCGCCGCAACAAGCCGCTTTTGGAGCGCAAGCATCGCATCGACCGCCCACGCGCCGGGGATCGGCGGGTGGTTGTGATGCTTCGCGTAGCAGAGAAGCCATCCGCCGCCCATGTTCTGGTCGAAGAACTGGCTGTAGTCTACGCCGAAGCGCGAGAGCTTCGCAGCCTCAGCCACGATCTCCCCCACGCACCAGTCTTCTGCCAGGCACATGTCGTAGCCGAGCTTCTGCCCGTCGTGCCCGTTGCAGATGGAAGCGGTAATCTGCCCCTTGGGCCCACGCATCATGTGACGGCCGAGATGTTCGTCCTCGAACCTCTGCTCCAGCGAATAGGTCGGGACGATACTGCTGATCTGCGTCCACGCCGTACCGGAGCAGTAGACGCCCAACAGATCGCCGCGCGCGTGGAGCGCGTCGCGGAACTTGGCCAGCTCCTTTTCGCCGCCAAATGGCGGCCATACGTACGGCGGCGCCCACGGTGCCGTCCCTTCCCAGTGCATGAGAAGCGCCATGATCTTTGAATCAAGCGCCTTGCCGAACTTCTCCACCGTCGGCATCGCGTTGATGTAGGGGAACATGCGATTCGGCTTCATGTCCCGTCCACTGTCGCGACCATAACCACGCACGGGATAGATCAGATTGACAGGCGAATCGTACATCCACTTTGGACGCTTCGGCGCCTTCGCGAAGTCAGGCAAGGTGCGCACCCAATCGCGGTAGATTTCGCAAGCCTCCATCCAGCCGCCCGCGTAGGGACGGAGCGAATAATGGAACTTCGGGCGCCACGCACCGTCCTCGCCCAGATCGCCACAGAACGTCTGGAGCGTCAGCCGCACGGTCTTGCCGTTGATCTCCTCCCAATCCACGGCCTTGGGCGTGTGGCGGCTGTCCACGGCGGAGAAGTAGATTCCCCTGCCATCCTTGTACGCCGCCATGAACTGCATCTGGGCGAGACCAGGGTAGAGCGAGTTTCCGCCGGGAGGGGAGAACCGTTCTCTATAGCCGACAGGACGGTACGGGTGCGCGAACTTTGTCACCTCCACGCCATCCCAAGAGGGATAAAAGAGCTTCCTGTCCGGCGCGATGCACACCTGCGGGCCGTCGAACCATTCCAGCAGCATCCCGGCGGGAATTCCCTCGACCGATGGCGTGAAGCGGAACTCGCCATTCCCCGCCTCGATCTTCATCTTGACGACGAGGCCATTTGCATGCCGCCATGTGCAAGTTGAAAAGTTGAAAGGTTGAAAAGTTGAAAAGTTCCTTGAAGACTTATCCTCATTTACATTCCCGCCGCTGCACGTGACGCGGTTAACCTTCTCTACACGATCTACACGGCTAAATCCCTCAAACGCAAACTCCGACGACTTGAGCCGCGTCGGCTCGCCCTTCCCGTCGAGGAGCTGCAACGTGAACGCCTCCGACGCCGGCACGACGCGTTCCGCGCCGTCCGCCGTAACCAGCGACTCCACCGCGCCGCATCGTTCCGAAAGGAGCAGCTTCGCGCCTGACGACGAGAATTCAATGGATGCCGATGCGGCGCAGGCGACAAGCGCCGCCGCAACCGATAGGATCATGCTGACGTATGATTTGCTCATGACGCCGCAAATTTTACATGAGAACCCATCTTCAAGTCAATGGATTCGGATAAACTCTATGGCAACAAAAAAGTTGACTATCAAGCAACACTTATTATGTAGCCAATGGCATCAGGACTGAAAGAGACCGTCGAGCGTGACGACAGACTGGACGTCAAACGCATTTGCATTGCGTTTAAGTCCGCTTGCCGAGACGATTGCCAGATGGACGGCGTTCTTCGTGCCGGGTTCGGAAAGAAAAGCCTCGCGCCGTCCCATGAGCTTGGCGTCGTCTTTCCGTCGGTGTATTTCCGTCTAGAATCTCCCGCCGGAGCGTCTCAAATATCTCCCGATAGCCCATTCCTGCTACTTCCTGACGCTAGGCAGCAACAAACCACACGGCGTGAGAAAAACCGAGCATTCCCCTCACGCCATCGACGCCTGAAGCTTCTTGACCTGCGCAAGTGAAAGGCCGGTACATTCGGCAATCTCTTTCAGCATGAGTTTTCCGTTGGCAAGCAACCGCTTCGCCATCGCGAGCATGGCCTCGCGCTTACCCTCGCGCTTACCCTCGCGCTTACCGCGCGCCTCACCGCGTTCCACGAGTTCTTCTACTGCTTTGCACATGGCGTGCCTCCCTTCTTCTGAATCCTTGAACTGCCTGACTTGTTTCTTGAGAACATCGAAATACATCTCCCCCGCGTCGCGGCAGAGCAGGTCGTGTACCAGCTTTCCGACCTCGGTTGCGCTTCGCGTCGCGCCGTTCACATAGACGATGTGCGTTCCATCGTTAAGCCTGTCGCCGTTGTGTTCTTCTATTCGCAGATATGAGTACACTTCCTGCCCGCGCTTCATCACGTCGTTTTCGGTGATGAAGATGACGTACGTGTCGCGGAGCTTGTCGACGTCCTCGCCCGACTTCAGCGCATTCGCATCCATCAACGCGGAATTGTACCGCGCGCGTTGCGGCTCTGCGCCGTCGTTTGCGCGCTGGATATCGATGTCGTATTCCCGCCCCTTCGAGTCCCTCGCGAACACGTCGAAGCGCACGCCGCGCCCCTGAAGGATCTTGATCGGGTACTCGGTCTGCGCCTTGACGACCTTCAGATCCTTCTTGCCGAGGATGATCCGCAGCATCAGCTCAATGCACTCCGGCGCGTTCTCGAGGCACTTCGACATGAAGTCGTCGTCCATGAGCCGGAAGTTCTCAATCAAGGCGAGGCATTCCGGCTTCATGACGAAAACCGCACGCTCCGCCGCCTTGTGGGCGGCGGTCTTGACCACTTTCCGCTTGCCTTTATGTATGGACTTCGCCATGTCTTTTCATTCCGCTTCCCGCTCAAGAGCACTGAAACCCAACCGAAAAGCGGCAATATGATAGCAGTTTTCACCTCCGCCGTCAAACAGGGTGCGGCATCGCTTCGGGCTGCGCCATGCGCAAATTTAGGAAGCGCGACGGCGTTGAATGAACACTTGCCGACGGACGGCTTCCATAGGCGATCAAGTTGGGTGGGCACGAAACGCGAACTGCGAAGTAGCCGCAAGGCCCCGCGCCCGCGCACCTCTCTCAAAGTTGTTTTTACCAGTTGTTCTGGTTGTTTCCTATCTCAAAACGCATGGGTGAAATACGGCGATGCCCCCTTTGATATGTTTTCTGGCATTTTCAAGGTTGACTATCAAGCAACCGATTTGATATGCTTGTTGGCGATGAGCCGTATCAGGAGAGTGGCGATCGTGTTGAGGATGTCCGGCGCGGCGGGGCGGGACATCCTCTCCGGCATATTCCACTTCGCGCGCAGCCACCCGCATTGGCACACGCGACTGTTTCAGATGCCGGACGAATTCACGCCCGAGAACTTCCTGACGGAAATGTCCAACGGCATCGACGGCATCATCGCCAGCGAACCCGGGCCGGACGAGACGGCACGGCAGGTGTGCGCCTCCAGCGTGCCCGTGTCCTTCATCGGCGATCCGGGGCCTATTCTCGCCAAGCGCAGGTCGCATATCGCATTTACCCGCAACGACGACGAATTCATCGGCCATCTGGGGGCGCGCCATCTCGTCTCGCTCGGCTCGCACCGGTCGTACGGTTTCGTGCCGACGGTTTCCAACCAGTACTGGAGCGTATCTAGGCAAAAGGGATTCACGGAAGAACTGGCTGGACGTGGCCTTGCCGCAAACATATTCAGCTCTCCCGGTACGGTCGGCTCCAAGGAGGATCTTGAGGCGCTAAAGGCATGGCTTCTCGCCCTCCCGAAGCCAGCCGCCGTGATGACGGCATGGGATACGCGCGCCACGCAAGTGCTTAATCTCTGCAAGGACGCGCACATCAAGGTTCCCAGACAGGTTGCCGTCCTGGGCGTTGACAACGACGACCTGCTGGACGAGTCGTGCGATCCGCCGCTTTCAAGCATCCTGCCCGACCACGAGAAGCTGGGGTTCGTGGCAGCACGCACGCTGGAGCGGCTCATGTCGGCACGAAAGGGAAGGCCGGTCGAGCCGTTTCTGGCACGGCCGCTCAAGATCGTGGAGCGGGAATCGGCGGCGGCCTCCTCGCCCGCCGCGCACCTTCTCGCGCGGGCCACGGACTTCATCCGCAAGAACGCGACAAAGGGCATCCGTCCGAACGACGTGGCGGAATTCCTCGGCGTCTCGCGGCGGCTCGCCGACCTCCGCTTCCAGCAGTTCAGCGGCGAATCGATCAACGAGGTCATCACGCAGTGCAAGCTGGAGATGGTGAAGAAGCTGCTCGCCACGACGAACCGTCCGATCAAAACCGTGTCCGAGGTCTGCGGCTACACGGATCTCGCCTATCTCAAGACGCTCTTCAAGCGGCGTTTCGGTTGCACGATGCGGGACTGGCGCGCCCAGAACCGCACGCTGTAGAAAGTTTGAGGTGACGTCTCATTCATCACGCCCTAAACTGGACGGTACTGTTCGTCCCCGCATGGCCGTGGCCGCCATTTACGCTGGGGTGAACAGATCATCCAACGTGATCTCCGACTGCACATTGTTCCAGTACATGTTGTGCGCCAGCCCGTTCGCCGTCACGATGGTAAGATGTATCGGCCGCTTCGCGCCTATTGTTTCCCGGACTGCCTCGATCCTGTTTCTTATCTTCGCGAATTCCTCTTTGCCGATGGCATATTCCTTCTGCGAGAACTTCATCTCGCAGAGATTCACGATGCCGTCCTTTCTGTCGATCAGCAAATCGACCTGCGCCCCCCTCAATTCTCTGGAAGTTGACGTCCTCCATGAATAAACCTCGGTGTGCACGCCCGAAATTCCAAGTGCCTTCTTGATTTGGGGTATATGCTCCAGGCACAGCCGTTCGAATGCGTTTCCCCGCCATTCGTTTTTCTCGCCTTCTCCCACTTCGGCAGTCCAGTAGTCCCCTGAACGTGACGTGTTTCCGCGAACGAATCGCATGTAGAAAAGCGAGAAATTGTCCACGAGCTGGTACATCCCTCCGTTCACGCCCCCCATCGGATTGTATCTGCGAATGAGCCCGCACTCCTCCAGATCGAAAAGGTGCGACGAGAAGTTCCCGTTGTTTTCCATTTCCACTGCCTTGGCCAGTTCGTCACGTCCCAATCCCTGCCGGTGTCGTCCCAACGCCAGTATCACGTTCATGTATGGTTCTGGATTGACGAACAGCGACGAATAAAGTTCATCGAATTCCTGTCGGAGTCCATCGCGCTTGCCGAAGAACAACTCGTTGAAATTCTGCTCCGGCGTCTTGCCTTTCTCCAACAGGCTCCAATAATAGGCAACCCCGCCGAAGGCCATGTAGCACTCTGCAATGTGCTCGCGCGAATACGCGAGATTCTCAGCGCGCGCATACTCTTCGCACTCCGCGAGCGTAAAGGGGAACATTTTGATGCGCGTTCGCACGCGATTGTGCAATCCAGCCCGATTGCGGTTGATCTTCTTGACGATCCAGGATGTTGCCGACCCGCAGGCAATCAGAAGGATGTCTTTGCGAGAAGTTGCCCACCCGTTCCAAAAACCCTCAAGCGCCGACAAAAAACCGGACTTCGGCGTATCCATCCAGGGCATTTCGTCTACAAAAACGACCTTACGCCCTTCAGGCATCCGTTCCAGCATCAACTCCAGCTGATGGAACGCCTCCAGCCAATTGCGTAGACGCGGACAAGCCGGATTCCCTTGGCGTTGCAAGGACAACTGGAAGTTCAACAGTTGGCGGGCAAATCCCTCTTGCTTCAACCCCGCCACGTGAAAGGCAAAAGAGTAGTTGAATACCTCGTTTATCAAGAACGTCTTTCCGATGCGCCTGCGCCCATATACAGTTACGAATTCGGAATATGGCGATTCATAGGCTTTTTTCAACAGCTGAATCTCTTCTCTTCTTCCAATCATCCTTCTTCTCCTTATCGGTGGCTAAAGTATATCATTTTTACCCATGTTTAGCAACCGATAACCCATATCCGGCTAAACATCGCAACAAATGACAACTTTAGCACCCGATGGCAACCGACAAGATGAATGATGGTATAATGAAGACGGAGAATTATCCCCAAGACGCAGAAATGCTATATTGGGGATAAATTTCGAGGCCGAAAATTATCCCCAAAGTGCCAAGATGCCACATTGGGGATAATTCCCTATCCCTTGACTTGACAGGCAAGGAGAACGATGGCATAATACTGACATCTTTTTGCATTGGAATGCGATATCACATGGAAGCACTCACATTCAGAGCGGAACCTGAGTTTGTCTCGGCGCTGAAGGACTACGCCGACAGGCTCGGCATAAGCGTCAACGCGGCTCTTCGGGAGATCGTCGCGCCGGTGATCGGCTTCTCGAAAATCGACGAGGACATGTGGAAATGAACATGGCGCGGCGGTCCTTTCGTCCGACGACCATTTCTCGCACGTTCCTATGCACAAGCTGGCTTGATTGCCATGAAAACGAACACAAAACCGCCGTACCGGCTCATTGCCGACAGCATCCGCGAGAAGGTTCTCGCGGGCGAGTACGCGTTGGGGAAGCTCCCCTCCGAACGGGCCCTGATCCGACAGTACGGCATCTCGCGCGCGACCGCCGCCAAGGTGCTCGCCACCCTGGAGAGCGAGGGCCTCGTCGTCCGCCGGCGCGGCGCGGGCCTACAACCTCAACCTGATCTGGGGCGCCCGGCAGGAGTTCAACGAGCTTGCGCGCGACGGCTCGCTCGACGACTACGTCGCCCGCTGCAAGGCGGCGAACATCAAGGGCGTGTTCTTCGTCCCGCAGGACGCCATGGGCGAGCGGGGCGTCGAGCTCCGCAACCAGGAGATCGCCGAAACGCTCCGTCGCAAGGGCATCACCGTCGTCCTCATCGACCGCGACATCGTCCCCTTCCCGCGCCGCAGCGACTTCGACTTCGTCGGCATCGACAACGTGCAGGCGGGCTACGTGCAGGCGAAGCACCTCATCGCGTGCGGCTGCCGCCGCCTCGTGTACGTGAGCCACGAGAAACAGGTCTGGACGGTCGACGCGCGGTACAACGGCATGCGCAACGCGCTGGAGGAGTGCGGACTCCCCACGGACGGTCCGCTCCTCTTCCGCGGCGACCCCACGGACGAATCGTTCGTCCGCACGGTGATGCGCCGCCGCCCCGACGGCCTCGTGTTCATCCACGACGACATGGCGATCGCCTTCATGGGCGTCTGCTCGCGTCTCTACCGGCGCACGGTCAAGTACATCGGCCTCGACGACATCTCGCACAGCCGACACCTCGGGATCTCGTCCCTGCGCCAGCCCGCCCGCTTCATCGGCGAGGAGGCCGCCCGCCTCATGGCGCTCCGGCTCGGACACGACACGCTCCCGCCCCGCCAGGTGCTCTTCTCCGCCGAGCTCATTCCGCGCCTTTCGTCGCTGGGCGGCTGAGCGCGCCGATCTTCAGGCACATCAGCACCCAGAACGCCGTGGCGAATCCCGAGACCTGGATCTGGAGCGGACGCGGAAACGCGTAGACTGCGGCCACGACGGGAATCCACACGCACCAGTTGGCGAGCAGGTTGGGCAGGATCACGCCGCGGATCCAGTGCTTCGGCCAGTCGCGCCGCATCCGCGCGAAGGAGTAACCGCACGCGATCCAGAAGTAGAACGTCGACACGCTGGGCGTCACGAGAAACACGTTCCACACGAACTGGTCCACGGCCGTCTTGGCGAGGATGACCGCCAAGTCGGGCCTGTCCCCAAACCAGATCGACTGCAAATGGAAGAACGCGTCCGTGGCGATGCCCCACAGGCCGCACCAGACGCCGATCACGAAGATGCTCGCCACCGGACGGACCGGCGCACGCAGATGCGGCAAGGACAACATGAACACGCCCGGCAGCAGCCCCGCGAACACGAAACGGTTCAGGAACGCCGCCACCCACCCGCTTTCGACCTGCCACCGCATCAACGGCTCGAACGCCGCCGCCACGCCCGGCACGAGATAGTAGGCCGCCACCGACGCCGCCGCAAGGCACCACAGCACGACCATCGGCACGGCGTTTGCCTTCGCCGCCGCCCACCCGATGCGCCACGCCGACTCCTGTCCTTTCCCCGTCATAAAAGTGTCATCGAAGACTTTCTGGTCCTCACCGGCAACAGTTTCACGCCATGAGGTCGAGGAGGTGTAGGCGCGGACCCATCGTCTTCTGTTTGCTGGCGAGGCGGTTGCCGAGGATGACGCCGGCGAAATTGCGCTCTGGGTCGACGGCGATCGCCGGACCCGTCCACCCGGTGTGGCAGATGGCCTTGTCGGAGAACGCGGTCTTCGTCCAAGACGTGAACGTCGACTTTGCCGCCGTCATGTCCCAGCCGAAGCTGCGCCGGTGCCCGTCCCCGTCGAACGACGGCGCGAACAGCAGGTCGTAATACGCCTGGGGGAAGCGTTCGCGGCGCAGGAGGTCGGTCACGAAAAGGAGCATGTCCGGCGCAGTGGAGAAATTCGCGCCGTTGCCCATCGGACACGGCGCGAGGTGCGCGCATGTGTCGTTGCGTTCGCCGATCCGACGTTTCCGCGTCCCCAGGCGCTCGCCGCCGTACGTGGACGGCGGGTACTCCGCGACGTTGGGATCGTCGACGACCGTCTGCCACGTCGTGCGCGTCATGCCGAGCGGTCCCCACAGCATCTTCTTCGCCGCCGCGTCGAGGCCCATTCCCGTCAGGCGCTCGACGATCAGCCCGAGGTAGACGAAGTTCGAGCAGGCGTAGCAGAAGCGCGTGCCGCGCGGCCACACGGGACGCTTGCGGTAGAGCTCCGCGAACATCTTCTTCGCGTCCGACGTCATGTTGGGCTTGGAGTTGTCGAACCCGCCGGAGTGCGTGGCGAGGTCGCGCACCGTGATGCGGCAGTTTTCCTTCGCGAGGACGTGCTCCGGCAGGTACTTCGTGAACGGCGCGTCCACGTCGAGCTTGCCGTCCGCGTACAGGAGCGCGCAGAGCGCGGCGGTGTGGGTCTTGCCGACGGACGCAAGGTCGAAGAGCGTGTCAGCCGTCACGGGGAGACGCGGCTCGTCGAGCGTCCGCCTCCCCTTCACGTAGAGGTCGCCGCGGTTGGACGCGCAGGCGAGCCCCAGATAGAGTCCTTCCGCCACGTAGCCGTCCACCGCCGCGCGCAACGCCGCGTTGTCGCGGACGGATGCCGTCCGGCAGCCGCCCAGCACGGCCGCACCCGACGCCCCCGCCGCCATCCACAGGAATTCTCGTCTTTTCATGGGATGCCTCCAACTGACCCTTTGACCCTATTCGGCCACTACGTCGTAGACGCGGACGAAATCGGCGACGAAGTCATCTCCCGCGGCCACGGCCTCGTCGAGCGTCTTCCGCAGTTTCTCATCCGGCTGCGCCGTCATGCGCTTTCCGCGGTAGGGCTTGCATTCGGTCGTGAGCAGGACGAACTCGGGGATGTGCGAGACCGCCTCGCCCTTGCCCGTGCCGACCTTCTGACCGTGCTGCTTCCCGTCGATGTAGACCGTGTAGCCGTCAGGCTCCCAGAGCATGCCGATGGTGTGGAACGCGTCCGTCCCCACGTTGACGACGGCGTCCTTTGCGAACGCGTTCTTCACGCGAGGCGTCTTGAATCCGATATAGTTGCCGCTGTAGCCGTTCGCGTGGAAGCAGTGGGCGATGATCTCGCCGGGATTGAACGACTCCATGATGTCTTGCTCAACACCGCTGATCGCCGGATCGAGGGTACAGCCCTGCTGCTCGGTCTGCATCCAGAACGCGCTCCACCAGCCCGCCTTCCGCTGGAGGCGGAAACGGCACTCGTAGTAGCCGTACTTGTGGACGAACTTCGGCTTCTCGCGCTTCGGCAGCGGGAAGAAGCCGGTGCGCTTCTCGTCCCAGGCGATGTCCCACATCAGCTCGCCCGTCTGGAGCTGCGGCGACACGAACTGGCCGTTTGGCTTCTTGACGATCTTGAGATGCACCTTGCCGTCCTTCACCTCCACGGCGTCGTCCTCGGGAGCGGCGAACCACGGCGCGCGCCGTCCCCAGAAGTTGGTGCGGTAGCTCCATTTCGATTCGTCCAGCCTATCGCCGTTGAACTCGTCGTTCCATACGAGACTGAACTTCTTTCCGGCGGGCAGAAGGCTCGCCGCCTCGCCCGGCACGGTCGCTGACTGCATGCAATCCGCCGCCGTCGCCGCAAACACGGCCAACGACACCACCATCATCGCTTTCATTTTCATTCTTGCTTTCCTTTCTTCTGAGTTAATCGCCTAGCATGTTCGCCGTCATCGCGCATGGTCACTCGAGCAGGATACTGCGGATCGTATCAATGTCCTGCTGCGTGAAACCAAGCCACAGCACGTATTTCCGGATGCGCGCGGCCAAGGTCGAGCCTTCGAACTTGTCAAACGACTTCACGAACGCCGTGAACCATCCGAGATGCTTGGCGTCGTTCACGCCGCCATGCCAGGCGGTGATCTGGTAATCTTTCCAGATTTCGTCGTCGTCGACGCCGAGAATGCCCAACAGGACCGCCGCCACCGTGCCCGTGCGGTCGGCCCCGCCGATGCAGTGGAAGTCGATCGGGTAGTTCGCGCGGTCGAGGAACACCCGCAGCACGCGCCGCATATCCTCCGCGCCGACCGTGTGGATCGCCGAGTAGCCGTGAAGCTCGTCCTCCAGCGTCGCGAACTTGACGTCCGGACCGAGCGGCGAACCCGTCATGCCGAACCGCTCGTGCGCGCTGCGCAGGTCGATGTCGGTCTTGATTCCGAGCGTCTTGCACATGTACTCGCGCCACTCCTCCGTCAGGCGCGCCGTTCCCAGCTCGGAGGGACGGGGCTTCTTCAGACGCAGGTAGCGCTTGTCGAGAACCTTCCCCGCCTTGAGCTTGGCCGAGTACTTCGCCCCGAGCGACCCCATCCCGGCCAGCTTCCCGTCCGCCTCAAGTTGCTTGATCTCGTCGTACGTGTAGTAGATGCCCTTGGCGTTGTTGTTGAGTCCGGAGGAACGGTACACAAGCCCCTGCCGCACACGGCGACCACCCGCCACGCGCCCGCCCATGTCGCGCATGTTCGGCACACCCGGCACGCGGATGAGGCGCGGTGCCACATCCTCCGTCACGAAACTTCCCTTGGCACACGCGTCGCCTGCGCGCACGACCCACTCGTAGGCTTGCCCGACTTCGAGATTCCACACGTCCACGCGGTTGGAAGCCACGGTTGCGCGGAACCAGGGTTCCGCGGTGCCGCGCTTCGCCACCGTCACCTCGAACGGCCCCTTCCCCTCCCAGGCGAGGCGCACGGGCTGCGGTTCGGAGCGGTAGGACCTGACCTCCCGTTCTTTCTTCGGCTGCGCGTCGTCGAAGAACGGTGCCCGCTCCTCGCGCGTCATGCGCATGAACGCTTTCTGCTTCTCGCTCAACAGCGGCACCGTCGCGCCGTTCTCGGGCGACGTGAGCGTCAGCGCCTGCGCACCAGCCACTAGGGCGAAGGCTACAAGCGCGGTAAAACACGATAACAGACGTTTCATTATGCCACCTCAATCAAGCATGAACTGACGAGACTTTACGTAACGAAGGAGTTGGCAATCCGCTCACTTTCGAGGGCTATTCGAGCATGATCAAGCGGAAGGCTTGGATCTCCTCTTTCGTGACGCCGCAGTCGAGCAGGTAAAGCTCGATGCGCCGGTTCCAGCTGTCGCCCTCTTTTCCGTACTTGGAGAATCCCTTGTTGAAGTGGGATTCCCGGCACCAGAAATGCGGATCGGGGTTGGCGTCGGGGATCCTCGGGTAGAAGGTGGACTCCCAGTCCGTCTCGAGTTCGTGCCGGTCGACGCCAAGGACGCCGTTCAGCACGTAGGCGAGAGAGCCCGTGCGGTCCGCGCCGCCGATGCAGTGGAAGTAGATGGGATAGTTTTCGGGACGGCAAAAGACGCGGAAGTTCTCCGCCATGACCTTCTTGCCATCCGAGGTGAAGATGCCCGCGTAGCACGCCGACGAACGCTGGATGAACGCGACGCCGGGGCCGAGCGGCGACTCCTTCATCTTGGCCGTCTCGCCGTCGCTGCGGAGATCGAGGTCCGTGCGGATGCCGAGCGTGCCAGTGAGGTACTTCACGTCCTCGACCGTCAGCCGGTTCCGTCCCGGCTCGTCGCCCGTGAGGCTGTTGTCGTTGAGCCCCTGCCCCCGGTAGGCCATTCCCTGCTTCACGCGGCGCCCGTCCGCCGTGCGCCGGCCGCCGAAGTCGCGGAAATTCGACACGTGCCCGTCGATCTCGATCCAGCGCGGGGCGAGGTCCTCCGTGCGGAACGACGCGACACCCGAACGGACAAGGCACCGGCTCTTCTTGTTCGCATGGCGCGGACTGCACTTGGGGCCGCACGGCTTGCGTCCCGAGACCCGCCAGTAGTAGTCGCGCGCGATTTCCAGATTCGCCCGCGGAATCGTCCGCGACACCTCTGCCGCGGCGGCCGCCTGGCCGACTTCGCGTCCCGTGGCCGCGTCAGTCTTCAGGTCGGAGAAGTACCAGACCCGCGCGTCCGACAGGTCGGGCGACTTCCCGATCTCGATCTTCCACGGCCCGACCTCGCCTTCCGTCGCACGCCACTTCAGCTCAAGCGGCTTCGACTTGCGCCAGAACGGGTCGTGGCGAAGGACCTTGCCGGACGCCTTGTCCTTCGCAAACAGCTTCAGCCGCTCGTCAAGCGTCGGCAGGGACATCGCCTTCTTCTGCGCGTCCGGGACGAGCGCGACCATCTCGCCGCTACCGGGCGAAACGGGCTCAATCACGGCGAAGCACGGCATCGCCGCCGGAAGAAGCAGCAGCGAAATCGAGGAGAGGATAACTTTTGTTTTCATGGTTGTGTCGCCTACTTGCTGAATTCCACGAAGAAGGCGGCCGAATGGAAGTCGGGCTTGACCAGCTTCAGCTTGCCGTCCGCGAACGACACGTCATGCGGCGTGAGATCATGCTGGTAGTCAAGCAGCGTGCAGGTCGCCTTCGTGCCCTTGGGCAACCCCTTCACGCTGACGGAGATCTGACGGGACGCGCCGCCGTAATCGGACACGAGCAGGCCGATGCGTCCGTCGGGTCCCTTCACCGGGAAGAGCGTGACCGTGCCGTCGGACTCGCTCGCGCAGATCGTCGAGTAGTTCTTGACGATATCGCCGAACAGCTTGAGCGCGTAGAATACCTTGTACTTCTTCTGAAGCTCGTCCTTGAATCCCCACGCCCCCGTGTGGCGGCAGCCGTAGTAGTACGCCTGCGTCATCTTCGACCGCTCGAGGTTCGCGAGCGCCGCGAGCGTGAAGCACGCGCTGCGGATGCCGTTGTGGCTGTCGGGTCCCTCCCAGATGCGCGCCTTGACAGCAGGGTCGGAGCAGCGCTGCATGTCGCCCCAGCTGTAGTTCTCGCCGAAGTAGTGCCACTCGTTCAGTATGAGCTCGCACTTGGGGAAGCCGTAGGAGTCGCAGAGCTTGCGGCCCTCGTCGGCCTCGCGCGCGTACTGCATCGGGTCGCGCGCGTACCCGTGCCACGAAATGAAGTCGGGCGCGACGCCGGCGTCGCGGCAAGCGGACAGGAGGTCGTTCAGCCACTCCGCGTTGTAGCCGCACAGGGCAGGTCCGCCCACCTTGATCTCGTCCCCGAACTCGGACTTGAGGCGCCTGAGAACCGTGACGTAGAACTTCACGAACTTGGCACGGCACTC
>CAMORM010000060.1 GCA_946623785.1 uncultured Verrucomicrobiota bacterium
GTTTGTGTCAACTCCGAAGGCTCGCAAAGATGGCTCCGTTACCACCCGTGCCGAATAAACGCGTATTTACAGGTGGCGGGAGGCGCTGAGGTTATGCTATAATGGCGCCATGAACAGACGAGACTTCATGAAGGGTGCGGCGTTCTCCTTCGGTGCGGCGCCATTCGCGGGATTCGGCTCGCAGGCCGGGGCTGGCGCAGAGTTGCCGGCTGGCGACGGCTCGAGGGTGAGCTATTCAAGGTCTCTGCCGGTGAAGGTGGATACCGACGTCTTCATCGCGGGTGGCGGCTCGGCCGGAGTGGCCGCGGCGGTTGCGGCGCGCGCTGCTGGTGCTCGGGTGTTCCTTGCCGAGGGCTTCACGTGCTTCGGCGGAATGGGCACCGCCGCGCGCGTGCCGGTGTTCATGCAGTGGGGCGACGGGACGCGCGACCTCGCGTGCGGCTTCGGGACGAGGTTCCGCGACCGTCTGCAGAAGGCGGGCGCGATGGTTCGCGGCGCGTTCGACTTCGAGGCCGTGAAGCGCGAGTACGACGCCGTAATGGCCGAGTCCGGAGCGGACTTCGTGTTCCAGACGCGCGTCGTCGACGTTGTCCGGGAGGGCGACGCGATCCGGTACGCGGTCGTGGCCGCGCCGAGCGGGATATGGGCCGTTCGGGCAAAGGCGTTCATTGACGCGACGGGCAACGGCGATCTCGCGGTTCAGGCCGGAGTGCCCTTCGAGAAGGGCGATGCGTCCGGACACATGATGCCGGCGTCGCTTCTTTCCGCGTGGTGCGGTGTCGACTGGAGCCGTTGGGAGAAGGAGCGCCCCAAAAGCCCGCAGCCTTTCGGCGCGGAACTCGCGCGAGCGGCGGCGGACGGCGTGTTCAAGGAGCCCGACCTGCACATGACCGGGCTCTACCGGTTCCCGGACGGCTATGCGACCGCCAACATCGGGCACGTGTTCGATCTCGACGGCACTGACGAGCGCTCGCTCACGAAGGGGTATATCCGCGGACGCGAGTCGATGAAGGAGTACGAGCGGTACTTCCGCGAGTACGTCAAGTGCGGGCTCGAGAACATCCGGCTGGTGGAGACGGCGGCGATGATGGGAGTCCGCGAGACGCGGCGCATCATGGGCGACTACGTGATGACGCTCGACGACTACATGAAGCGCGCGGTGTTCCCGGACGAAATCGGGCGCTACGCGTATCCAATCGACATCCATCCCTCGAGCGCCGACAAGGACGCGTACGAGAAGCACCGCGAGGAGTTCGACAGGCTCTACCGCTACAAGAAGGGCGAAAGCTACGGAATCCCGTACCGCATCCTCTGCGCGAAGGGCGTGAAGAACCTCCTTGTGGCTGGACGCTGCGTATCGACCGACCAGAAGGTGCAGGCGTCGATCCGCGTGATGCCGGCCTGCTACATCATGGGACAGGCGGCGGGCATGGCGGCCGCCCTTGCCGCCGACGGCTCGGGTGACGTGCATCGCGTTGACATAAGGGCGCTACAGCGCAAGCTCAAGTCTTTTGGCGCATATCTGCCGAACAGCTCGGATGCCGTTGTGCGCTAGCGGCGAAGCGTCTTTTTTGGTAGAATAAACGCGCATGAGAAATATTGTCATACTTGGAAGCGGACCTGCGGGGCTGACGGCCGGCATCTACGCCGCGCGCGCAGGTTTCGCCCCGCTTCTGGTTGAGGGCATGAAGAGCGGAGGCCAGCTCACGCAGACTTCCGACGTCGAGAACTACCCTGGGTTCGCCGAGCCGGTTTCCGGACCGGCGCTTATGGACGCAATGCGCAGGCAGGCAGAGCGCTGCGGCGTGGAGTTCATGATGGACGAAGTGCAGTTGGTTGACTTTTCCGGCGACGTCAAGAAGCTCGATACGATGATGAACGGCACGCTTGAGGCGAAGGCGGTGATCGTGTGCACAGGCGCGGAGGCGAGGTGGACCGGCCTCCCGGGCGAGGCGAAGTACCGCAGCCGCGGGATTTCCGCATGCGCCACATGCGACGGCGCCTTCTTCAGGGGGGCGGACGTCGCCGTGATAGGTGGCGGCGACACGGCCGCGGGCGACGCGCTGTACCTCGCTAGGATGTGCAGGTCTGTCACGCTCGTCCACAGGCGCGACGCGCTCAGGGCGTCGAAGGTGATGGCGGACAGGGTCCTCTCGACGGAGAACGTGAAGGTCGCGTGGAACAGCGTAGTCGACGAGTTCCTTGGCGACGGCAAGCGGCTCTCCGGGCTGCGCCTGAAGTCGACGGCAGACGGTTCGCTGCGCGAATTGGCTGTGGCCGGTGCGTTCGTTGCGATAGGCCATTCGCCGAACACGGCGCTTTTCAGGGGGATTCCCGGATTTCTGGACGAAGCGGGCTATGTCGTGGTTGAGCGCGGAAGGACGCCGGTCAAGGGCGTGTTCGCCGCTGGCGACTGCGCGGACCCATACTACAAGCAGGCGGTTGTCGCGGCCGGGTCAGGCGCGTCGGCGGCGCTCGAAGCGGAGAAGTGCCTCGCATGAAGACCGGCAAGGGCGTCAAGTACGAACGCGAGTTCTTCGACCGCGAATACACCGCGAAGGAGGCGTACGGCCGGCTTTGGCAATGCGCCCGCAAGTACCGGGTCAGGATATTCGTGGGCATAATCTGCGGCATGCTCACTGCGAGCACGCTCATCCCGCTGTTCCAGGTGATACAGCCGACGCTCGACAAGGCCTCGGCGGCCGATTCCCGCGAGACGCCCTCGCTGAGCTTCGTGAAGGAGGAGGCGCAGCCGCACGAAGCCGACGTCGAGGGGAACGCGCTGCCTTCGGCGCGCTCTAAGGCGGCCGACAAGGTGCAGAAGAAGGCGAAGGGGATCCTCAGGCAGTACGACAAGGCGCGCGCCTTCGCGGCGAAGTTCGGGATCGAGCTGCAGGACGCGGACGACGAGCTTGGCGCGCCGCTGATGTTCGCGATCCTCGTGATAGTGCCGCTGATGGCGCTTCTCAGGTGCGCGCTCACGTTCCTCAACCACTACTGCCTCACGTGGGCGGGCATGAACACCGTGAAGGACCTGCGGTGCGAAATGCTGCACCACATCCAGCGCCAGTCGATGCAGTTCCACGGGCGGATAGACGTCGGGCAGCTTATGTCCCGCTCCACGAGCGACCCGCACCAGGTGCAGATCATCATCCAGCACGTCCTGCAGGAGCTGGCCCAGGCGCCGTTCGAAATCGCTGTCTCGGTGGGGTTCATCGTGTACACGGCTATCGAGAACCGCATGCTGCCGACCCTGGGGCTCATAGTGGTCGGGTTCCCGATGTTCATGCTGCCGGTCGTGTTCCTCTCGAAGAGGATACGCAAGTGGTCGAAGCGCTCGCTCGAGCGGTTCTCCGTTGTCGGGTCGCGCATACACGAGATCCTTACGTGCGTGAAGGTGGTGAAGGCGTACCACACGGAGGACTTCGAGAACGAGAAGTACGACGCAGCCAACCGCAACATGCTCAAGGCCACGCTGAGGGCGGTCCGCTGGGGGCTTCTCGTCGGGCCGGCCGTTGAGACCGTGGGCATACTGCTTCTCTGCGGATTCGTGGTGTGGTGCTTCATCGAGCACGTGAAGCTCTCGGCCATCGTCCCGATGCTTGCCCCGCTGCTCGTCATCTACAAGCCGCTGAAGCAGCTCTCGAAGCTGCAGGTCCAGATCGAGCAGGGACGCGCCGCGCTGGGGAGGATATTCTCGCTCCTCGACGTAAGGATGGAGCTGCCGGAGCGCGCCGATGCCGTCGCGAAGACTTCGTTTGACGACAAGATCGTGTTCGAGAACGTGTCGTTCCGCTACGACACGGCCGAACGCGACGCAGTCCACAACGCCACGTTCGAGATCCCTCGCGGGAAGGTGGTGGCCGTGGTTGGCGGCACGGGCAGCGGCAAGTCCACGATGAGCGGGCTGCTTGCGCGCTTCTACGACCCGCGCGAAGGGCGCGTGACCATGGACGGCGTCGACATACGCGACCTCAGGATAGAGGACATCCGCTCGCTCATAGGATCGGTGATGCAGGAGACGCTTCTCTTCAACGACACGATCGAGGAGAACATCAAGTACGGCTCGCCCGACGCCACGCACGAGGAGGTCGTGGCGGCAGCGAAGCTCGCGAACGCGCATGAGTTCATCATGAGCCAGCCCGAGGGGTATTCGCGCGTGGCGGGCGAGAAGGGCTTCGCGCTTTCCGGGGGAGAGCGCCAGCGCGTTGCGATAGCGCGCGCCGTCCTGAGGAACCCGCCGATACTCGTTCTTGACGAGGCGACCAGCGCGCTCGACACCGTCACTGAGCGGATTGTGCAGGACGCGATAGACAACCTCATGGAGAACAGAACCACTTTTGTGATCGCGCACCGCCTTTCGACGATCCGCAACGCCGACATGATACTGGTCATGAACGACGGCGAGATCGTCGAGCGCGGAACGCACGACGAACTGTACGCCCTCAACGGCGCGTACCGCAGACTTTGCGACATGCAGAAGACGACCTGATGGACCGCGGAAACCCATACGAAGTAGCCGAGGCGATTGCGAAGCTCGGCGCGTGGCGAACGGCCGCGGCGCACAACTGGGCGCTGCTTCCGTCCGGCGACGCCGAGCCGTGGCTCGTGAACGTGATGCCAGCGGCGGAAGGCGTTCCCGCCAGGATTCTCTTCTTCCGCGGATGGCGCGCCTTCCACTGCTTCCTCATCACTCGCCAGAACAACGACTTCTGGGTTGCGTCGTCGCCCGACGACATCGCGCACCTGGAGGTCGTGTTCCCGGCCGGCGGACAGCCTGTCCTGCGCTCCTGCGAAGAGGGCTATGTTCCTTGCCCCGTCCCGGCCGAGTCGATTCCGCTGCTCGCCGCGATGCTCTACGAGTGCTTCGGCCTCTTCATGCGTTTCGAGGGCGACCCAGACCTCGCGATGAAGTACGTGCAGGAAAGGGCGCTATTCGCCAAGCGGCAGGAGGCCGACGGGAAATGGTCCGACTGCGCCCTGCCGCTCCCGGATAAGAACCCCGAGTTCATGGAAAAGGTCGCCCTGCGCAAAGACATCCTCGCACGCGCGAAGGACCTTCCTTTCGACCAGTCTGCCAGGATAGAGCTGGACTTCGGAAAGCTTCCTGGCGTGCAGACGAGCGAGCCGCATGCGAGGTCGATCTACCTGTTCGCGGCTGTTGACGCAAGCGCCAAGACGCGGTTCGTGTGGCGCACGATGGTGGTGAGCGGCCGGCCAGACGGCTTGGTTTCGCTCTGGCAGACCCTCGCGCCCCAGCTCCTCGACCATATACTGGCCTCCGGGAAGGTCCCCGGCGAGATACACGTGCGCTCTATGCGCATGGTGCGGTTCCTCCGTCCGCTCGGGATGCACCTCCCGTTCAAGATCGTGGTTCACGCCGAGCTTCCGGCGCTCGACGCCGAGGTCAGGGAGTCGCTCAGGGACAAGAGGATATGAGCGCGCAGACTATGGAGCTACTTGCGCCGGCCGGCGACTTCGATACGGCGCGCGTCGCGTTCGCCGCAGGCGCGGACGCGGTGTACTGCGGAATGACCTCGTTCTCCGCCAGGGCCGACGCCAGGAACTTCACGATGTCCGACCTTCGCGGGCTTCTTGCGTATGCTCGCAGCTTCATTCCCGCGAAGAAGGTGTACGTGACCTTCAACACCGTGGTAGACGAGGCGCAGCTTGATTCCGCCGTGGAGACGCTCGCCGAGCTGGAGGACGCCGGTCCTGACGCGCTGATCGTGCAGGACCTCGGCATTGCGCGCATTGTGCGCGAGAGCTTCCCCGGACTTGCGCTGCACGCTTCAACACAGCTTGTGGCGCACAACCTCGAGGGCGTGCTTGCGATGAGGGACCTGGGGTTTTCGCGCGTCGTGCTCGCGCGCGAGCTTTCGGCGGCGGAGATCGCGTCGATAGCGGACCGCTGCGGCGTTGAGCTCGAGGTGTTTGTGCATGGGGCGCTCTGCTATTCGATTTCGGGGCTGTGCCTGTTCTCGGCGATGGAGAAGAACCGCAGCGGGAACCGCGGACAGTGCGCATACTGCTGCCGCCTCGGATACGAGGACGCCACCGGCGCGAAGTCGCTTCCGTTCTCGATGAGGGACCTGCGCCTCGACAGGCGGCTCGCGCAGCTCGAGGAGGCTGGCGTTGCCTCGCTCAAGATCGAAGGACGCATGAAGAGCCCCGTGTACGTTGGTTCCGTTACGAAGCACTATCGAATGCTGCTCGACGCGATGTACCGCGGGGCGCAGACTGACGCCTCCGCTTCGCGCGAGGACATGGAGACCGTGTTCTCTCGCCGCACGACGGAGCTGTACATTTCCGGAAGGCCCTCCGCCGACAATCCGGTGGACGGCGAGTCGCTCGGGCATCTCGGCGCGCCGATCGGGAAGGTCAAGCGCGTTACTCGCGACCGCGAGGGGCGCGCGTGGCTGCGCTTCCACACTTCTCGCGCGCTCGAGAAGCACGACGGCCTGCAGTTCCTCGTCACGGGTGGCAAGCCATGCGGCTTCGGGATATCGGCTATGAGACTTGCGATTTCGAGAAAGCCCGTGTTCGAGGCTCCTGCGGGAAGCGACGTCGAGGTTCTCGTGGAAAACCCGGGCGAGATGCAGCTTGCAAACGGGGCCACAGTCTACTGCTCTTCTTCAAACGCCGTGAAGCGCGCTTTCCCCGTGCCGCCGTTCCGCCCGTCGGAAATCAAGTCGGGGAAGCCTGTTGACGTTGAGCTCTCGCTTTCCCCCTCAGGCGCCACGGCAACCGCCCGAAGTGGCGGCGAAACACTCGCCGAGGCGACCGCGAATCAGCCGCTGGACGCGGCGCGCGACGCGTCGAAGACCTACGGGGCGGCGCGCAAGGCGTTCGACAGGCTGGGCGAGAGCGGATGGAGACTTGGGCGGCTCGATGTTTCCGATCCTGATGGGCGCTTCGCGCCGCCGTCGCTGCTGAACGACCTCCGCCGCGACCTCGTGGAGAGGCTGGACGGCGTTGCGGCCGAAAGGATGCGCGCGCGCGTAGCTTCCGCGTTGGATCTCCTTGGACGGCATCGGGGGACTGCGCAACGAGTCGACGCGAGCGCGTCATGCCAGGATGGCGACGCCCAGGTGTTTTCCGTCCTCAAGGTTCGCACAGACCAGCTTGGCGAGGTCGATTCCGCCGGGTACGACGAGGTCGTGGTGGTGTGGAGCGAGTCGCTCGACGCGGCGGCTGCTTCGCCCGACATGCGCATTGCGCTTCCGGTGTTCACGCCCGAGCCGCAGTTCGGAAGGCTCCGTTCGTCGGTGAAGCGCCTTGTGCGCGCCGGTTTCGCGAAATGGGAGGCTTCCGACCTGGCGACGCTGCGGCTGCTGAAGCAGTCTGGCGTTTCCGACATAACCGCGGACTGGTCGCTGTACACGTTCAACTCCGCTGCAGCGGCCGAGCTTGCGGATGCAGGGGTGTCGCGCTTTACGTGCTCGCCCGAGAACGGGAAGGAGAATCTCGAGGCGCTCGCGCGAGTGTCGGCCCCGAGGGCAGAATTCCTCGAAAGCCAGTCCACTCCGCTTTTCATATCCCTGACGCGGCCCAGCTGCGACGATCCATCGAGGCTGACGGGCCCCAAGGGCGATGAGTTCGTGTCCTTCAAGACAGGCGGGCTGTGGATTACGGTAAGGGCTGAAAGGCGCAATTTCCCAGTTCCTTCAGGCGCGCGGTTCGTCCGTACCGACCTTTCTTGGGATCCCATCCGGTAAAAGGCGAAAAAATCTCATTTTGCGGGTTGACGCGGCATAAGCGATGTGATAAGATACAAATTTGTCACTTGACATTAGGTCATTTTATACCTTGGAGAGCCCATGGCGTCGAAGAAAGTTGCGAAGAAGTCAGAAAAAATGCCAATTAAGCCGAAAAAGGCTGTGAAACCGGAGAAAACGGTGAAAGGCGGAAAGGCATCAGGCTCAGCGAAGGTGCCCGCCAAGTCCCAAGCCGCGAAGAAGGCGCCGGCGAAGAAGGTTGAGACTTCTCAGCAGAAAAAGCGGATTGCCGAGGCTTCCAAGAAGCCCGTTGCCCCCATTGAGGAGGACATGGACCTTGCCTTGTCCCCTGACGAGTCGGTAGACGAAGTTGCGATCCTTGACGACAGCGAGATAGCGGCGCTGCTCGAGGAAAACGGCGGAATGCTCGATTCCGAGACCGAGGCGCGCAACCTCGACCTCGAGAAGGTCGCTGCCGAGGCGGTGCACGAAGAGGAGGGGGACGATCTCGACGACATGCCGATTTCGGAGGATGGCGACGCAGACCTCCCCCCGATCCCCGAGCAGGCCGCGCCCATTCCAGATTCCTTCGTAGCCGCGCAGAATGACGACGAAGACCTCCCCATCACGCAGATAGGGGCGGCGAGCATCCTGGGCGCGGAGGAGCGGCAGGCGATCCTCACGGACCTCAAGGCGCGCAGCGACATGAACGGCGGGTACGTCACGTACGACGAGATGAACCAGATGATCCCGCAGGCCGTTCTCGACGACCACACGATACAGAGCTACATCGAGCAGCTTGCGTCGCTCAACGTGAAGGTCATCAGCGCGGACGAGGTCGAGAAGTGGCGCGCTATGAGGGACAAGAAGGACGACACGACTCCCAAGCGTCCTTCGGAGATATTCGACGACCCAATCAGGATGTACCTCCACCAGATGGGCCAGGTGCCTCTCCTTAGCCGCGACGAGGAAGTCAGGATCTGCAAGCAGATCGAGGCGGCGGAGGTCAAGGTCAATGACATCTTCAACTGCTTCGCCTTCACTCCGTCGATGTACCTCGGCCTTCTCGACAAGCTCGAGAACATGGAGGAACGGTTCGACAGGGTCGTGTCCGACGCGTACGAGAACAGCCGCGACGAGTACATAGCGAAGCTTCCTGAGTTCCGCAGCCTCCTCCGCGACGTCGAGAAGCGCATGCGCGAAGCGTCCGACAAGGTGATGGACCTGCGCCGTCAGAAGGGCGTTTCGCCCGCAAAGATGCGCGGCGCCGAGAAGAGCCTCGCCAACGCACGCGACGCGGTTCGCGAGGCTTTCGTGACGCTCAGCTTCAAGCACAAGGTCCTCGAGATACTCTGCCAGGAGGCGCACGAGCGGCTGTTCCTCAAGTACAAGGAGTACAAGACCCGTACCTCCGAGCTCATGAAGAAGGCGCGCCTTACCAAGAAGGAGGAGCAGGAGCGCGACGATATCCGCGAGAAGACGGCCGAGCTCGAGCGCCAGTTCGGCATGCCGGGCGAGGAGTTCCTCAAGACGTTCGACGAGCTCTGGACGATTCTGCAGAACGGCCTCACGGCCCGCGAGAAGATGGTCGAGGCCAATCTCCGCCTCGTGATCTCCATCGTCAAGAAGTACATGAACCGCGGGCTCTCGTTCCTCGACCTCATACAGGAGGGCAACACCGGCCTCATGAAGGCCGTGGAGAAGTTCGAGTACAAGCGCGGCTACAAGTTCTCGACGTACGCCACCTGGTGGATCCGCCAGGCCGCGACGCGCGCAATCGCCGACCAGGCGCGCACCATCCGCATACCGGTGCACATGATCGAGACGATCAACAAGCTCATGCGCGTGCAGAAGAAGCTCCTCCAGAAGCTAGGCCGCGAGCCGAACGAGAACGAGCTAGCCGCCGAGATGGACATGAAGGTCGAGCTCGTCAGGTCCGTCCAGCGCATGGCCCAGCAGCCTATTTCGCTCCAGGCGAAGGTTGGCGACAACGACGACGCACACTACGGCGACTTCCTGCCGGACTCCAACGCGGAGAACCCGTCCGAAATGGCGGCGTATTCGATGCTTAGGGAGAGGCTCCACGAGATTTTGGCGACGCTAACCGACCGCGAACGCCAGGTGCTCGACTACCGCTTCGGACTGACCGACGGCTATTCGCGCACACTTGAAGAGGTCGGCAAACAGTTCAACGTGACGCGAGAGCGCATCCGCCAGATCGAAGCGAAGGCGCTGCGCAAGCTCCGCCACCCGGTGCGCATGAGGAGACTTGAAGGATTCCTGGAGACGCACTGAGAAGGAAGAAGCAAAGGAGGAGAAGAGGGAATGGACCCGGCAATGACGAAGATGATAGCCAGCGGACTGATCGGCCTTGTGGTCGGTCTTGGCATTGGACTGGCGATTCCGCGCGGCGGCTCGAAGAAGGGCGCTGCGAAGAAGCCGCAGCCCAAGAAGGACCGCGGCGGTGAAATCCGCAAGACGCATCCCGCGCCTGCCGACGGCAGCGTCGAGATATACGTCGGCAACCTGAGCTACGACATGACCGAGCCGCAGCTTCTCGCCGAATTCGTTAAGTTCGGCACGGTTGCGAGCGCACGCATCATCACGAACCGCTTCAACGGCAAGTCGAAGGGCTTTGGCTTCGTGATCATGCCAGACCGCGGCGAGGCCGAGAAGGCGATCAACGCCCTCAGCGAGAAGGAGATCATGGGCCGCCCGATGAAGGTCAACGAGGCCCGCAATCTCGACAAGCAGGTCCTCAACAAGGACTGACGGATGAAGGAACACCTGTTCCTCTACGGGCCGCCCGCTAGCGGCAAGTCGACGCTGGGAGGAATCCTGGCGTCGCGTTTCAATCTTCCTTTCTCCGACCTCGACGCCGACATAGAGTCCAAGGCGGGAAAGGGCATCCCGGAGATATTCGCCGAGGAGGGCGAGCCGGGGTTCCGGCGCCGCGAGCTCGAGGCTCTCTGCGCCGTTGCTTCCGGCGGGCCTCGCGTCGTGGCGCTTGGAGGGGGTGCCTTGCTGGCGCCGGAGGCGCGCAAGGTCGCGGAGGATAGCGGTTTTGCCGTTGCGCTCGATGTTCCCGCCGAGACTCTCCGCGAGCGCGCTTCGAAGGCCCGCGGATCGCGTCCTCTCGCGGCCGATTCCGCCGCTCTCGACAGCCTTCTCGAAAAGCGTGCCGCGCACTACGCCACTTTTCCCCGCGCCTCCTCGCTTTCCGGATATTTCACGGTGGAGGCTCGCGGCGAGCCGAGCCGGATGTTCGTAGGACGGGGGATGCTTGCCTCGGCGGCCATGTGGCTTCGCGCCGCAGGATGCACTGGGCGCGTTCTCGTTGTCTCAGACACGAACGCCGGTCCGCTCTATGCGGAGCGCCTGCGCGACGCCTTGAACGCAGGCGGGTTCACGGCTGAGATCTTCACCTTCCGTGCAGGCGAGGAGTCGAAGACGCTTGCAACGGTTGCCTCCATCTGGAACGCATGCCTCAAGGCCGGGCTTTCTCGCAGGGACACGCTTGTCTCCGTCGGGGGCGGGGTTGTAGGCGACCTTTCAGGATTTGCCGCCGCAACGTGGATGCGCGGCATCCGCTGGGTCAACGTTCCGACTACGCTTCTGGCAATGGTGGATTCGTCGTTCGGAGGCAAGACGGGTTTCGACCTTCCGGAGGGCAAGAACCTCGTGGGGGCGTTCCACCAGCCGGAGATCGTCCTTGCGGACACGGATGTTCTTGCCACGCTCCCCACGCGCGAGTTCCGCAACGGACTTGCCGAGGCGATCAAGCATTCGATCATATCGCCAGGCGCCTTCCATGGCGTTTCGTGCCCGCAGCCTGAGGATTCGTCGGACGGAGACGGGCTTTCTTCCTTTGCTGCAGCTGCCGTTTCGGTGAAGGCCGGTATTGTCGCTTCCGATCCGTTCGAGAAGACCGGCGAGAGGGCGAAGCTAAACCTCGGGCATACGGTTGGCCATGCCGTGGAGGTGCTCACTGGATTCAAGGTGAGCCACGGCGAAGCTGTCGCGATCGGAACTGTCGAAGAGGCGAGGCTTGCAGAACGCAAGGGGCTTGCGGCGGGAGGGCTCGGCGACGAAGTCGCCGCGAAGTTCTCCGCCGCGGGGCTTCCCGTCTCGCTTCCTGCGGGGCTGTCGTTCGACGACCTCGTGCCGGTGATGAAGCGCGACAAGAAGAATTCGGACGGACGCATACGCTATGCGCTTCCGTTCGCCATGGGCGATGTCAGGCTGACGTCGCCATGAGACGGCAGGTCGAGCGATAAACAGACATACGTCAGGGGATTCGAAATGCGCATTCTGAAGTTGGTATCGGCGTGGCTGTCAAGCCAGACGCCCGCTTTCATAACCGCAGCCGCTGTTTTCGCGTACTTCGTGCCGCAGTCGTTTTCATGGGTGCACGGCGACACGCAGACTGCGGTTCTCGGCGTCATCATGCTCACGATGGGCATGACGCTGAAGGGCGAGGACTTCAAGATACTCGCCATGCGCCCATGGGACATTGCAATCGGTTCGGCCGCGCAGTTCGTCATCATGCCGCTTCTTGCCGTCGGGATAACGCACCTTTTCGGACTCGACCGCGGAATCGCCATAGGGCTGATCCTGGTCGGATGCTGCCCCGGAGGGGTGTCGTCGAACATCATGACTTTTCTCTGCAAGGGCGACGTCGCGTTTTCCGTAGGCATGACTACGCTGTCGACGCTTCTTGCGCCGCTAGCCACTCCAATGCTGATGCTCTACCTTGCCGGGGAGATGGTGAAGGTGGACGCCTGGGGCATGTTCAAGAGCGTGCTCATCGTAACGCTCCTGCCCGTGGGCTCTGGATTCCTCCTCAACAGCATCTTTGGAAAGCGTCCTGGCTACGGCGAGGCCATGAAGGTGATGCCGGGAGTCGCAGTCATAGGACTTGCGTGCATTGTCGGCGGGGTGACTGCGGCCTACGGTTCGCAGATTGTGAAGTCCGGGGCGTGGATATTCGCGGCCGTGTTCATGCACAACTCCCTTGGGTATGCGCTAGGCTACGCGAGCGGCGTGCTGGCGCGCTTCTCGCGCCCCAAGAAGCGCACGATCTCCATAGAGGTGGGCATGCAGAACGCGGGCCTCGCGACTGTCCTCGCAGGAAAGCACTTCCCGGCGTGCCCCGAGGCTGCCATCGCGTCGGCTGTTTCGTGCGTGTGGCATTCGATATCCGGGGCGCTGCTTGCAGGCGTCTTCAACATGCTCGACCGCCTCACGGATAAAGATTGTTGAAACGCGATATTGACTGTCGGCGTCCTATTTGGTATATTTCGCGCCAAAATTTCGACGGGAAAAGGTTTCCTGGCGAACCAAAGGAGTAACAAAGAAATGGCTATCAAGGTTGGTATTAACGGCTTCGGCCGCATCGGCCGCATGGTTTTCCGCGCGGCGGTTGAAAACTTCGCAAAGGATATCGAGATCGTCGGTATTAACGACCTCCTCGATCCTGATTACCTCGCTTACATGCTCAAGTACGATTCCGTGCACGGCATCTTCAACCACAGCATAAAGGTTGAGGGAACCAACCTTGTGGTCGACGGCAAGTCGATCCGCCTCACGGCCGAGAAGGATCCGGCCGCCCTCAAGTGGAACGAAGTCGGCGCCGAGATCGTCGTCGAGTCCACCGGTCTCTTCCTCACGGACGAGAAGGCCCGCGCGCACATCACCGCCGGCGCCAAGAAGGTCATCATGTCCGCTCCTTCGAAGGACGCGACCCCGATGTTCGTCTACGGCGTGAACCACGATACCTACGCCGGCCAGGACATCATCTCCAACGCTTCCTGCACCACGAACTGCCTCGCGCCCCTCAGCAAGGTCATCCACGAGAAGTTCGGCATCAAGCGCGGCCTCATGACCACGGTCCACGCCGCTACCGCGACGCAGAAGACCGTCGACGGCCCGTCCAAGAAGGACTGGCGCGGCGGCCGCGGCATCCTCGAGAACATCATCCCGTCCTCGACGGGCGCGGCGAAGGCCGTCGGCAAGGTTCTCCCCGACCTCAACGGCAAGCTCACCGGCATCTCCATGCGCGTTCCCACGAGCGACGTCTCGATCGTCGACCTCACGGCCGAGCTCGAGAAGCCTGCCACGATCGAAGAGATCAAGGCGGCCGTCAAGGAGGCCTCCGAGGGTTCCCTCAAGGGCATTCTGGGCTACACCGAGGACGCGGTGGTCTCCACCGACTTCCGCGGCGACGCCCGCACGTCGATCTTCGACGC
>CAMORM010000061.1 GCA_946623785.1 uncultured Verrucomicrobiota bacterium
CAGCTTGTTTGAGAAGTTGTAGATGGATATTGGCGGAGGCCTGACTGCCATGCAAATCCAAACCGATGAAATGCGGAGGGCGATGGACGGGGTGGATGGCGTTGTGCCGCAGCGGCCAGGGTTGATGGACGCGTGGATACGTGTCCTTGACGTGCTTGTACGGGTGTTGACCTTCGGGCGCGGGCGGGTGGTGCGGAATATTGCGCGCGGACCTGTCTGCTGGGACGGCCTACGTTTTTCTTCGGCGCGCGCTTGACTCCGCGGGCGGTTTTTGGTAACATACGCCCGTTTTCCGCCCCGCAAGGGGCAGTTGACTAGGTGGGATACTCAAGTGGTCAACGAGGGCAGACTGTAAATCTGCTGGCTATGCCTTCCAAGGTTCGAATCCTTGCCCCACCACCATTAAAGAAAAGCCCGTAAATGCGGGCTTTTTTTTATTGCTCCCGTTCTTGTTCCGTCAGGTAGCAGGTTGGGTCTTCGCCCCAGATGCTGCCTGTGGCGGCTTCGCCGCGGGCGCGGAAGTTGCCGCCGCACACGTCGAGCCAGCGGCAGGTCCGGCAGCGTCCCTCCACGAGCTCCTTCCTGCGCCTGAGCTGCGCGAGGAGCGAATCCGGCGGGGGTGCGCCCCATATTTCGCCGAAGGGGGTTTCCGCGGCGTTTCCGACTGGATGGTTGCGCCAGAACTGGTCTGGGTAGACCGTGCCGTCCCATGAAATGCACGCTATTCCCTCGCCGGAGGAATTCCCTCCGTTCGCCTTGAGAAGGGCGAGTGCCTTCTCAGCGCGGTCTTTGTCTTCCTCGGCGAGCAGCTTCAGGTAGATTGCAGGTCCGTCGCAGTGGTTGTCCACGGTAAGGACTTCTGTCTGCAGCCCCGCGGCATGGCACCTGCGGGTCTCTTCGATGATGGCGGCGAGCGCAGCCCTTGCTTCCGCGTGAGAGAGGTCCGACGACGCTATTTCCTTCCCGCGCCCGGTGTACACGAGGTGGTAGAGGCAGATCCTCGGGATGCCTTCCTCACGCATCGTGTCGAATATCTGCGGGATTGACGCCACGTTGTCGCGTGTCATCGTGACGCGCAGCCCCACTTTCACGTTGAGCGCGAGAAGACGGCGGATCGCCGCGAGGGACGCCTGGTATGCGCCCTTGCATCTGCGGAATCTGTCGTGTATTTCCTCGGTGCCGTCGATCGAGATGCCGACGTATCCCGTTCCGAGCTCCGCGAGCGAATCGGCCTTTTTGTCGTCGATCAGCGTCCCGTTCGTCGAGAATGTGACACGCAGGCCGCGCCCCTTTGCGTAGTGCGCGAGTTCGAAGATGTCAGGACGTGCGAAGGGCTCTCCGCCGGAGAAAAGCAGGACGGGAACGCCGTACGACGCGAGGCCGTCTATCACGCGCTTCGCCTCGCCGGTGTCAAGCACGCGCTGCTCCCCCGAGTGCGCGGCATAGCAGTGCGAGCAGGCGAGGTTGCATGCGGGCGTCACGTTCCAGACGACGATTGGGCGGCGGTGCGCGCCTGCGCTGTATCGCAGGCGGTCCGATGGCTCTGGATTGCCGAACAGTAGTTTGGAAACGCCGGTCATAGCCGAAAGCCTGCCGTTATTTCATTTCGCCATGAAGTCGATCTTCACGGGACCGAGCAGTCCGGACGGCTGGAGCTTGTCGTTCTTGTCCCAGTGCTTCCAGGTCGTGAACGTATGGCGACCTGTGGGCGAGGGCTTGCCGTCCTTGACCCACTGCGGAATCTCCTTGATGCCTATCTCGCGCGGGTTCTTGTTCGCGGGGATGTTCCAGTCGCAGTCGGGCTCGAACTTCGTGTCGTCGCCGATGAGCCTGTTCGCCCACTGGTTTGCCACGCGCACCTCTAGGTCGAACGGGCCATTTACGGCGTCGGTTATGTCGACGCGGAAGGGAGGCTTCCAGAGCGCCGGATACGACTTCCCGTTTACCTTCAACTCTGCGAGGTGCTTCACGTTCCCGAGGTCCAGCACCACGCGCACGCCCGCCAGGTCTGCGGCCGGGATTTCGACGCGCTTAGAGTATGTGGCGATTCCCGAGAAGTAGCGTACGCCTTCGTTGTCGCTGTCCTTCCAGTCGGAGAGTTTCGGGAAGTCGACGACTTCTTCCTCGCCGGAGGCGAGCGCGTTCGGGAGGTAGGAGTTGGGGAATCGCACCTTCCACGCCCCGTCTACAGCAATCGACTTGCGGACCTTGTCGGGCTCCTCGAGCTTCAGGCTCTTTGCCGCGTCGCCGTCGCGGAACACAACGAAAGCGCTTCCGCTGGTGGAGTACCTGACCTTGACGATCGTGCGCCCGTTCTCCTCGCGCCATTCGCGCGCGCGGCGGATTGTTCCGTGTTCGGCGTCCCAAATCTCAGGGACGCGACCGGTCTGCCTGAACGAGACTTCCACGGATGCGGGCTTGCGCGCTGGAACTGCGGTGAAGTACCAGTCGGCTCCCTTTTCGCGGCGGTGAATCCACTCAAGCTTCTGCACGGAGGGCGGAAGAGGGGATGCTGCGATAGCGTCCGGCTGCACGCCGACCTTGCGGAGCGCGTCCCCGAGCTCGCCAGAGTGGACTCCGAGCTCCCAGAGCGCGTCGGCCAGCGCTGCGACGCGCTTGTCGGCTTCGGGACCGAAGGAGAGCCCTGGCGCGCGGACCGGCTTGCGGCGCCAGTATATCTCGGCGCCGGCCTTGCGCAACTCCACAAGCTTCTCCATCGTGGCAGGCGAAACTGCTTCGAGCTCGGAAAGGGCGAGGATCCTGTAGCGCACGCCGCCTGGGGCGACTATGCCGCCGTTCTCAACGGCGAGTCTGCTGATGGCGTCTACCGGGCAGCAGTCGTAGTCGTAGCCTTCGGGCGCCCTGAAGTCTCCCCTGGGCGCATCCTTCACGTCGCCCCCGGCGTTTGGCGCCTGCTCGCCGGCGAACCAGAGAACGTCGGCGCAGAACACGCCGCGCTGCAGCATCGCCTGGCAGCGAGCCTGGTACTTGAGGAAAGACCCGACCATCGGCCACCACGTCTGCGTCCGGTCGAAGTGCATTCCCCACTTGCCCATCGTCATGCCGGGCAGGTATTTGTCGTCGGCCCAGGGCTGGTGGACGAAACGGTGGTAGATGATGCGGTTGACGCCGTTCGCGAACGCATTGTCGCACTGCGCCTTTATGCTGAACGGGGTGGTGCGCCAGCGTCCCACCTCCGGTCCAGCGGTGAACGACTCCGAGCCGCAGAACTTCTTTCCCCACACGTGCGCGATGGAGGCGGCGTGCCTTGCGTTTCCGCATGTGGTTGTGTATGGGTTGTTCGAATTGCTCCAGAATTCGCACATAGGAATGTCGCAGTATTCGCCGTACTGGAGATCGTCAGAAGGGCAGTTGCCGTACGGCTCGACCGAGCTAATGAGCCCGTACTGCCGGCATTTGCGCGTGAGCGCGCCGCAGTAGTTCTCGGCGAAGAGGTCCGCCACCGTGCGGCGGAAGTCCTCGAGGAAGCGCTCCGTCTCGGCGAGCGAGTCGACGACGCGTCCCGAGAACGCGGGCAGGAATCGGCGGAGCGAATAGCCGCGGCGGCGGGCGAACTCGCTCTCCATTTTCTGCGTCCAGTTCTGCGAACCGACTTCGAAGGAGTCCACGAGGATGTTGTTGAAGCCGGTCTCCACGGCGCCGGCGAGCGGGCCGAGCGTGCGGCACAGACGGCCAACATACTGTTCGAAGTGGTAGTCCATCGCCTCGGCGGAGAGCTTGTCGACCTCGAGCCCCTTGCCGTGGTCGGAGGCGGGGTGGTTCTCGCGTCCGTTGCACGAGTATCCGATGCGAAGGATCGTCCAGTCGCCCGCGGGCACGTCCCACTTGAGCCGTCCGGACGCGTCGAGCCTGTCCGTAAGGTCGACGACCTTCTTCGAGTCGACGATCTGCGAGGGGTCAGTTGCGTAGTCGATCTTGAGCGGGTCCAGGCGCATGGCGAACGTCTTCGCGCCTATTTCGGGCACCCACGCCGCGGCTGTCGGCCTGGCCTCTGCGACCTTAACTGAATCGGAGCACTCGATGCGGACGCGCACGGCGCGCACCTTGCGCCGCTCGGGGAGCGGCATGAAGCGCAGTGTCTCGTCGCGCGCGGCCTGCCTCGCGATCGGGACCTTGACCTTGGTGGGTTCGCCGTAGGTCGTGCCGTCGTCGGATATCTCGATGGACATCGTCGCGTCGTTGTTCCAGATCCACGAAGTCTTAAGGCGGTACTGGAAGCCGGAAATCTCGAACGGCTCGGTGGAGGAGAGCGTGAACTCCGGGCCGTTGACCTCGGACTTCACCTTTTCGAATTTTTCGAGCTCCGGCTTGGGAGTCGGGAACGCAAGCACGGCGATGTCGGAGTAGAAGCCGTGGTCGTTGCGGATGCGCTCAAGGACGGCGTCGAACTTCGACGGTCCATTCGCGCGCGTTTCGCTGTACGACACCTTCTTCATTCCGTTGGACGGCATGTTCCAGGGCCCGCCAGAGCTCGACCATCCCGAGCAGTTGGGGATGCAGATCTCGAGTCCGAGCCTGCGCGCCTCGGAAGCCGCATGCTTGAACATGTCGAACCACTCCGGGGAGTTGAAGTCGAGTCCGCCCGGAGGGATGTTGCACCCGGCGTCGAACATCTGCACGCCGCCGACGCCCGCCTTGGCGAGCTCCTCGAAGTCGCGGGTGATGCCGGCCTTCGTGACGTTGCCGTTCATCATGTGGTACCACGTGTGCGGCTTGGCGGAATTCGGTATTTCGCCTGTGAACGACGCCTCCAGGGAGGTTGCGCCGACGGCCGCTGCCAGCATGAGAGGTCCAAGCATTTCCATTCCTTTCCTTGGTGCCGCCGCCAGATTGCCCGCCGCAGCGGCACCCGCCGCTCGGCGCGTCAGAGCGGCGCTCCGTAAGTTTCTGCAAGTATACCAGAATTCCGCGCCGCCCGCAAAGAGAAGTCACTCGTTTTGCGTGGACTGCGGACGGAAGTTTCAGTATAATTTGCCTAAATGTTTTCAGCGTTCTTCAGATTTGCCGCGGGAGCCGCGCTGCGCGTGTGCGTTTTTGCCGCCGCCGTGCTTGTTGCCGTCCAATCCCAGGCAATCGTGAGGTACTCCAACGACTACCGCTCGCCGCGCAATCCGGAGCGAGGGATACGCAAGTCGACGACGCTCATAATACTCCATACGACGGAGGCTCCGGCGAGGAGCTCGCTCAACAAGCTGTCTCAGCGCGGAGAGGCGCACTACTGCGTTGTCGAGAACGGGACGGTGTACAGGATTGTCGACCGCGATAGGGAGGCTTTCCACGCGGGGCGATCCATGTGGAACGGAAAGTCGAACGTCGACGAGTTCTCGGTTGGCATCGAGGTGGTTGGATACCACAACAAGCAGCCGACGCTGCTCCAGCTTTCCGCGCTGAAGGAGCTTCTCGTGGAGCTTAAGGCGCTGTACGGCATAGACGACGCGCATGTGCTGTGCCACAGCCATGTGGCCTACGGGGCGCCCAACAAGTGGCATCTGCGTTCGCATCGCGGCCGCAAGCAGTGCGGAATGCTCTTTGCCATGGGGTCTGTCCGCACGAAGCTCGGGCTTACGCAGCGTCCCTCGTACGACCCCGACGTAAGGGCGAAGCGCCTTGTCCAGGCCGACAAATATCTCGAGAAGGTCCTGTACGGGCGAGAGGACCTGTTCAGTAGCGTCTACGGAATCGGCAACGTGAAGGGAGTTTCGCCAACCGCGCCCTCGAAGGTGAATCCGGCGGCGGCCGTAGCCGCGAATCCGTCCACGCGGCAGGATTCGTCGGCGTCGCGGCTCGAGTCGCTTCTGAAGGACCTTGACGCTGGACGCGGCGGCAAGTCCGCGGACAGGACGGCCATCGGTCCTGCGAAGGCGGATCAGAAGCCCGTTGTTACGGCCGCCAGGCCGCCCGCCGCCCGCAAGCCCGCCGCCAATCGGCCTGCTGCGTCTGCTCGCCAGCCGGCAACGGCCGTCCGGCAGGCGAAGCCGCCCGCATCGGCAGTGCCCGAAGTGCCGGACGGCATAAAGGTGCTCGGGACGCACGGCAAGACGATATACGAGGTCGCGGGAAACGAGGCAGCCTCTCCGCGTACCATCATAGTCAAGACGGACGGGACCTTCTGCCGTGGCAGCGAGCTTACGCGCACAGAGGCGGCGAAACTGCATGTCGGGACTAAGGTCCTCCTCGGCTATGCCGTGGGCGGTCCAGTCTCGGCGGGCAACGGCCCGATAAAGATCTGCGGCAGCGCGTGGAAGCTGCCGACGACGTACTACCTGGTGCAGGGAACTCTTGTTTCCGGTGACAAGGTCGACGATCGCCGGATAAGGGCCGGCACTTACATTTTCCACAGACAGTGAAAGGGGGTTCGCATGAATGCAATGGTAAGGGAGTATCTTGTGAGGGAAGTGCTTGGGATTGAGGACGAGGAGATGCTGCAGTCGCTCTACGCAGACTACCTCTCCACGATCGACGAGGGGATTGCCGACATGCGCAACCAGCTTGCGTCCGGCGACTTCGCAACCCTTGACCAGACTGCCCACACGATGAAGGGGGCAACGTCAACCGTTGGCGACCGCGAGATGTTCGACGCCGTGATAAGGCTGCGCGACGCGGCGAAGGCCTCTGATCCCGCCGCTGCTTCGTCGGCCGCAGCCGAGATCGAGACGCTCCGCGCCTCGCGCTAGACCAGTGATTGCCGGCCCGGGTTGACGCCGCCTGTTTTGTTGTTTTTGGCTGCTTTCGCGTAGTCGCTGAAAAAGTAAAGGAGGAGTTGGAGATGTCGAGAATGTCCGCGAAGAGTGTGGTGGGCGAAAAGGACCTGCGCTGCAGGCAGATCGCCCCGATTCCCGGTTTCATGGGGCGTTGCGCCACGGCGCTTGCGCCATGGAGGAGGCTTGTGCCCCTTGTTGCCGCGGCATTTGCCCAGCATGCGGCACATGCGTACCTCGAGAAGGCTACGCCCGAGTCGCAGGGTGTTCCGTCGTCCGCCATAGGCAAGTACATCGACGCATGCGAGGCCCAGCTCGACGGGATGCACTCGTTTGTGCTGGTGAGGCACGGGAAGCTTATCGCTGAAGGATACTGGGCGCCGTTCAGCGCGGACAGGGTCCATCTTCTCTACTCGCACTCGAAGAGCTTCACGTCAACGGCTGCTGGCTTCCTCGTGGACGACGGAAAGCTAGACCTGGACGAAAGGGTGGTCGACATTTTCCCAGAGTACGAGCCGACGAACGCCGCGAAGTACCTTGCGGAAATACGCGTGCGGGACCTTCTCACAATGAACGCCGGACAGGATGTCGAGGCGCATTACAAGGACCCTGCCGGCGACTGGGTGAGGGCTTTCCTGAACAACGGCATAGAGCGCCGTCCCGGGACCAGCTTCAAGTACGACTCGTGTGCCTCGCACATCGTGGCTGCGGTCGTCGAGAAGAAGTCCGGGAAGCGGCTGATGGACTTCCTCGGCGAGCGGCTTTTCTCGAAGGTCGGGATCGAAGGCGCGAGGTCTAACACGAGTTCCACCGGAGTCGCGTGCGGCGGATGGGGGATGAGCATGAAGACGCGCGACCTCGCGAAGTTCGGGCTCCTCTACCTGAACGAGGGCGAATGGAACGGAGAGCGCATTCTTTCGCGCGACTGGGTTCGCCTGGCCACTTCCAAGCAGACTTCCACTGGCCGGAAGGGCGGCGGCGACTGGAGTCAGGGCTACGGATTCCAGTTCTGGCGCTGCCGCCACAACTGCTATCGCGCTGACGGCGCGTTCGGGCAGTACACCGTGGTCATGCCGGACAAGGACGCTGTCATCTCCATCACGGCCGGGCTTTCCGACATGGGCAAGGAGCTTCAGCTCGTGTGGGACCACCTCCTGCCCGCGATGAAGGACGCGCCGCTTCCCGAGGACGCCGCCGCCTCGGCGGCGCTCGAGAAGCGCTGCAGGGAGCTTGCCATTCCGCCCGTTCTCGGCACAGCTTCGCCGTCCGCTTCGCTTGCGGGCGAGAAGTCCCTTGGCGCGCGGTTTGCGCTTGAAGGCGAGCAGAAGAGGTTCTTCTTCAAGGAGGTGTCGCTTTCGAAGGGGGATGGCGGCTGGGAGATTGCGCTGGTGGACGAATGCGGTCCGCAGAAGATCCCCGTAGGGGCGGCGAAATGGGAATTTGGCGAGATGGAGGTAAGCAAATGCAGGTACGAGGCGATTGGGTCGCTTCCCGGCGTGCAGAATACCGCTGCTTCCGGTGCCTGGATTGCGCCTGACACGTTCTATGCGAAGGTGTTTCTCGTCGACACGCCGTGGTGGTTCGGGCTCACGTTCAAGTTCAACGCCGACGGGACGCTCGACTTCACCGTCAAGCTCTTCGGCTGGGGCGGCAACGACACGAAGCTCGCCGGCAGGCGCATTTGAGCCTGCGCAGGGCCTGAGCCTCGCGCCGCGCGGCGCCTGCCGCGGATGGCTGCCGTTGCGAGGCGGCTTGAACTAGCGAAGGGCTAGAGAAGGGCGGCTAGGATGTCGCGCCAGCCGCCCACGCGCGTCATGTTCGCCGAAAGCGCGAACGATGCGTTCCACGGGCGCGAGAAAACGAGTATGCGAGTGTCCTTCCAGCCGGAGAGCAGCTCGAGTATCTGCGGCGAGTCGTCGATTACGACGTCGAACTTCCTGGCGAGGAGCTCGTCGAGCTTCACGGTCGGCGGGTCTCCCTCGTTGTGGGCGTAGGACTTGTCGCGGCCGTACTTGTCGACGTAAGTCACGGGAAAGTCGCCTATGCCAGCCGCCGCGAGCCAGCGCTCCGTGTCGCCATGCGCGTATGCGGGGCGTCCGGTGACGATATCCACGCTGTGCCCGGCGTCCCGCAGCGCGCGCAGCGCATCGGGCGCGCCTGGCGTGACTGGATGCGTGAGGAGCGCTCCGGGGGCATGCGAGGCGATCATGAACCTCCTCATCTCGTCGTCGGAAAGCGCGAAGACCTTCTGCAGGTCGAAGGCGAAAACGTCCTCGTATTCGACGTGCCTGCCGAATTCCCTCTCTGCGAGGCGGCAGAGGTTTGCTGCTGTCTCGCACAGCACGTCGTCCATGTCTACGTATATCAGCTTTCCCGTCATAGCTTGCCGTGTTTCCGCGCTCATCCTGCGCTGTCGGGCGAGATTATACCAAAAATGCGCGGATTCCGCCCGTCGCCGCAATGCGCCTGCGTTGCTCCCGGCTTCTTATGGCATATTGCCTGCGGGGCGGGGATTTGGTATCATTCACGCCATGAGCAAAAACAGCACCAAGCGTGTCAGGATAACGGACACCACGTTGCGCGACGCGCACCAGTCGCTCTGGGCGACGCGCATGCGCACCGACGACATACTCGCGATCGCCGACAAGATCGACAACGCGGGATACTATTCACTTGAATGCTGGGGAGGCGCCACGTTCGACGTGTGCATGCGCTTCCTCCGCGAGAACCCGTGGGAGCGCCTGCGCCGCATCAAGGAGGTCTGCAAAAAGACGCCGCTCCAGATGCTTCTGCGCGGCCAGAACGTGCTCGGGTACAAGCACTACCCTGACGACATCGTCGACAGGTTCGTGGCACTCGCGTGCGAGAACGGCATGGACATCTTCCGCGTGTTCGACGCGCTCAACGACCCGCGCAACCTCGAGACCGCGATCCGCAGCGTCAAGAAGTACGGCGGACACGCGCAGGGCACGATCTCCTACACGACCTCGCCCGTGCACACGGTCTCGGCGTACGTGAAGCTCGCGAACGAGCTCTACTCGATGGGCGTCGACTCGCTCTGCATCAAGGACATGGCCGGCATCCTCACGCCAGGCGCCGCGCGCGAGCTCGTGCATGCCCTCGTGAAGTCGCTCCCAGACCTGCCCGTCCAGATACACTCGCACATGACGAGCGGCATGGCCGCGGCCATGTACCTCGCTGCGGTCGAGGAGGGCGCTGGATGCGTGGACACCGCGATCTCCACGATGAGCTCGTTCTCGTCGCAGCCGCCTTGCGAGTCGATGGTCTCCATACTGGAGAGCGAGGGGTACGACACTGGGCTCGACCGCAAGCTGCTCGGCGAGATCAACGAGTACTTCAAGGGCGTGAAGGCGAAGCGCCAGCCCGCGTCGAGCAACAAGGTGGAGGCGGTTGACGCAGGTGTGCTCGTGCATGCGATCCCCGGCGGCATGATCTCCAACCTCCGCTCGCAGCTCGCCCAGCAGGGTGCGCTGGACCGCCTGCCCGAGGTGCTAGAGGAACTTCCGAAGACTCGTGCCGACATGGGCTATCCGCCGCTCGTGACGCCGACGTCCCAGATCGTCGGCGTGCAGAGCGTGCTCAACGTGCTTGGCGGAAAGCGCTACGGGATGGTCACGGACGAGACGCGCCACTATGCGGCCGGCTACTACGGGCGCACGCCCGCGCCTATGGACAAGAAGCTGCAGAAGAAGCTCATAGGCGACCTTAAGCCGATCACGTGCCGTCCCGCGGACCTGCTGAAGCCAGGCCTTGCGGCCGCCGCGAAGGAGATCCCCTCGAAGTTCATCAAGTCCGAGGAGGACATTCTCTCCTACTGCATGTTCCCGGAGGTCGCGCTAGGCTACTTCAAGTGGCGCGCGCAGCCGGACGACGCGAAGGATCCGATTCCCGCAGACCTCGAAATGCAGAAGAACGGAGAGACCACCTCGGCGGCTCCGGCTCTTTCGGAGGAGGATGCGAAGTTCATCCAGATCGGCAAGGCGTTCGCTGCGCTGATGGCTTCATGCGGAGGCAAGTTCGACGCGTCCGCGCTCGCCGTTCCCGCTGCTCCGGCGACGCCGGAAGGCACCAAGGCGGCGGAACCTGCGAAGCCCGCCGCGGAGCCAAAGGGCACTGCTGTCGAGGCGCCTCTCAACGGGACGTTCTACCGCAGCTCCGGCCCAGGGAAGCCGGAGCTCGCGGCCGATGGCGCAGAGGTGAAAGCCGGCGCTCCCTGCTGCATCGTCGAGGCGATGAAGCTCTTCAACCCGATCAAGGCCACGGCTTCCGGCAAGATCACCTTCCTCGTCAAGCACGGCGAGCAGGTCGTCAAGGGCCAGAAGCTCGCCGTGATAGCGTAGCGGTCAATCGCTGTTTGTCCAAAACCACGAAGGCAACTAAGCATGAAAGTCAACAAGAAGGCGAAGTACGCGGTGGCATGCGTCACCTCGATGGGACTCAGGATCACGCCAGAGAACAGGATGTCGGTCCACAACTCGAACAGGTTCATCCTGCAGGCGACAAGCGCCGAATCGAACGTGCTGAACATCACGAGTTCGCTGGGACGCGAGTGTCTGGTGCTGACGCGCTTCGTGGAAGGCAGTCCGATGGCGGCGTTCATCAAGGCGCAGCTCAGGGCGCGCAACATCGCGTACGAGGGGAAGGACGTCCCTCAGGGCGGCCCGTGGGGATACCGCCACCAGTTCAACATCGCCGACTCCGGTTTCGGACTTCGCGCTCCGCGCGTGTGGAACGACCGCGCCGGCGAAGTCGGCCGCACGCTTGATCCGAAGGACTACGACGTTAAGCGCATCTTCGGCAAGGAGGGCGTCGGGATACTGCACCTCTCGGGCCTCATCGCGGCTATGAGCCCAGAGACGACGAAATGCTGCCTCGCGCTCGCCAAGGCCGCCAAGAAGTACGGTACGCTCGTCTCTTTCGACCTCAACTACCGCGCGACGTTCTGGAAGGGGCGCGAGGCGGAGCTCAGGAAGGCCTTCCACCAGATCGCGAAGGCGGCGGACATCCTCGTGGGGAACGAGGAGGACTTCCAGCTCTGCCTTGGATTCAAGGGGCCGGAGGCCGGCGGAAAGGACCTCAAGTCCAAGATCGCCTCGTTCAAGGAGATGATCACGCAGGTCGTGAAGAAGTACCCGAACGCGAAGATGTGCGGCACCACGCTCCGCCAGGTCATCACGGCAAACGAGCACCTCTGGGGCGCGATCGTGTACGCTGACGGCAAGTGGTTCGTCGAGGAGCCGCGTCCGATCGTCGTGATGGACCGCATAGGCGGAGGCGATGGTTTCACCGGCGGACTCCTCTACGGCGTACTCAACGGCTGGAGCGGCGAGAAGTGCCTCCAGTTCGGCTGGGCGAGCGGCGTCATCGCGGCGTCGTCGCTTAACGACTATGGCGAGCCTGCCGACGAAAAGCAGATCTGGGACATCTACAAGGGCAACGCGCGGGTCCAGCGCTAGTCCGCGGCTCGCGGGTGCGAGTTTTAAGTTTAGAGTTTAGAGTTCAAAAGTTCAAAGTTCAAAGTTTGAAGTTTGAAGTTTAAAGTTGGAAAACGGGGATTGGGAAATGAAGAAAGCTGACATCGGTTTGATCGGACTCGCCGTCATGGGCGAGAACCTCATCATGAACATGGAGTCGAAGGGCTTCACGGTTGCGTGCTTCAACCGCACCGTGGAGAAGGTCGACGCATTCGTCAACGGACGCGCGAAGGGCAAGAACATCATCGGCTGCCATTCGATGCAGGAGCTGGCGGACAGCCTCGAGAAGCCGCGCAAGGTGTTCTGCATGGTGAAGGCCGGCGCCGCGGTGGACGCGATGATCGAGCAGCTGCTCGGAGTCCTCGAGCCTGGCGACATCATAATCGACGGCGGCAACTCGCACTTCCCGGACACGATCCGCCGCACGAAGTACGTCGAGTCGAAGGGGCTCCTCTACGTGGGCACGGGCGTTTCCGGCGGCGAGGAGGGCGCGCTCAAGGGGCCTTCGCTGATGCCCGGCGGCTCGCCCGCGGCGTGGCCTTTCGTGAAGCCCATCTTCCAGTCCATCTGCGCGAAGGTCGAGGACGGCTCGCCCTGCTGCGACTGGGTGGGCGAGAACGGCGCCGGACACTTCGTCAAGATGGTCCACAACGGCATCGAGTACGGCGACATGCAGCTCATCTGCGAGAGCTACCAGCTGATGCGCGACCTGCTCGGGATGTCCGACGACGAGATGCACGAGGTGTTCAAGAAGTGGAACGCCACGGAGCTCGACAGCTACCTCATCGAGATCACGCGCGACATCCTCGCGTTCAAGGACACCGACGGCTCGCCGATCGTGGAGAAGATACTCGACACCGCGGGGCAGAAGGGCACCGGAAAGTGGACCGGAATCGCCGCGCTCGACGAAGGCGTGCCGCTCACGCTCATCGGCGAGGCGGTGTTCGCGCGCTGCCTTTCCGCGATGAAGGCCGACCGCGTGGAGGCGGCGAAGGCGTATGCGCGCAAGGTCCCGGCGTTCACGGGAGACAAGGCCGCGTTCGTCGAGGCGATCCGCCAGGCGCTCTACGCCTCGAAGATCATCTCCTACGCGCAGGGCTACACGCTCATGCGCACCGCGGCGAAGACGTACGGCTGGAACCTCAACTACGGCGGCATCGCGCTGATGTGGCGCGGCGGGTGCATCATCCGCAGCGTGTTCCTAGGGAAGATCAAGGAAGCCTACGACAAGAACCCGCAGCTCTCGAACCTCCTGCTCGACCCGTATTTCAAGGGCACGATCGAGAAGCTCGTCCCGGCGTGGCGCCAGGTCGCGTCCGCGGCGCTCTCGTACGGCATCCCCGCGCCCACGATGACGTCGGCGCTCAGCTATTTCGACGGCTACACCACGGAGCGCCTCCCGGCGAACCTCCTGCAGGCGCAGCGCGACTACTTCGGCGCGCACACGTACGAGCGGCTCGACGCCCCGCGCGGCCAGTTCTTCCACACGAACTGGACCGGCCACGGCGGCACGACCTCCGCCGCCACGTACAACGCGTGACATACCGCCCCGCCTTCGTCGCAAAGCCAACATTTTTCGCGCGGGTGTGAATTTCATCGCACTGCACTTCTGTGCGTGTTTGTGTCAACTCCGAAGGCTCGCAAAGATGGCTTCGTTACCACTTCGCCTCATGCGTCGCGCCGTTGAGCCACGAATAAATTCCCATTCCCCGTTTCCCGGCTTTTGCCTGCGGCGCCCA
>CAMORM010000062.1 GCA_946623785.1 uncultured Verrucomicrobiota bacterium
CAGAAGGTCGTGAAGGGGCCGAAGCTCAACACGATGCTCGCCTACTTCAACCAGGTGTCGTTCATCTTCATGCTCGCGGCGAGTGGATGCTATGTCCTCGTGAGCTGGGCGTTCGGACCGAAGGCGTTTCTGCTGCTGCTTGCGGTTGCGTTTCTCGTCGCGCCGTTCCTCTTTGTGTTCAGCTACCAGTCGGTGCTGCTCCGCACTGGGCATTGGGTTTTCGGGCGGAGGTACAGGGTGGAAATCGAGGGGTTGGATGAGGTTGTTGGAAAGCTGTCGCAGGCTGTCGGGTGCCGGGTGTCGACAGTCGGCGAACGACAGCCGACAGCCGAAGCGACGTTCGACAGTTCGACTTTCGACTCAGAAACTCAAACCCTCAAAAACTCAAACCCTCAAAAACTCAAACCCTCAAACACTTACCTAGTCCTCCCGAATCATCCGGCGATGGTCGACCCGATGCTGGTGAGCGTGGCGTTTTGGAGGACGCCTTTGAGGCCGCTTTCGGACGAGTCGTTCTTCCGCACCGGCATAGTCGCGCCGCGCGTTTTGAAAACGCTTGGCGCAGTGGCTGTGCCGGACCTACGCAAGCACCGCTCTGCGAAGGGCGCGACAATCGCGCGGGGACTCAACGACATCGTGATGGACACACTTGAGAGCGGAGGGAACGTAATCTTCTATCCATCGGGCCACATCCAGACCGAGCCCGAGCATGAAGACATCGGCACGCGCCAGCTTGCGTACAACATTTGCAAGGAGCTTGCCGGCGATGGTAGGGCGGTCTCGACGAGACCGCCGTCGGGTGGCGACAATGGTAGGGCGGCCTGCCCTCAGGCCGCCGCGGCGCTCTCGGGGAGAGCGCCCTACCGGCACATCCGCGTTATCGGCGTTCGCACGCGCGGGCTCTGGGGATCGATCTGGTCGCGCGCTGGGCGCAAGACGTCGCCCTCGTTCGTGCCGACTTTCATCAAGAGCGTTTTCCTTTGGTTCTTCTGGTCGCCGTTTGTGCCGCGCCGCCGCGTGACGATGCATGTCGAGGACTTGACCGACCGCGTGAAGGAGTGGTCGAAGCTCACTAGGCTTGAATTCAACCGCAAGCTTGAGGAGTGGTACAATGGGGATGAATGATCGTGCGAAGCGAAACTCCATATTCATGCTCAGTGTCTTCGTGGCTCGAAACGCTCCGTGTTTGGGCGCCGCAGGCCGCTGCGGACAGATTGGAAATTGGCAACATTGGGAACTGGCAACACTTCCACAATGGCAACATTCCCCGCGATGCCTGCAGTTTGCGAAACTATTTGTAATAAGACGTATTGCTATTGTGTGACAAAATATAGTATAATAATGTCGGTATAAACACAAGAAAGGGTATTCAAATGACAACGACAATAACAGCGAGGGTAGATGCCGATAAAAAGCGGCAGGCAGAGGAAATCTTTGATGACCTTGGCTTGACGCTTTCCGGTGCAATTAATGTATTCATAAACGAAGTGGTGATGTATCAGGGCATCCCGTTCAACCTCCGTCGGAGGGTTGTGTCACCTAGCCGCATAGAGGCAATTATGGACGAGACGGACGAATATTGCCGTACGCATAATGAAAGGTTGTCACATTCGCAGGTTTTCGGCCATGCAAGAGAGGTTGTCGATGCTGGGAGAAGAAAGCGTAACAACAACGACAAAACAGAACGGAACTGTCGAAATGAATACGCGCCCTGTGGAGGCAAGAGAGGAGTAGCTGAATGATGAAGAAACTGATGATGATAGCACTCTGCGTGGCAGTGCTCTCCGGTTGCAAGACCGGCATGTTTGCGCCTCGTAGCGGACAGTTGTTCCAGACGACGCGAATGTGTCCCGGACCCGGTTCGCTCGTCTACACGGCACCTCTTATGATGTGGGTCTGGGGTGTGCAGAAGCGCGGCGGCGAATGGACGATACCCATCGGCATTGTGGGGATTCCCATTGCGGCGACGGGTTTTGTCGTCGACGAGTGCGTCGTCTCGCCGCTGGTGGACCTGGTCTGCCTGCCATACGACCTCTGCCAGCCGAAGCGCAGCTTCTACATTCGAGTTGTCGATGAATTCGGACAGCCTGTTCCTGGGGCGAAGGTCTGGGGAAGTATCAAGAAAGCCGATTACTATTGGATGTGCGGAGAGGACTTCTCTGAAACAACGGATGCGGCAGGCGAGATCTTGCTGGACGGAACGTTCCACTTAGAAGGCTATTTCTGGGTGTCCTGCCCGGATCATGCAAGTTGGTGGAACAACAAGAAGTTCAAGACAGCGGAGATAAAGCCTGGTTCTGATGGACGAATCGTGATTCAGCTTGTGCTGCCCAAGGCGAATCCTGGCGGATGGACAGCCAAGAAAGACATTTCGCGGGAGGAGGTGCTGAAACTGCTCCCGGGCAAATGGTCGGCGGATCATCAGTCGCGGGTATGGCTTCGGCATGGGTTCGGCTGCCGGTATGCGAATGATCTTGACAGGCATTGCCTGATGCTTGATGCATCTGGCAAGGTTGACTCTCATGCTCCATCCGGATACAGGTATTATTTTGGAGATATTGACACTTCTTCTTCATGGAACGCTGGCCGCTATTCCGCGTGGAGGCTTCAAGGCAAGGACGATGTAGACGAGGCCAAAGAAGCGCATAGGAATTGTGAGCGTTTCCCTCCAGGATGGGTTTGGCGCATACACCTTTCCGAAGGCCCCAAGAATACGACGAGTTCCGATAACTATTATCTTGGGGAGGACGAGAAGGGGATGTATCTTTCGCCGGGGCCATTTTCCGAGCGGGATAAATTAAGTAAGTTGTCGCTGAAGTACCGCAAGGTGACGGAGTAATGGTTGTTTTTGAGAGGGAACGGGAAATGAAGAGATTGATTTCAATGATGCTTGGAGTGATGATGCTCTTCCTTACGGGGTGTTTTGAAGTTCCGGTTTGGAAATACGAGAAGTATGGCATATCGGCGCGCGAATGGACGCCAAACGAGATCAATGACATCGAGTTTGACTTAAGCAACAATGCCATCACCTCGTTGGTTTTTACGGTAGAGGGGAAAGAGTATTGGTTTCGAGACAAGCAAGCCGATTTGTACAAGGCGCTTGAAACGAGCTACGGCGGGTTTGTCGCTGCGGGAACGAGTTGGAGTATTTTCAGCGACCATTTCCGAAGGGATGACGGATGCATTGTCAGCGCCAACAACTGTTCAAGCAATACCGTCGTTTATGTGAAAGTGAATGACATTGAGTTGACTGTCAGATGTACAACCAAAGAGTTGGTAGATGCACTTGGCGAAGATTACGAGAAGGTGATGGTGCCTTGCCATTGAGCTGGCGGCAATGAATCGAAAGGAGCGGCTAATCGCTATGATGAAGAAACTCTTGAAATCACTGTTGAGAATCGTCATTCTCGTGGTAGTGCTGGCATTTGTGATCGGCATTGCGGGTATCAACATGCTTATGTTCCACCCTGGGATGGTGAAGGGCGACTACGACGCAACTACGCCTGGATATGTCGACATCGGGACGAACGGCGTCAAGATCGCCGCGGTGGTGCTTGGGCCGGAGTGCGGCGACCCGCCTTCGCAGGAGCTACGGCGCGGCAAGAAGGCGATACTGCGCTGCCACGGCAACGCCGAGGACATGATGGGCACGCTCTGGGCGCTCGGCGGTCTCGCGAGCCAGGGATTCACGGTCGCGTCCGTCGACTATCCGGGATACGGACTTTCTGACGGAAGTCCCGACGAAAAGGGCTGCTACCGCAACGTCCACAGGCTCTACGACTGGCTTGTCGAGACACGCGGATTCAAGCCCGAGGACATCATCGTGGACGGCTTTTCGATTGGCACAGGTCCCGCCACTGAGCTTGCGTCGACGAAGCCCGTAGGTGGGCTTATACTTGAGGCCGCGTTCCTCTCCGCGCCGCGCGCAGTGACGCGCGTTAGGTTGCTGCCGATCGATCCGTTCCCGAACTTGAATCGCATCGCCGACGTGAAGTGCCCACTGCTGATGATCCACGGGACGGCAGACCGGGTGGTCCCGTTCAGTCAGGGCAAGGCGCTGTACGAGCTGGCAAAGGAGCCGAAGCGGTTCGAGTCCATCGAAGGGGGAGACCACAACACGCTGGTCAAGGACATGGGGCTTGGCACGTACCTGAAGCTCATCTCCGATTTCATGGAAAACGGCATCAAGGAGGATAAACAATGAAGAAACTGGGAATAGCAGTAGCGGCGCTTGCGCCTATGCTGGCCTTCGGGGGAATGTTCTCCGGACGCTCCGGGGAGATATTCCAGACGACAAGAGAAGGTCCGGGAGCGCTTTCGCTCGGACTGATCTACATTGGGGTTATGGTTCCGCCGGCCGGGATACTTACGGTGCCAGCGGGCATTGCGGTTGGCCTTGTCGACGAACTTGTCATTTCTCCTGCGGTAGACCTCGTGTGCCTGCCGTATGACCTGCTGCAGCCGCACCACGGATTTGTCGTGCGGATGAGGGATGCGGATGGGCAACCCGTCGCGGGCGCGAAGGTGCATGCCCAGCTCGAGACGGACGGGCTTATGGGCGGCGTGATAAATGGCACGACAGACTCAAACGGCGAGCTGTTCGTGTCGAAGATGAACAAGGTTACGTTCAATTACCTGCATGTCCAGGCCGAAGGATGCCATGACTACAGGGAGTATACTGGAAACAATCACAAGGTCGACAAGTCGCTTGCCGGCGCTGACGGGCGGATTGTGTTCGACTTCGTGATGAAGAGGAAGGTGCGTCCCGTAGACAAGGCCAAGGCGCACATGGAGATGCCTGACTCGCTGCGGTACATGTCCGGCGAGCTGTATTTCGACTGCGAGGCAGGTGATTGGCTCCCGCCCCACGGAGAGGGGAAGGTGGCCGACCTGAAGGTCGTCAAGACGTTCGAGTGCAAGGATGGGAGCAATCCCAGCAGCGGCAACAGGCGGACGATCAGCATCGAGGCCGTAGGGCCGGGGAACGGGTTTCTGAAGGACGCGTGCAACTGGTTTGACGGCATGCCGGGGGCGTACGAGGTCCCGGAATACGCAAGGTTCGAGGACAAGCTGGAGCCGTCGGTGTCATCCTGGCATTGGGACGACGAAAATGCGACCAAGAACAAGGAGTTTGACGAATCTACATACATGCTTATGCGCCTGCGCACCAGGTTGTCCGAAGACGGACAGGTAATCGGCGCGCATTACGGGAAGCTGCTCTTTCATGTCGGTACGGGAAGCCTTGCACAGACACAGTTTGTGCTCAAGGAAAACGAAAAGAGGGTGGAATGACACCATGCGAATTATCTAACGAAAGGAGCGCATAATGGAAGCACTGGGAATACTGTTTGGAATTCTGGCGACATTGCTCTTCTTGGCCACGCCGGTGATGGTGATCGTTGCGCTGGTGAAGCTCGGCCAGCTACAGGATGAAATGTCGGTGGTAAAGAAGCTGTTGGGCGGACTGAAGAAGGCGCAGCCGCCGGCCGCGAAGGCCGAGGCCCCGGCATTGCCGGCCGCAGCGCCGAAGCCCCAGGCGGCCAACGCCGAATTGCCCAAGCCTGAGCCGCAGGTCCAGAAACCTGAACCCCGCGTTGCCGATGTCGAATGTCGGGCGTCGGATGTCGCAGCGGCGAAGGTGGATGACAGGGGGACGCTAGACGTCAGACGTGAGACGAGTGAAAGACGCGAGACGGTAGACGCCAAGATAATGCAGGACCAGCTTTATGCTCCACTGCCGCCAACGGCAATAGAAATCTTCTGGCAGAAGGTCGAGGACTGGATTGCGGTGAAGGGCGAGTTCGCGCCGAAGGGCGTTACGCACGAGTTCGCCTTTGCCACGAGCTGGCTGGTGAGGGTCGGCGTTGCGCTTGTCGCCGCGAGCATCGTGTATTTCGTGAAGCTCTCGATCGACCGCGGATGGATGGGACCGACCGGTCGCGTGGCGTCCACCGTGCTCTGGGGCGCGGTTGGTTCGGTTGCGGGCGCGTACCTCGTGAAGCGTACGCGCTACGGCACGATAGGCCACGCCGTTGCGGCCCTGGGCATACTGGCGCTGTACGTCGGATTCGGGCTCGGTCACCGCTTCTTCGATCCGCCGGTGATTCCGTCCGCGGCATTTGCCTTCGCCGCGCTTTTCGGAGTTACCATCTACGCCGGCTTCGCGGCCGTGTTCATGCCGTCCGCCTTCATCGCGGTGATGGCGATAGCGGGCGGCTACGCCGTTCCTATCATAGCCGGACGCGACACGGGCTCTCCCATGGCGCTCTCAGCGTACCTGCTTCTCATAGACGCGATGGCGTTCTTCGTGGCGCGCTTCCGGAAGTGGTCGGTTCTCGACTTCCTGTCTGCTACGATTGCGTACGTCACGATGTTCGTGTGGTGCGGAATGCATCCCAAGCTCGGCACCGCCCAGGCGCTTACGGTGTTCGCATTCTTCACCTTGGTGCATGCGGTGTACATGTTGGGCGTAGTGGTGGATTCCGGAAAGCGCGGCAAGGCCGGTAACGCGATGGCGTGGTCCGGGCTTGTGCTGAACGCGTGCGCATACCTCGCGTACCTCGCCACGCACTTCCGCGCCGGGTTCTCGAGCGAGCTCACCGGGCTCGTGTTCCTCGCGCTTGTCGCCGTGTATATCGCAGTGGCGGCGTGGGGCAGGCGCCGCGGGACGCTTGACCGCGCGACTGTCGACATCGTGCTCGTTTTCGCGATCGCGTTCCTCGCGATTGCGCCGATGCTTCTCTTCGGCTCTCCGTGGTGGACGGTCTCGTGGTGCGCGATCGCGGTTGCCGCGAGCGAGGCCGAGAAGCGGACGGGGCAGCGCATTCTCGGGATGCTTTCGCTCGTCATTTTCGGCGCGGCTGCGTTTTACGGCATCTTCCGCCTTATGCCGCTTTCCTACGGCATCTACATCACCAACAACGGGTTCTACGAACTTACAAGGCCTGATTCCGGAGCCGCCTATTGGCGCGCGCTTCTGCTTCGCTCCGTGCGGCTGTGGACGCTTCCTGTCGCCGCCATGTTCATTGGACGGAACACGCGCAAGGAGCTCCGCTGGGCGGCTCTCGCGATTGGGTTCCTCTTCTATACGCTCGAGGCGCGTGTTTTCGGCATGACGTTCATCGCGGAGCGCGGCGGCGGCGCAGTAACTGTGGCCTGGTTCCTCCTCGCGTTCGGCTGCATCTGGGCGGGAATCGTGCGCCGCATGCGCGCAATGCGCATCTGCGCGCTAGTGCTGTTCGCTGTGTCCGTGGCGAAACTGCTCATGTTCGACACAGCCCACTTGCCGACTCCGTTGCGGGTGTTCGTGTTCGCGATCTGCGGAGTGCTGCTCATAGTTGGGGCGTTCCTCTACATCAAGTTCAGGGAAAGGTTCACCGAAAATGAAGAAGACAATCGCAAATAGCGTTGCCGCGGCCGCGGCGTCTGTCGCGCTGTCCGCCATTGCTGCAGACATGCGCGTAGAACTCAAGGGCGAAATCGACGCCGAGCAGGCGGTCGCCGCTCCTGTGAAACCAGCCCTATATCACGCCGCTACGCGCAAGCCGGACGGGCTTGCTTCGGAGCTGCGGGTGGTAGACGGTTCTGGGAATCCCGTGCCGTTCGCAATCCGTCCGTCGATGGTCCGGACGGTTTCTGAAAAGCTCGAGTGGGTGCGGCTGTCGATCGTTTCGGCAACGGACACGAACGGCACGCTTGCTGTCGAGGCCGAATGGCCGGCAGGAGCGACGCAGCCCGAGCGCTTCGCGTCGCTCAAGGTCGGCACGCCTCTTACGGACTTCGACGAGCGCATCACGGTGTCGGCCGACGACGTGACGCTCGCGGAGGGCGAGATATACGACAGGCGCAAGTTCGCCGACGTAAGGAAGGAGGACGTCAAGCTAGACGCGTCGTTCCGCCGCCGCATCAAGGTCGTGTTCTCCAAGCCCACCGCGGAAGTCGCCGCGCGCAACTTCGAGAAGACTGTCGTCGAAGGCTCGGAATCCGCCACCGCCACCAGGCGCGTGTTCTCGGAACAGGCGTTCCGGGTCGATTCGCTCTCGGTGTCAGTGCCGAAGGAGGTCGTTTCGTACGAGCCGGTCAAGCCGTACGAATGCTCGATGGTGGCAACGGAGGAGTTCGATGCGAAGGCGAAGAAGACGTATCTCGATTTCGATGCGGCCTACCAGCCGATACGGGGGCTGTCGCTAGACGTCAAGGACCGTAACTTCTCGCGGAACGTCCGGCTCTTGGCCCGTGCCAACGGCGGCTGGCGGCAGATCGCCTCGGGGCGGATCGGGTCGATCGACCTGCCGGGGGAGAAGCAGAGCAATCTTGCGATTCCTGTGCACGGAGAGGTGCGGGAGGAGGTTCTCCGCATCGAAGTAGACGACATGGACAACCCGCGCCTGGAATATGGCGACATGCCGGTGAAGTTCTCCGTGGCGGCATACGACGCCGTGTTCATCGCGAAGCCGGGCGAGAAGTACGCGCTCACGGTCGTGAAGGGCGCGGAGAAGCCGCGCTACGATTCGCAGGTCCTAGACTACCTTCTAAAGAGTCGCAACCTCAAGAGGTTCGAATGCGAGGCCATTGACGACGGTCTAGGCGATTGCGGCCCTACAGCGATATGGATGACAACCCCGTTCAATCCCGTCGCCATCGCCTCGACCGCCGCGTTTATAATCCTTGCCGTCCTCGCATTCGTCCTCTTCAAGTCGAACGGGAACGCAAAAGGAGAATGACCGCATGTCGCCGTTTGCGAAAAAGCCCGTTAGGACATTGATGCGCGTCGCGAAGCTGGCGCTGCAGCGGAAGTACGTATCCCGCGAGGATATCGCAGACGACTACAACCGCATCAGCTCAGGATACGACGCGAACTTCTCGTCACGCGCGGCGGCACATTCGGACGAACTGGTGGAAGGCGTTGCGGGGCTGCCTTCCAATGCACGCATACTCGACCTTGCCTGCGGCACCGGTGTGGTTGTAGCCGCATGGCGCAGGCGCTTCCCTGGCGCCGTCATTACGGGCGTCGACAGTTCGCCGGGCATGATTGCCGTTGCCAGGGAGAGATGCCCGAACGCGACTTTCGTCGAAGGCGACATGGAGTCGTCGCTCCGAGACGTGCCGGACGAATCGCTCGACGCGGTAAGCTGCGCATGGGCGCTAGGGTATGCAAGGCCGCCTCTGCTTGCGAGGGCCGTATTGCGCAAGCTGCGCCGCGGAGGCGTGTTTGCCGTCGTGGAGAACCGCCGCGACACCTGGCCGCAGATCCGCCGCGCGGCGTTCGGCGTCGCGATGGAGATGCCCGAGTCGCTCATGTGCCTGATGGACCTCCACCTGCGGCTGCCGAAGAGCGGACGGTCGCTTGGGCGTCTCCTGCGCTCAGCCGGCTTTGCCGACGTCGAGTTCGGCGAAGGCCACGAGGAGTTCGTGTTCGCTGACGGCCGGGCCGTGCTGGACTGGTCGCTTGGAACGGGCGTGTCGGCCGGTTTCGATCGGGCGATGGACCCCGCGAGGCGCGAAGAGTGCGATGCGGCGTTTGTGCGCCTCGTCGAGCGGGGAAAGACGGCCGAAGGCGTAAAGGCGGAGCATCGCTATGCATGGGCAAAGGGGGTGAAGAGATGAAGGGGCCTAGATATCTTACGGGCGCAAGAAGGCAGATCGCGCTCCTGCGCACGCTTGGCTACGAAGGGTACAGGCGGCTGTCGCTTCGGCAGCTCCTGCGGATGAACAAGCTGCTGGCGAGCGAGAAGCTTGTGGCGCACGGCGGGAAGTACGTAGTGAACTCGTTCCTGCCGCCGTTCCCCTCGCGCGCGTTCGCGTCGCTCGCACAGGGTGTGTCCCGCCTTGCGCGCGGCGCGGCTGCGCCGATATCGGCGTACATCGCCGTGACGGACACGTGCCGCTACAAGTGCCCGCACTGCAGCAAAGCGGGGCGTTCGGGCGAGCCGCTTTCCTTCGGCGAACTGGCGCGGGTCGTATCGGACACGCAGAAGGAGGGCGTTTCGATCATCGGATTCACAGGCGGAGAGCCGCTTCTTTTCAGGCACCTTGAGGAGCTGGTGGCGCAGGTGGACGACCGTTCGGTTTCGCTTCTGTTCACGTCTGGCGACGGGCTTACGCCGGAACGCGCCAGGTCGCTTGCCGACGCGGGTCTGTTCGGCGCCGCGGTGAGCCTGGATTCCTTCGACGAGGCCGAGCATGACGCCGGGCGCGGGATGCAGGGCGCGTTCAAGGCGGCTGTCGCGGGCATCGCGAACCTGAAGGAGGCGGGGATCTACGCCATGACGCAGATCGTCGCGACGCGGGAGAGGTGCGATCCGCAATGGATGGACAAGTACCTTGAGTTCGTCCGGTCGCTGGGCGTCGACGAGGTCAGGCTTCTTGAGCCGATGCCCTGCGGCAAGATACTCAGGGGCCACGGCGACTGGCGGATAACGGGAGAGCAGCATGAGTACCTGAAGCGGATTCACGTAGAGTCGAATTCCCGCAGGAAGGCCGCCAAGGTCTCGTCGTTCGCGTTCATCGAAGACGTCTCGCGGTATGGCTGCGGCGCGGGGTTCCAGCACTTCTATGTGGACGTGCTTGGCAACGTCCAGCCATGCGACTTCACGCCCGTCTCGTTCGGCAACGTCCGCCGCGAGCCCCTGCGCCAGGCGCTGGACAGGCTGCAGAAGGCGTTCGCCCGTCCGAGGGGGACGTGCTTCATGCTTGAGAACGGCGAGAGGCTTGCCGGCTGCAGCTGCGCGGACACGCCCATTCCGTGCGATGAGGCCGCGAAGGTGGTTGACTTCGGAAACGCGGGGGAACTCCCCGCTTTCTACCGTGCGCTTGGGTGGCGCGATCCGTCGGCAGAGAATTAACAGGGAGGAACTACAATGAAAAGACTGATGGCTATTGCGCTCGGCGCGGCGGCGCTTTTGTCGGGTTGCATGACGGAGCAGATGAAGTCGACGCCTTTCTACGAAGGGCATGACGTCACGTACACCGGCAACGCCGAGGACCGCGTGAACCTCTGGCCGCTCGCTTACTGGCGCGAGCCCGTGGGGTCCGTCTTGTGGCCGGTGTTCTCGTTCTCGGACGACCACTTCGCGGTGCGTCCGCTCTACTCCCGCTACGGCAGCGAGCACAACTTCCTCTGGCCGATCGGGCAGTACGACACGCAGAAGGAGAAAGGGCGCTTCTTCCCTGTCTTCTGGGGAAAGGACTACTTCGACATATTCCCGATTGTCTGGAACCATGGCGACTTCCACTCGCTGTTCCCGCTGTTCTACTACGAGAAAAATGACTACATGATCCTGTTCCCCATCGTGTGGTGGGGCATCGAGGAGAAGAGCTTTACGCTGTTTCCGCTTTTCGGCCACAGTCCGGAGAGGAGCTGGGTATTCCCGCTCTTCTACCACGACAGCGACGTGACGATGGTCACGCCGTTCGCCGGCAAGAGCAGGGAAGGGGCTAGCTGGCTGCTTCCGCTCTACTGGCACGACAACGACGTCACGTGGATCACGCCTTTCTTCGGCAAGGACCGTTTCGGCGACAGTTGGCTGCTCCCGCTCTATGCATCGGTAGCTGGCGACTTCGTGTCGCCGCTCTGGTGTGGCGGCTCCAGCGGCGAAGGAAATGAAAAGTCGTCCTGGTGGTGCGCTCCGCCGCTGCTTTCCTGGGGTAGCGACGTGAAGGGCATGCGCGACGACCGCTATCTGCTCGGGCTTGGCGGATATTCGAGAGATGCGGAGTCCTCGCGCTCGTGGGTCATGCCGTTCTACTACGGAAAAAGCGACGGGACGTTCGTGACGGCGCTTTACGGGCAGACCAAGGACGCTTCCTGGACGTTCCCCGTGTGGTACCGCGACAAGGAGTCGTTCGCATCGTGGTTCTGGGGCGGGCACTGGAACGACAAGGGCGAACTCGACTGGTGGATCGTGCCTCCGCTCCTCACAAGCGGCGGCAGGGACGAAAATGGCGCGAGGTTCAGCGTACTCACCGTGCTTGGCGGCGCGCGCTGGGACGGCCCCGATGGCTACCGCAGCTCGTGGTGCTTCCCGCTCTGGTACGAGAACAGCAAGGGCACCCTCGTGACGCCGCTCTACGGGCAGTACGACGGCTGCCGCTGGCTTGCGCCGATCTTCTACAGCGACATGCACGATTTTGTGACGCCACTCTGGTGGCAGTCGTTCAGGTACTACGGCGAAAAGCGCGAGACCGACTCCTGGATGATTCCGCCGCTTCTGACCGGCGGCGGCAAGGAGAGCGACGGAACAGACTACTTCTATTCGCCGCTCGGCGGATACAGCGGCGCGAGGAACGGAGTCTTCCCGCTGTGGTACAAGGACGAGGATTCGTTTGCGTCCATCCCGTTCTGCATGTGGAAGAGCGATTGGGCAACATCGTATGTCATACCGCCGCTTCTTTCGTGGTACACGTCGCACCACAAGTATGGCGGAAGCGAGACGCGTCTTCTCCTCGGGCTGTACGGGCATGACACCGACCAAGATGGCAAGGCGAGCTCTGACTGGCTCTTCCCGCTTTACAGCTGGCGCGACTGGGACGACTGGAAGCTCCTGCTAGGGGTAGCCGGCGCGAAGGGCGACGGCTCGAACTGGCTGCTCCCGCTCTACGGATACGATGGCGACAAGGGAGATCTGCAGACGATCCTCTTTGGACGCGAGTCGCACCATTCGAGCACTAACTACTGGTGGCTCACCCCTCTCGTGGGGAACACCACGGGCAGCGAGTCCGGATTCTGGTTCCAGCCATTCGTGCACTGGAGCCGCGACAACAACATAGGCGACCTTGAGAGGATGATGAACGCCTACAGGCTCGACGATTCCATTGCAGGGAAAACGATGGCCGAGACATCGTGGAACGGCGACAAGCGGCGGTACGAGACAAACGACGTGTTCAGGACTGAGAGCGCGCAGGCTACGGAGAAGCTGCGCTTCTGCCTTGACGTCTTGGGGCGGAACCGCAGCATACGCGCAGATGGAGGCGACAACGAGAAGCGCTACGGGCAGTGGCGGCGTGGTGAGGTCCGTGATGCAGCCGGGAAACTGTGGCGCGAGGGCGCGGAGCGCACGGTCTCGTTCGACGAGAGCGTCGAGTTCGGCAACTCGCTCGTCTTCGGAGGCGAGAGGCGGCGCGTTGTGAACTTCGACTACGACACGAAGGAGAAGGTGTTCGACGGCGAGCTTGACGAGTCGCGGGCGCTGTTCGGGCTTGTGTGGTCCTCGCGCGACGAGAGGGTTGCCGGCGGTCACGAGTACTCGAAGCGCGCTCTCTTCTGGCGCCTCTGGCACTACGAGAATCTGAACGGCGACTCGACGACGGACATCTTCCCGTTCATCACGTACGACTCGAAGAGGAACGGATACAGGAAGACCTCCTTCCTGTGGAGGCTCTTCCGCTACGAGAACGACCCGGAGAAGGGGAAGAAGGTCGACCTGTTCTTCATCCCCGTCTGGCGCTAGCGTCCTTGCGGGGACGCCCGCGCGGCTGCGGCGTTGGGCGGACCATATTTGCGCCCATGCCGTAGGCCGTCGGGAACGATGGGCCTGCGCGCAGCAGGGCTTGGTCTCCCGATCCGCCGCGCATGCCCGCGACCTCCAGCCCTGCGCGTGCGAGGTACTCGCGCTTCACCTTGACGGACGCGTACCTGTCGCGTATGCATTCCTGGACTACGGCCTCCACTGAGGTGCCACGTGCGCGGGACTCGATGTCCTGCAGCATAGCGGCGTACAGCTTGGATGGGATATTGACGTACACCAGTTTGCCCTTGCCTGTCCTGCTCATTTTCGTCCTCCTTTCGGATTGAGAATCATCCCCGCAGTTTGACAATACGGGCAGTATAGCACAACTCCGTCCGGAAGTGTACCTAAATTCATATTTTTCCGTGCTTTGGAAATGGTAACATCTACCGGGTCAGCAAAGAAGAGAGGAAGGCCATGGGGTTC
>CAMORM010000063.1 GCA_946623785.1 uncultured Verrucomicrobiota bacterium
CTGCCGGACGTGTACGTGACGTGCGAGCAGGGCGGCGGCAAGCGCTTCAACAAGGAGACGCTCGAGGTGCGCTACGGAGGGAAGTCGATCTCGGATGTCCTCGACATGACGGTCGAGGAGGCGTACGCGTTCTTCGAAAAGGTCCCCCGCATAGCGCGCAAGCTCAAGACGCTCGTCGACGTAGGGCTTGGCTACATCGGCCTCGGACAGCCCGCGACGACGCTTTCGGGCGGCGAGGCTCAGCGCATAAAGCTCTCCACCGAGCTTTCGCGCCGCTCCACCGGCAAGACGCTCTACCTCCTCGACGAGCCAACCACCGGGCTTCACTTCGACGACATAGCGAAGCTCCTCAAGCTCCTCCTGCGCCTGCGCGACGAAGGCAACACCATCGTGGTGATCGAGCACAACACGGACGTAATGAAGGCGGCCGACTGGATCATCGACCTCGGACCCGGCGGGGGCGATGCGGGCGGCGAACTCGTGGCAGAAGGCCCGCCATCCGCAATCGCCTCCAACCCGCGTTCCTTCACGGGCAAGTACCTGTAGCCGCGGAAGGCTTCACCGCGCCGCCGCCTCTCCGACGAGCGCCTGGAGGATGTTCTCCTCGGTCACAAGCCCTACGACGCGTCCCGCGGACCTGTCCTCGACAATCGCCACCGGCGTGCGGAGGCGGCGCATCATCGGCAGGATGTCGTCAGCGCGCGTCTGCGACGATATTACAAGCGGCGGACGAGCAGCCTCGCCTGCGACCCCTTCCGGGACCTCGCCTCCGCCGATCCGCACGAGGGAAAGCACGTCAAGCGCGCCAACTGCCTTGCGTCCGGAAACGTCGAACACGGGCAAATGGACGTGGCCGGTGCGGCGGGCCATCGCGAGGCACTCAGCAAGGGAAGTGTTCGAACGGACCTTGTCCATGCGGTCGATGGGCGTCATCAGCTCCTCTGCGAAGACTGTCTGCAGCGCGAGCACCCTCTCTATGAGGCGGCGCTCGAAGCCGCTAAGGCGAGCGCCGTTCACGTTGTCCGCCACAAGCGTGCGCAGGCCGTCGCGCGACATCCCGAGCTTGCGCGGACGCACCGACGCGCTCTGCGGGAAGAGGGCCCTAACAAGCGCCTGGAACACGGACACAACCGGAGACAGCGCCTTTTCCGCGAACCTGTAGAGCGGCGTGAACATGAGAAGCCGCCGTATCGGGCGGGTGGTGAAGAACAGCTTCGGCATGTACTCGCAGCCGAACAGCACCGCGAGCGCGACAAGCGCGCTCCAGACGCCGCGAAGCGCCGCGCTGTCCGGGAACATGCGCATGCAGACGGCGGCAGAAAGCGTCGAGGCGAGCACGCTGAAGAGGTTCGTCCCCACGAGCACCGTAGTTATGACGCGCGGCATGTCTGCAAGCGACTTCGCGAGCCTCTTCGCGCGCGGCGAGCCGGCCCTCACGAGCGACATCATGCGCGCGCGGGACACGTTGAGCATCCCGCTCTCCACTCCGGCGAAGAACCCGACCGAGGCCATGCAGAACAGCATGGCGACAACCATGGCGACTGTCGCGGCGACGCTCATTCCTCGCCCTCCTGGTTGTCGTCGAAGTCCATGGCCTCTTCCTCGGCCGCTATGCCCTCCTCCTCGCGGTCTGGCGCCTCGAGGCGGACGAGCCGCACCTTGAGAATGCGGCGGTTGCGGCGCGAGGCCACCGTTGCGCTAACGCCCTGCGCGGTGACTGTCTCGCCTGTCTTCGGGATGCGCCCGGCGTAGAACAGTATCCAGCCGGAAAGCCTGTCTGCGTCGTCGCCGGAAAGCTCGAGCCCCAGCTCGTTGTTCAGCTCCTCGAGCGACACGGTGCCATCGCATATCCACGCGCCTGGGCCGTCCGGCACGATCGGCTCTACCTTCGGCGCACCAGAGTCGTCCACTGGATCGGCTATGAGCTCAAGGATGTCGCCGCGCGTGATGAGGCCGGCAGTCCCGCCGTATTCGTCAAGCACCACCGCAATGGACCTCTTTTCGCGCCGGAACGTAGCCAGAAGGTCGTCGAGCTCCACGTTCTCCGGCACGAACAGCGGCTCGAACACGGCCGCCGAGGGGTTGTGGCCCGGATCGAGCGCAAGCTTCTTCACGTCGATGAATCCCACGATCGCGTCGGGCGTCTTGCGGTACACCGGTATGAACGGATACGGCGACTCCAGCGCCGTGCGCACCTTGTCGGCGTCAGGCTCGGACTCCTCTACGGCGATCATGTCGACGCGTGGGGTCATTTCGTCCGAGGCGTGCAGGCCGGAAAGCCTGAGGACGCCTTCCACCATCGACGCTTCCTCCTCGTCTATCACGCCGGAAGCCGCAACGGACTTGACAACCGCCCTGAGCTCGTCGTCGGAAAGCGCCCTGCGCTCGCGCTGGAGCAGGTCCTTGAACACGCGCGAGCTCAGGGCCATCACGCGCGAAGCCGGCCAGAGCGCGACATACCAGAAGCCAAGCGACCTCGTCACTGCGGGCGCGAGCCGCTCGGCGTTGCGCATCGCGAACTGCTTCGGGACTATCTCGCCGAAAACGAGCAGGAGCAGCGTGAACACGACGACGCTCGCCGTCTCGGCGCATCCCGGCGTAAGCCTTACGAACGCGAGGTATCCGCATGTGGCGATGGCGAAGTTGACTAGCGTGTTGCCGGCGAGTATCGTGGAGAGGATGCGCGATGGGTCAGCCAGCCACGCGGAGATGCGCGCGCCCACGGCCGGACTCTTTTCCGATATCCGCCTGAGCTGCAGCGGGCTGAGCGAGAAGAGGACGGTCTCGGACGCCGAGAAGAAGGCCGACAGCGCGAACAGCGCGGCCAGTATTGGTAGTAGGGCGAACACTTAGTCTTTCGGCTTGTCGGGGTCCTTGATCGCCTCGACAGTTATCTTGGTGCGCAGCCCGGAACCGGGCGACTCGGTCTCGATGACGCTGACGCTCCAGCGTCCGTCGAACTTCTTGATCCTCGTGCCCCAGAGCCTGTGGATCGTCTTGCCGTCCTCGCCGAGATGCTCGGCCTGCATCATGCACCCCGTCTTCCTGTCGGCCCAGAGGCGCACGCCAGCGACATTCCCGAGCGCAACCGGGGGCTTCACCGCGATCACGACGCATTTCTGGCCGTGGACGGTCTCCCCTTCGCGCTCGGCTTCGAAGGCGGCGTTTGTCCACCAGAGAAAGTCCAGCGTGAGGTCGAGCCACGTGACATCCGTGCCGAGCACCTGTCCGTCAAGCGCCGGCGAGGTCTTCTGCCCCGTCGCGAGATCCTCGAGCTCTAGCTTAGGCGTAGCGGACCCGTCGCGCAGAATCGTGGCTCTCTGCAGGTCTTTCGCCCCGTCCTTCGACTTGAGCGTCACGCAGAGTTTCGCGGGCTTCTCGTTGCGGCGCATCTCGAGCACGTAGCGGTATTCGTCCTGAACTGTTCCGCGCCTGTTGCGCTTCACGATCCTGCCCTCGAGCTGGACCGGGCGAGGCGGAAGCATGGCGCGGCACGCCGCGAGGACCATAGGCGCCTCGGCGTCGGCGGCGAAAGCCGGCGGCTGGTCGCCCGCAAAAACGGCAGGCGTCTCGTCGGCCGCCAGGCATGCGGCGGCGCAAAGGACGGCGGCAGCAAATAGATTCGCCTTCACTTCAGCAGCTTCTCCAGTTCGTCGTCGCGCGGACCGCCATGGGAGCGTCCAATGTCGTAGTACTTCTTGGCCGTCTCCTTGCTGGACCCCATTTCCACGAGGAGCGTCGCCATGTCGTAGTACCCCGCGTAGTACGACGGGTTGGCCTTTATCGCCTTCGCCACGGACTTCTGCGCCTCGGCATACGATCCGCGCGCCATGAGCGACGCGGCATGGAGGAGAAGCGCGGACACGTTGTCCGGGCGGTCCTCGAGGATGTCGGTGAAAAGCACGTCCGCCGCCTCGTAGTCCTCTCGCGCGACATGCACGTATGCCATCAGGTACCTGGCGTCCCAGTTCTCGGGGTCGATCTTCATCGCGGCGACGAGCGACTTGGAGGCAGCGGCGTAGCTGCCGGACGCGATTGCGTCCTTGGCGTCCTCCAGAAGGCCGTCGATCGAGGTCGTCGGCGCACGTTCATCCGATTTCTTCGCGGCAAGCTCGGCGGCTTCCTTCTTGGCGGCCTCTTCATCTGCCTTCTTCTTCGCGGCCTCATCTTCGGCCTTCTTCCTCGCATCTTCGGCGGCGCGGTCCTTCTCGCTCTTCAGGCGCTTTATGCCGTGCTTCTCGTCGTACTTCCGCTGGAGCTCGGTGGTGTCCGTAACCGCCACGCGGCGCTCGTTGGCGTTCACCTGCTCGAGCTTGATTGCGTCGATCTGGATCGTACACACGGCTGCCTTGTTCCGGAGCGGGGCGAACTCTGCCGTCTCCGCCCGCCCCGGGTTCTCCGCGACGATCCTGTCGAGTTCCTCGAGCGCCTTCTTGTAGTAGTCGATCGCCTTGTCGCCGTCACCGTTGAGCTCGCATACCTGCGCCTCCTCGATGTAGTCGTTCGCCGTCTGCATGAGGACATGCAGCTTCGGGGGCTTGTTCGTGGACGAGCCGCCGAACCCCAGGAAAGCCATCGAGGGCGTGGCTGCAAGTGCCGCCGCGATGCAGAGAATTGTCGTCGTTATTTTCATGTCGCTATTATGCCAAAACGGCTGATGTGTGTAAAGTGGGCGAATTGCGGGCTATTCGCTCTTCGTGGGGCGGCCCATGAGCGACTCGACTGCGTTGCGGACATCGTAGTCCTCGTAGCACATCGCGTAAACGATGTCGGTTATCGGCATGTCAACGCCGAGCTTCTTCGCAAGGCCGTGCACAACCGCCGAATTCCACACGCCCTCGGCCACCATCGTCATCGAGGCGAGTATGTCCTTGATCTTCTCGCCCTTGCCGAGGCGCTCGCCCACCGAATGGTTGCGCGAATGGACGGACGTGCAGGTTACTATGAGGTCGCCGATGCCGGAAAGCCCGTTGACAGTCTGCGGGTTCGCGCCGTACGCCTTCGCGAAGCGCGCGATCTCCGCGAGCCCGCGCGTTATCAGCGCGGCGCGCGTGTTGTCGCCGAACCCGAGGCCGTCCGACGCGCCTACTGCCACCGCTATCACGTTCTTGACAGCCCCTCCGACTTCCACGCCAACCGGGTCGTCGGAAGTGTACACGCGGAACTTGGGGCCGGTCCAGATCTTCTGCACGAGCTTCGCGTCCTCCAGGTCGGACGAAGCCGCGACGATGGTCGTGGGTATTCCGCGGGAGACCTCCTCTGCGTGCGTCGGGCCGGACATCACGACTATGCGCCTAAGCCCGAGGATTGACGACGCCAGCTCGCTCATGCGCGAGTGCGTCGTCTCGCACAGGCCCTTCGTGAGCGTCACCGCGAGGATGTCCGGGCGGATGAGCCCCTTGAACGACTCGCAGACGGCTCCGAAGAACTTTGAGGGAGACGCAAGGACGACCACTTCGGCGCCATCGACCGCCTGCGCGCGGTCGGCAGTCCAGCGAATCGACGCCGGTATCTCGACTCCCGCAAGGTAGCGCGGGTTCCTGTGCGTCGCCTTTATTTCCTCGATATAGTCCGGGAACGGGCCCCAAACCGTCACCTCGTGCCCATATCCGGCAAGAAGCATCGCATTGGCCGTTCCCCAGCCGCCGTCGCCAATTATCGTGATTTTCATAGCCGGCATTATACCAAAAAACGCGCCTTCGTGAAAGCGCCATCGCGCCTCAGCGGACCATTTGCCCGTTGCGACGGAGGAAATCGGCCGTAGTGCGCGCAACTACGGGCGAGAGGAGCACGAGCGCCACGAGGTTCGGGAACGCCATAAGCCCGTTGAACACGTCCGCCATCCCCCACACCACCGACACCGTCAGGTACGGCCCCACGAACACAACCGCCACGTAGAGGACGCGAAACGCCTTCACACACCACCGGTGCCTGGTTCCTACGATGTACTCGAGGCACTTCTCCGAATAGTAGCTCCACCCGAGGATCGTCGTGAACGCGAAGAACGTAAGCGCCGCCATGAGGAAGAAGGACGCAATCACCCCGGAGCGCGGGCCCATGAAGGCAAGCCCCCTGCCAAACGCCTCTATGGTTATGTCGACTCCTTCGAGTCCGAGCGACGGCTCCCATGCGCCCGTGACGACTATCGCAAGGCCCGTCATCGTGCAGATCACGATCGTGTCTATGAACGTGCCGGTCATGCACACGAGGCCCTGCCGCGCAGGCTCGTTCGTCCTCGCCGCGGCAGCCGCGATCGGGGCCGAGCCGAGACCCGCCTCGTTCGAGAAGATCCCGCGCGCAACGCCCTTCTGGATCGCCACGAACACAGTCCCCACAACGCCGCCGGTGACGGCCTTCGGGTTGAAGGCAGCAAGCACTATGGTCTCGATCGCGGCAGGAAGCTTCGCAAGGTTGCCGAGAAGGAGGAGCGCTATCACGGCAACATAGAACAGCGCCATGAACGGCACGACAACCGACGACACCCTTGCTATGCGCTTTATGCCGCCGATTATCACGAGGCCCGCGCACAGCGTCACTGCTACGCCCGACACCACGACCGGCACGGAGTACGTCGTCCCGAAAAGCGCGATGCCAGTGGCCATGTCGGCGGAGCTGAACTGCGGATCGAAGAAACGCTGCACCGCGGAGGTTATGCCGTTGATCTGCGTGATGGTGCCGATGCCCATTATCCCCGAGAGCATGCCAAGGACCGCGAACACAACGGCTAGCGGCTTCCATCTCGGCCCAAGGCCCTTCTCGATGTAGTAGAACGGACCGCCAAGCACGCGGCCGTCGGGCGTGACCTCGCGGTACTTGACAGCCAGCAGGCCCTCGGCGTATTTCGTGGCCATGCCGAGAACCGCCGCTACTTCCATCCAGAAGAGCGCACCGGGACCGCCGGTGCCGATTGCCGTCGCAACGCCAACGATGTTGCCCGTGCCGATCGTCGCGGAGAGTGCCGTGCAGAGCGCTGCGAAGGAGCTCACCTCGCCCGACACGCCGCCGCCCTTCTCGGTGTGGAACATGTACACGAAGGCTCTCCTCAGGTTGAAGATATGGGCAAACCTGAGGCACAGCGTAAGAATCAGCCCCGTTGCAAGGACTGCGCCGATAAGCGGCATCCCCCACACCCAGTCGGAGACTGCGTCAATCATTCCGAAACTTTCCTCATCGCGCTTCCCTGCCCTTCAGTCCAAGTGCAGCATCGGCATGGCGACCTCGCCTGCCCGCGGAAACCCGCACTGCACCGCCGTTCGGACACATCATTTCCCGAACCCGCGCCATGGCGCACCCGGCAGCGGGAACTGGCCGTCGCCGAACGCCGGCAGCGGAACGTCGCCATCGCACTCGAAGTCGGCCGCCGTTGGGGCGCATGCCTTGGCGTACACCGGCGAAGCCTCGTTCCTGAGGATGTCGTCCATCAGCACCAGCCGTCCCGTGTACGCCGACTCGCGCGCCATTATCGCGCACGCGGTCGAGAGCGCGCACTGCTCACCCTCGTTCATGTACGGGCCTTCGCCGGTTATGGATCTGAGAAGGTCGACATGCTCCACGACATACGGGCTTTCAGACGGGAAGTCGCCCTTGAGCTCGATGTTCGATCCGTTCTTGCGGATGCGCCCCGATCCGCCGGAGATCACCGCGCCGTCAAGCGTGCGGAACACCTCGAACACCCCGCCGTGGCAGTCATCGATCTGCCTGCACATCGAATGCACGTGCACCTGGTCGCCGTAGTCGAAGTCCGTGGAGAACATGTCGTACTGGTTGCCGGTGTGGCGGCGCGCCCTCATGCCGAAACAAAGGGCGCTCCTCGGATAGCGGCCGATGAACCAGTTGGCAACGTCGATGTTGTGGACATGCTGCTCCACTATGTGGTCGCCCGAAAGCTCGTTCCAGTTCAGCCAGTTGCTGCATAGGTAGTCCTTGTTGGACATCCCCTGTGCGCGCTCCCTGACCCACGGCACCGCGCTGTTCCAGTACACGTTGCCCGCTATCACAGGCCCTACCGCCCCTTCCGCGATCGCCTTTGCCTGGAGCCTGTAGCCGCGCTGGTGGCGGCGCTGCGTGCCAGCCACGATGCTGAGCTTCTTCTCCGCCGCGAGCCTAGCCGCCTCGATGTGGAGACGCACGCCAGGCGCGTCAACCGCCACGCCCTTCTCCTCGAACACATGCTTCCCCGCCTTGACCGCCGCCATGAGGTGCAGCGGACGGAAGTTGATCGGGGTTGCCAGGATCACGATGTCGACTTCTGGCATCTCGAGAATCTTCCTGTAGGCCCCGCAGCCGGCAAAGGCGAACTTCCCGTCGGCGCCGAACTTTTCCGCGGAGGCCTTGGCGCGAGGCATGAACGCGTCCGCGAACGCGTACGGCTTGATGTCGACGCCAACGATCTTGCCCGCCTCCACGATGTTATCCATCGCGCCGTTGCCGCGTCCTCCGCAGCCGACAAGGCCGACCTTGAACGACCGCTTCGCGCCGTCCGCGCGCAGTATCGCAGGCGCACCCGCGAACGCCGCCGCAACCGCACTCCCCTTCAGAAACTCCCTCCTGTCCATCACATTCTCCTTTCTCTCTTCAAACTTTAAACTTTAAACTTCAAACTTTAAACTCCCTCACGCCTCTGCCCACTGCTTCTTGATAAGGTCCCGCGCCTTGATTATGAGGTCGACCTTCTCCTGCTCGGACAGGTGGATGTCCTTGCCGTTGGCGTCCTTGCCCTTTGTCGGATAGCCGCACTCGAACGAGATGGCGCCGCGGTAGCCGATCATCTTCAGCCCGCGGAATCCGTCGATGTAGTTGTCGGCTTCACCGTCAACGCCGGGGATCTTCCGCGACCGGAGCGACGCGATGTGCACGTGCCCGAGGTTCTCGCCCGCGCTGAGGAACGCGCCGCAGAAGCTCGTCTCCTCCTTGCTCATGTGCCAGAAGTCGCCCATCGGCTTCGCGCCGCGGCCTATGTCGCGCGCCATCGACGCAGCGTCCGCCACAAGCTTCAGGAACGGCGTCTCGCCGCGGCAGAGCGGTTCGAGGATGATGTTCGTGCCGCACTCGGCGGCACGCTGCGCGAGCCGCCTCGCCGTGTCTTCGACGAAGCTCGCGCGGAGCTCCTCGAACGGCAGCTCTGGACGCCGGCGCGCCGGGCACACGATAAGGCCGGTCGAACCCATCTTGCCGAGCACGTCCAGCATCGGCATCAGGCGGTCCACCTCCTTGTCGCGCCGCGCCTTGTCCGCGAACGAGAAGTCGCTCGGGCCGCAGGCCGCGGAGAGCTTGAGCTTGCGTCCCCGCATGGCGGCCATGAACTTGTCGGCCTCCTTGAAGAGCCAGTCGCCGCTCGGTATCTCCACCGACGAAAACCCGTTCTTCTCGAGCCAGTCGAGCTTGGCGTTGTAGTCTCCGCCTACGGGTATCACCCACAGCTGGAGGCAGAGGTTGAGCTCGGCCGGTTTTGCAGGCGGGACGAAATGCGGGCTGGGATCGCCGACAATCATTCTCTCTTCCCGCGCACGGCGCAGCTCTTCCTGCATTCTCCCTTCCCGCGCACGGCGCAGCTCTTCCTGAAGCGCCGTGAGCTGTTTGCGCTGTTCTTCCCTCTCCCTCTCCCTTTCGGTGTCCGTCTGCGCACAGGCTGCCGCGGCGCCAAGCGCGGCACCCCCTGCAAGAAACTCTCTTCTGTTCATCGTTATCCTTCCGTTCTGGCTTAATAAGACAGCAATCACACCGCCGATATCCTGACATCCTCCACGGTCAGCTCCGGATGCGGCTCGTATCCGAAATCCGACACCTTCGCCTTGACGAGGAAGTCGAACCGGCAGCCGCTCTTCGCGCGGATTGCCTCCGCACGGTCGCCGTGGTTCCACCACACCGCGCGCGGTATGGACCTGTCGGCGAAAAGGAACGAAAGATGCCTCCCGTCCTCCCCGAACGGACGCACGTCGCGCAGCGCGACGTTCGCGATCCCGAACACCGGCTCGTCGTTTCCCTCGCCAAATGGCTCGAGTCTCGCCACAGCCTCGCAGAACTCGAGTGTAATGTCGCGTCCCTCGACCCAGCCGTCGAACACCCTGCATGCAGCCGAGGCAACGGCCCCCTGCTTCGCGCACGCCGACCTGAAAGCCTCCGTGAACTCTGCCAGCATACCATCCTTCACGGTGAATCCCGCGGCGGCCGCATGGCCGCCGAAGCGCTCGAGGAACTGCTCGCACTCCGCAAGCGCGTCGCGCACGTTGTACCCGTCCGGCGCGCGTGCGCTTCCGTAGCAGCCCACAACCACGGCGACAGGTACAGCAGCCGACTCGAGGACGCGCGAAGCCACTATCCCCGCCACTCCGGGATGCCACTCCTTCTCGAGCCCGGCATCGCTCACGACCTGCGCCGCAGCCCCTTCTACCAGCTGCGCGAACGCCTCGCCGGCCATTCGCTCCTCAATGCCGCGGCGCTCCGCGTTCCAGTCCTTGAGCTTCACCGCCAGGAGCCGGGCCTTCTCAATCTCGTCGGTCGAGACAAGATCGTACGCGTACTGTCCGAGCGCCATCCTCCCGGCGGCATTGAGCCGCGGCCCCACGAAGAATCCGAAGTCCCTGGCGTTGAGCCTGTCCATCGGCTTCTGCCCGTCGGCGAGGAAAAGGGCCTTGAGGCCGACCGGCGCCGTGTGGCGGAAGTACCTGAGCGCTGCGGACACAAGTGTCCTGTTCGCGCCGACAAGCGGCATCACGTCCGTGACCGTTGCCACTCCGGCGAGGATCATAAGGGGACCGGCTATCTTCGGGCCGTCCTCGGGATAGAGCCCCCGCTCCTTCGCCTGGCACACCAGCTCCTGCGCAACGCAGAACGCCACACCCGCCCCGCAGAGGTTCTCGAGATACTTCGGGGCCTTGACCTTCGGCTCCGCCATTGCGTCGGCGTGCGGAAGCTCGCTCCCCGGCAGATGGTGGTCTGTAACGACAACCGCGACGCCGCGCGACTTTATCGCATCGATCTCGGCAACGGCATTCACGCCGTTGTCCACTGTGACGAGCAGCCCGACGTCTGGATGCTCCTCGAAGAGGCGCTTCATGGCGGCCCCGGTAAGCCCGTAGCCCTCTCCGTGCCGTTTTGGTATGAATCCCGCCACGTTCGCGCCAAGCGCCACAAGCGTGCGGGTCATTATCGCAGTCGCGCACACGCCGTCCGCGTCGTAGTCTCCGTATACCACGATCTCGCGTCCCCGCTCCACGTCGTCGAGTATCCTCCCGGCGCACTCGCAGACGCCCGGGAGATCCCTGGGCGGCGGAAGCGACTTCAGGTCCGGCGCAAGATATTCCTCGACGCACCTTGAATCGACGCCGCGCGAAGCGAGTACGTGCGCGAGGAACGGCGGAAAGCCGGACGGCAGCGCGGCGCAGACCGCGTCAGCGGCCTGCCTGTCGTACTCCCGTTCGCGCCATTCCGCCGACTGGAACATCACACGCGCTCCAGGAATCCGTTGAGGAGCTTGCCCATCTGCCCCATGGCGCTGCGCGTCGCCTGGAGAACGTCGACATGGCGTATTGGGTCGCGCGAAATCCCGGCGGCGAGGTTTGAGACCATCGAAACAGCCGCGACCTCCAGCCCGCAGGCGCGTCCGAACAGCGCCTCGGGAACGGTGGACATGCCCACGACGTCTCCGCCCATCGCGCGGTACGCCCTTATCTCCGCCGGCGTCTCGAAGACAGGACCGGACGTAAACGCATACACGCCTTCGCCAACCTCGATCCCGCACGCATTCGCCGTCTCGTGGAGAAGCTGCCTCATGCGGCGCGAGTAGACCTCGCTCATGTCAGGGAAGCGCTCGCCCCATTCGGGACGGTTGGGTCCGATCAGCGGGTTTATCCCAACCGTGTTGATGTGGTCTGAGATTATCACAAGGTCGCCCGGACGGAGCATCGGGTTGATTCCTCCGACCGCGTTCGTGAGGAGCATCTTCGGAGCGCCCATGCGGCGGAGGAACTCGGGCGCGACGCACACCGCCTCCCATCCCACGCCTTCATACCAGTGGCGGCGGCCCGCGAAGCACGCAACGCGCTTGCCGGCGAACTCGCAAAGGGAGAGCTCCCCGGCGTGCCCCTGCACCGCGGTGGCGCCGAGCCCTGGGATGTCGGCGTACGAAACGCGGGCAAGCACGCGGTCCGGCTTAAGCGCAGCCCCCCATCCAGACCCCAGCACCACCCCGATCTCCACCGGCTTCTCGAAGAAAGAGTCTGGAAGCGCAGCGGCCGCCTTGTTGAAAAACTCGATGTCCATCGAAAGCACTCCTTTAGATTGACGTGATGATGCGTGAAAAAGCCTTGGCCTCCCGCCGCCGGTCCTTTCCAGCCCGGGGCTCACTGCCCCGCGCCGGCCGGCTGGACGGCGCCCGGCGCGGGATCTGCGGTTCTGGGCGCGGAGGCGCTGCGGGACTGCGGAACGGATATCGCCGCGCCCTTGAGGTCGGTCCACAGCGTGCCCTCTCCGGCATGCAGCACGCGGATGGACACCTCGGGGTTCAGGTTCTTCACGAACTCGAGGTCGGCCAGGGCGCCAGGCGTCTTGAACACCTCCGCCTTGCGCTTCATGCCGAGAGCCTCCTCGTTTTCCACGAGGAACCTCGCCTTCGCCTCGGCCTCGCCCTTGGTGCGCGTTATCTCTGCGCGGATCTTCGCCGCCTCGAGGTTGATCTCGGCGACCTTGAGCTGCGCGGCGGCCGCTATCTCGGCTACGTCCTTCTTCATGTTGGCGGCGATGGTGGCGGTGATCTTCTCCGTCTCCTGCTCGGTCTCGCGCCTGAGCTGGTCAACCATCGCGAGCTCCGTGTTGAGGAGCGCCTGCTTCTTCGCGGTCTTCTGCTCGGTCTGGTTCGTGAGGTCCTGCTCCTTCGCGACGCTCGTCTCCTGTATAGGCTGAAGGATGTCCGGCGGAACCTCGACATGACGCACGATCGCGTTCCTCACGAGTATCTTCTTCTCGCCGAGGATCTTCACGAGCTCGTCCGTCATCTCCTTCTGGAACTTCTGCCGCCCCTCGCCGTCGATGAACTCGCGCGCCTTGTACCCGGAGCCCTTCATGCGCGACACGGAGAGGATCTGCGGGAGGATGATCTTAGACACGACGGCCGGAAGGTCACCGTAGAGCATGTATATGCGCGAGATGTGCTCGGGCATCAGCTCGAACTCCACCGTCATGTCTAGCATGATCGCGAAGCCGTCGGACGACGGGAACTGCACGAACTGGCTCATGCCGAACGCCACGGACTCGCTCACCTGCGTCTGCGCCGGCATGGTGGCCGCCATCGGCGTGGCGTCCTGCGCTACGTCCGCGACCTTGTCCTCGAACGCGGATGCCACCGAGGAGAGCGATCCTCGGCGCGACCTCGCGCCGCCGGCCGTCTTGCCCGCCGGCGCATCGTTGCGCGTAAGGTTCAGCATCTGCTGGCTTGCGGAAAGCCTGTCGGCCTCCTTCTTCGTGAGGATCCCGAGGTCGGAGTTGCGGTCCATGTAGCTCTCGCGCCGCACGTTCTGCGCGTTCAGCGTGTTCTCCTGCAGTTCGGCGAGCCCGTTCGCGCTGGCGGCCTGCGCCTTCGTGAGGACCACTGTGCCGCTCTTTCCGACGATCGAGACCTGGTTCATGCCGATTTCTACCACGTCCACCTGGTATGCGCGCGGGTTGACGTAGTAAAGGCCGGGCTGGAGCACCTTCTCCAGCACGCCCTTCTCGCCCGGGCCCGCGAACTCGCCCTCGTTGGCGGGCCGGCCGGTGAGCGAAGTGACGACCCCTACGTAGCCGATCGGGATGTTAATCGCGCTCACGACCTTGATGTCGTACCCCTCGGGGTTGAGCCTGTAAGTGCCCGGCCCGAGCACGCGGCGCCACACGCCCTTCGAGTCGTCGTCCGGCGCGAGTATCTCGCCGGGCGCGAGC
>CAMORM010000064.1 GCA_946623785.1 uncultured Verrucomicrobiota bacterium
CCGGGCGCAAAGCATCGGCGCGGTCCCATGCGGAGCGTACCGTTGCGGCGGGATTCCGCGCAAGTAGGGAGTAGGCACAGAATATGCGGCAAACCACCGGTGATTGCGGCGCGCTCGGCGATCGCGCCCTACCGCGCTTCGCGACAGCATTATATCGAAGGCCACTCGAGATGAGCCGCCGAGACGGCGGCTCCCCATAGCGGCGCGTGAGGACACGCGCCGTCGCGCGGCTGCAGCGATCAACGCGGGAGCTGGTTCTTCACCTTCGAGAAGGCGGCGCGCATCTCGGCCTCGAGGCCCCATGCGGTACGCACCTTCTGAGGGTCGATAATCCGGCAGTGGCCGGTGACCTTGTTCCTCTCCAGCTTCCAGCCGCCCGACGTGTCCAGGACGTCCCACCACACCTCGGAGTCCATCACCCGCCCCTTGACCGTAGGGAAGCCCTGCGGGACCATCACCTTCCCCGACGGCTCCTCCCCGCCGAGTATCCGGCGGGCGTAGTCTATGTAGAACTTCTCGTGGTGGTTCGCGATGTCCTTCAGCTTTGCGACCTTCGCCCACTTCTCACCAATTTCGACCTGGCGCGTTAGGTTCGTTGGCGTTACGCACTCGACAACGTTCTCGCACGGCGACAGCGTTCCGTTCGCGCCGAACGCCACGCTCTTCTCGACGCCCGCCATGGCGTATACATAGCGGAGAACAATGTCGTCGGGATTGCAAACCGCGAGCACTGGAAGCACCGTGGCACGCCCCATCTTCGCGAGGTCAGGGTCGTCCGAAGGCAGGGCCGCGCCCATCAGCACCGCCTGGCGCACCTTGAGCCCGTGCTCGGACAGGCGCGCCAGGATGCGCGCCACCATGCGGCCGCCCAGCGAATGCCCCATGAGGGTCACCTCCTCGCGCCTCTCCTTCGGCATCATTGCAAGCTCGAACGCGAAACGCCACGACTCCTTGTCGGCGTTGTCCATCGCGACCGGCCACATAACGTTGTCGCCGTCCCACGACTTGAACTCGACCTTCGCCTCCGGAAAGGCGTTCGTCACAGCCTCCATAACGCCCTCGGCGGGCTTCGCGGAACGGTGCCAGCCAGGGAAGAACCAGACTGCCGCCGCCAGAATCGCCATCGTCATTGTCTTGCTTCTCCTTTGCCCGAGATTATACCACACCGCGACGCGCCCGCGGAAGCGCGAAAACGGTTTGACTTCCACACGCGATGTGGTATGATGTTGCGCCAAAGACCGACGGGGCAGGAAAAATGGACACAAAGACGAAGTCAACGCTCAGGAAATACGCCGACAGGTACGAGACAGCCTCGTTCATCGAGGGCGACCCCTCGCAGTTCATGCACATGGTCGAAGGCGACGCGAACCGCGAGGCCACCGCGTTCGTGGCGTCTGCCCTGAGCTTCGGCAGCCGGGCACAGTTCCTCCCGAAGATCCAATGGATCGTCGACCTCGCCGACCGGAACGTGGACCGCTGGATCCGCGCCGGCGCGTTCGAGCGCGATTTCAGGGCGAACGACACCCGCTGCTTCTACAGGTTCTTCACGTTCTCCGCTATGAATGCGTTCTTCCGTGCCTACAAGGGGATCCTGGACGAACACGGGACGCTCGGCAGGTTCGCCGCGGCCAGCAGCGGCGGCGACGCCTCCAAGGCCGTCGCCGCAATATGCGCGCGCTTCTGCGAAGCCGGTTCGTGCGCCGTTATCCCCAGGGACTCGCATTCCGCCTGCAAGCGCGTGTGCATGTTCCTGCGGTGGATGGTCAGGAGCGGATCGCCCGTAGACCTCGGGCTGTGGTCGGATTCCTTCGACCGCAGGACGCTCGTGATTCCGCTCGACACGCACGTACTGCAGGAGGCAAAGAGGCTTGGCTTGCTGAAAAGCTCGTCGGCTTCGATGTCCGCAGCGAAGCGGCTCACCGCCGCGCTTGCGAAGGCATTCCCCGACGATCCCACGCGGGGCGACTTCGCGCTCTTCGGATTCGGCGTGGATTCCGAGCGCAAGTCGATGTAGCGACGGCGTCTCGCCGTCGTGCAAGTCGCGTCAGGCCGAAGCAAGGCGCTTTGCAAGAAGCGGGAGGCCCGGATCGCGCGCACCTGCCGTGACAAGCGCGCCCATGCGCGGCGCGAGCTCGCGCAGACGCGCCTCGGCGGCCTCGAGCGACGGAACGCACTCCACGATTCCCGCGACTCCGGCAAGCTCGGCGGAAAGGTGCTCGGAGGCGACAGACCTGTCTGCCGTTCCGCCTGCATCGTAGACTGGAAGGATGAGAAGCGCGTCCTGCGGCCTTATCGCCGCCCTGAACACCTCGGCCAGCTGCAGCAGCATCTTGCGCAGCGGGCCGTAGCCGTGCGGCCGCCACAAGACCGCGACCCCCGCGGGGAATGCGGCCGCAAGCGCGCTCCACATCGCCGCGAGCTTCGCAGGGTTGTGCGCATAGTCATCCACAACCACTGCACCGCCGCACATCCCGACCTTCTGGAGTCGGCGCTCAACGCCGGGGAACGACGCAAGAGCAAGCTTGAGGGCGGCGGCGTCTGCCCCTACCGCGCGGGCCAGGCGTACCGCATTGAACGCGTTCTCTGCGTTGTGCGCACCAGGCATCGGAACCGTCCACGTTGCGCCTTCGTACTCGAACGACGAGCTCCATGCCTCGGTGCGTACATTCTGCGGCCTCTCCTGATCGGTTCTGCAGTCGAAGCACGGTCCTGAGACCTTCCGCTTGAAGTCGTCGAAGAGCGCCTCCGTCTCCTCCAGACCGAAATGGTCCGCCGAGGCGTTCGTTATCACGGCGGCAGCCGGGGCGAATGCCATGAGCGACTTGTCCGACTCGTCAACTTCCGCGACAGCCCACTGACCACGGCCGCGGCGAACGGAGCCAACGCGCTTTCCGCCGTCGCTCCAACCTGCCACCGCCGCGCCGTTGACCACCACGGGATCGAAACCAGCGGCGGCAAGGATGTGCCCCAGCATCGCGGTCACGGTGGACTTGCCGCACGTTCCGGCAACTGCAACGAGCTTGTGGCCGGAAAGCACCTCGGCGAGCGCAGTGGCCCTGTGCACCACGGGGATGGCGAGCGCCCTTGCCTTGACGAGGCCGGGATTGTCGTCCTCGATGGCGGTGGAGACGATTACGCGTGAAGTCTCGCCCGTAACGCCGCTGCCGTCGTCCGGATAGAGCTTGACTCCCTGCGCCGCGAGGGCCGCAAGCGCAGGAGTCAATTCCACGGAGGGATCGTTGAGGGACCTGTCGGCGCCGGAAACCTCGCACCCCGAGTCCACGAGCGCCTGGGCGAGGGCGCTCATGCCGACGCCGCCTATGCCGATGAGATGTATGTCCTTCAACTTCCCCTCCTTGCTGCCTTTCTACTTCAGATGGATCATTTTGCTCTCGGTCTTGCCGTCTGCGGTCTTCCAGGTAAGGCGGTAGCGTCCGCGGAAGCCGCGGAACGCGACCTTGCCGCCCTCGGCCTTGACCGTCGTCTTCGTCTTCCACTCGCGGTTGATGAGGTCGTCCATCGCAAAATACGCGGCCTTGGGCTGCATGTCGCGCGTGAAGATGCCGGAAATCGAAGGCTCGCCGGGCGCGCCGCAGTTGTCCACGACGTTCCACCAGGTGATGCCGTTCATCTTCTCGACGGCGAACCACGCGCGGTAGCAGTTGCGCATGATGACCGCCTGCACCATCTGCCCCTTCGGCGAGTTGTCCGGCGCGGTGATCGTGATCTCCGAGAGGTGGATCGGACGCCCTCCGGAGGCCTTTGCCACCTCCTCCATCGTCTTGCGTATCCCCTCGGGCGAAACCTTGCGGAGCGTCTCCTTAGTGAACTCGCCCGCGGCGATCCGCCTGGACTCCGCCGGGTTGAAGAGGTGCATCTGGGAGCCCACCACGTCGAACGACGCGCCGTTCCTCTCGAGGTCTGCGATCTGCCCCGGGAAGGCGTCCATGTTGTACTCGTTGACGTTGAGCCACGCATCGGGCTTCATGTACTTGCGCGCGAGGACGAGGGCATTGTAGGCGTAGTTCGCCGGCATGAGCCCGTAGTGGCTCTTCGTCACCGGAAGGTCGTTCTTCGCGCCCTTGCCGTTCGCCCAGTCTGTCGCGCTCTCGTTCACGACGTCCCACGAGTCGACGCGCGAGCCGTAGCGCTCGCCGATCTCGCGGATGCGCTTCTCGAAGAACTCGCGCTGCGCCTTGACGAAAGTCGGGACAAGCGCGGCGATCTCCTCCTCGGAAAGCTGCTTGTAGATCGCCTTCCACGCTTCGTTCCACCAGCGTTCCTTGGGGTCGTTCCTCATGTCCTTGGTGCAGATCGGCTGCTTGACGTCGCGGACGGGCATCTTCACGCCCGTCGCGGCCTCAAGGGCGCGCTTCTCACTCTCGGGGCAGAAGTCGTCCCAGAGCCATGTCGGCGTGTGCCAGGCGTTGTTGCCCCATATCAGGGGATGGCCGTGGATGCGCACACGGCGCGTCTTGAGGAAGCTGATCACGGGATCGGGCGCGGGACGGCGCCAGTTCGGCTTGTACGCGCCGGCCTGGGGATTGCGCTCGTACTCGTAGTTCCAGTACTCCTCGGAGTCCTCGTAGCGCTCCTCGAAGCGCTGGGCATACGGATATGGCTCGAGCGTGCGCCAGTAGAACGCTACCGTGGCGGAGTTGAAGAGCGTGCCGTAGAGCTCCTTGTAGCGGTCGTTCCACTCCTTCCTGCCGAGCTGGTTGAAGTTGAATATGTGCGCGCCGAAGAAGAAGTCGTGCGTGACCTGCTCGACCTCCACCTCGGCGCCGTCAGGAGCGGCGACCTCGAACGCGCCGTCGGCCTTGCGGAACTTCTCGATGTCGGCGTCGATCTTCGCCTGGACGCCGTCGTTCCACATCTCCCAGTACTTGTCGGCCATCACCGACTTGTCCATCTCGAAGGCGGCGTTGACGGACAACGCAAGAGCGGCCGCAGCGAACGAAACAGTCTTCTTCATCTTCTTACCTCATTTGACGTTGTGGTTTGGATAGTTGGAGTATACCACACGGACCAGCAGAAAGGCTATACCCGATCTGGCAACAAAATATCATTTTCCCGGCAAAAGACCTCGAAGGACAGGCGAACTACACTTCAAACGGCCCGAGAAAGGCCTCGCGAAAGTCGTATCCTCCGATGAAATCGGCGCGGGAATCCTGTTCAGTCTTGCCAAGCCGCCCCGTCTCGACGAGGTTGAAAACGATTTCGCCGACGTCGGTGCAGTTGTGGACGCCCCAGTCATCGAGGACAGCAAACGCCATGGGCCCGAACTCGTCGAGGGCAAAGTCCCTGAAGCGTTCGAGGTACTCCATTCCGGAGATATGCTCCCTCAGTCCCTCGGCAACGGCAAGCGCCAGCGAATACGCACGCGGGTCGTACCTGTCGTCGTTCTTGAGAATATCGGCGAAGGAGTCCGCCGACCAATCGATTCCACCCTGTCTGTCGCTGTCCATTTCCCCTGCCCCAATCCATTCAAAAGACGGAGCGGCGCGAAGAACGCGCCGCTCCGGTCCGTTGGCGCAGCGGACTTGCCTTAAAATCCGCCGCGCTGGTCAGGTGACGCCTGGAATCAGATGCGCCCCTTGGACTTGAGGAACTCGAACGACGGCTTGACGGCGAGGTTGATGTCGTCGAAGTGGCGCTCGCATTCCACGACGTACCACTCCACGCCGTCCTTGTCGGTGACGGGGAAGAGACCGTCCCAGTCAACAGGCGTGGCGCAGCGCTTGCCGTCTGCGTCGCATCCTGGCTGGCCGAGAATCGCGTCGAACTTCACGACGCCCTTGCCCATTCCGTTCTCCTTCGCGTGGAGCGTCGGCGAGCGGCCCGGGTACTTCTTGTACTGGTCGATCGGGTTGAGGCCGGGGAACATGTCGCCCGCGCAGGTCGTCCAGCCGACGTCCTGCTCCATGCAGACGTCCTTCGACGTGTTGGAGAAGAAGAAGTCCCAGAAGGACTGTCCGTTCGTCATCTTCACGCCGTGCTCCCACGTGTGGTTGTGGAGGCCGATCTTGCAGCCCATCTTCTTCGCCTCCTCGGCGGCCTGGTTGTAGAAGTCGCAGAGCCTCTTCGTGAAGTCGTCGACCGCCTGCGAAGGCTTGCCGATTTCTCCGCCGCGGCCGGTACCCCAGCTGCATCCGGGCGGGATGTTGCCGCCACCGGGGCAGATCACGAGCGTGTTGCCGTACGCCGTCTCGAACTCGAGGGTCTTCTTGAGGACATCGGCGTTGAACTTCCACTCCTTGGTGTTGAAGCCGTAGCGGTCATTGCCGACGTGCGTGCCGCACACCTTGAGGCCGGCGTCGGCGAGCATCTGCTTGAGCTCCTCCGGCTTGGCGCCGTAGTAGCCCGCGAACTCTACGCCCTCGAAGCCGATCTTGCCGATCTCGAGGAGGGCCTTGGCGAGGGCCTTGGTCTTGTTCTCGTCCTGCGCGGGGATCCACTTGTTGAGCGAGTAGAGCTGGAGCGCGATCTTGCCGGGGCGGCTGGCCTTGCAGCACTTGCCGAAGCAGCAGCCAGGCGTGGCCGCAAAAGCGGACGCCGCAGCGACGCCGCCGAGGAAGTTTCTTCTTGAAAGTTCCATTGTTCTTTCCTTTGTTGTTTTTCTTTGTTTGTTTTACACGAGATCCTTCATCGTCACCGGCTTCGGGTTGACCTTCGGGTCGACCATCTCCTTGAGCGCGGACTTGTCGAACGCATAGCCGTCGGGTCCGAGCGGCCACACGACAGGTGCCGTGTTGAGGATGGTGGCGCGGAAGCCCTGGAGCGTTGCGCCCATGTTGCCGGTGTGCGAGCTGTTGCAGCCCTCGTTCTCGATGACGAACGGGTACTTGTAGCCCTTCGCCATGAGGTTCTCGAGGAACTTCGTCCAGTCGCAAGAGTCGTTTCCGCCGAACCCGGGGAGCCGGGGCTCGTAGTTCATGCGGTCCCAGTTGCCGCCGTCCTTGTCGGAGGCGAGCGCAGGAAGCCTGGCCTTCGCGGCGAGGGCATCGCTGACGCGCTGGCGCGGGAAGACGCGGCCCCAGTGGACCGCCTCTGCGTCGTTCGCGAAGTTGCGCGTCCCCTTGATGTGAATGCGCCTGAGCTTCGCGAAGTCCATCGCGTTGATGACGTCGGTCGGGTCGATGTGCTGCCAGATGTCGTGCGACGGGTCGTACGTCTCCTGCAGGTTGGAGGAGTCGTCGAGTATCGCGTACATCAGCTTGCGGGCCGCGAGGCAGCCGGGGAGGTTGCAGTAGCACACAGGCGAGGACGCGGGGACCCAGCCCTCCATCGGGCAGTTCTCGACGCACAGCGTGACGCCGAGCGACTTCGCGTACTTCAGGATGGGCGTGAAGACCTTCTTGAACTTCTCGAGGTTCTTCTCGAACCCGCGGTCCTCCGCGCCGAGCTTCTGGTCGTATCCCACGAACGTCCCGCAAACCACGTCGTTCGCGTCGCCGCCAAGCATGGCCGCGATGCGCACGAGGTTGAGGATGTGGTTCTGGTTGACCTCCTGGAAGTCGCCGCCGATGAGGTTGTCGTACGCGCCTACGGAGACCCTGAGCCCCTTCTCGTTGCACGTGTTGATCACGTGCTTCGCCTTCTCGGGGGTGAAGTCCTTGTAGTCGAGGTGCGTTGCGATGTGGTCCGCCCGGTCGGTGTCGCGACGGAACACGCAGAGCTCGAGGCCCTGCGCGCCCACCGCTAGGGCGCGCTTGACGACGCCGTCGAAGTCGTCGCCCGGGAACGCCGATGTCATGAGCCATATCGGGTTGTTCCCGGCCTTCGGCTTCGCCGCGTGGGCAAGCGCCTCCCTGGCGGCAAACGGGGCGACCGCGGCAACCGCGGCTGCCCCCTTGAAGAAATCGCGGCGGTTCATCAGAACTCAAACCCCTTGCGGATGTAGGGTCTGACGAACTCGTTGGCCAGATCCTTGTTGTCGGAGCAGAACTGCTGGCGCTTCGTGCACCAGGACAGCTTCTTGCCGGGCAGGCGCTGGGCTATGCAGCCAACGAGGATGCCCTCCATCTGCGGGATGCAGTACTCGATGTCCGAGAAGCAGCGCGAGTGCGTCTGCTCGTACACCGGGCCTTCGCCGTAGATCGCGTTGATGAACTCGGCATAGTGCTCTTCGGCGAAGCCCTTCATCTCGACCGTAGACTTTCCGGCGGCGGCCTTCGCGGTCTTGCCGATCTTCGGGATCCAGGTGGCGAGGCTCTTGGCGGCCTCGTGCTGGAACACGTCCTTGAACTTCTTGTCCGCGTCGAGCGCAAGCGCGCACTTCCCGCCGTAGTCGTCCTGCATGAGGACCTGGCCCTTCGTGCCGATTATCAGGCAGCCCGTGTTGGGCACCTCGCCGTGTTCGGCGATCCACTTGGGCATGAGCGCGGCGTCAGGCTTGTTGGCGCTCTGGGCGGGCTTGGACTCGTCGTAGCCGTCGTACCAGAAGAGCGTGACCTCCGGGAGGAGCTTGCCCTTCTGCGGGCCGAACTTGGCCGTGCGCGCCGCGTAGGTGAGCTTCACGACGGAGCGCGATGGGTAGGCTACGTCGTTGTGCTGCTCGATCTGGATGCACTCGGCGTTCGTGACGTTCGCGAGCTCAAGGCCGCGGAACGGCAGGTTCATCGTGTGGCAAGCCATGTCGCCGAACGCGCCAGCGCCGAAGTCAAGGAACCCGCGCCAAGTGAACGTGTGGTAGACGTTGCTGCCAAGATTCCACGGGTCGTAGACCTTGGTGCCGGCCGGGTACTTGTCGAGGAACGGACGCTCCTTGGCGGTCGCGAGCCAGGCGTTCCAGTCGAGGCCCTTGCGGATCGGGTCGCCCTTGTCTCCGCGTCCCTTCACGTAGTTCGCCACGCCGGTGCCCTGCGGCCACACTGCGCGGTTCGTCCACACGTGCACCTCCTTGACGTCGCCCAGTATTCCGCTCTGCAGAACCTCTGCGCAGCGGCGCATCGGGTCGAGCGCCGACCCCTGGTTGCCCATCTGCACCACAACGCCGGTCTCGCGCGCCGTCCTGTTGAAGTACTCGAGCTCCCAGAGGGTGCGGACGAGCGGCTTCTGGACGTACACGTGGATGCCCTTCTTCATCGCCTGGATGGCAACCGGCGCATGGACGTGGTCCGGCGTCGAGATCGTCATCGCGTCGATCCCGAGCTTCTCGGCGTCGTCGAGGAGCTTGCGGTAGTCGGTGTAGAACGGGACGTTCGAGATGTCGATGTTTGCTATCGCGCTCTGCTCCTTCTTGAGGCGGGCGATGGCCTGGTCGCGCATGGTCGCGTCGGCGTCGCAGAACGCGACCATCTCCACGAGGCCCGTCCTGAGCATGGGCGTCCAGTCGCTGTAGCCCTTGCCCATCACGCCAACTGCAGCGAGCCTGACTTTCTTGCCGCGGGCCACGACGCGCGCGCATGTGCCGAACGAGCAGCACCCGCTGCCGATAACGGAGAAGCCGGCGAGCCCGCCGATGAATCCCCTTCTGCTGAGGTCAAACGTCATTGCTTTCCCTTTCTTGTTCTTGTTTTGTTCCGCGAATCGCGTTCAGGACGCCTCAGACCACGATGTCCCAGCCGTTGCGGTAGACTTCGCGCTTGATCGAGATGCCCTTCGGGTTCGCCCCGACGATCTCCATCTTGACCGGATCCCAGTCGAAGCCCGTGTCGTACACGTAGGACATGTTGCAGAGGAGGCACAGCGTGCAGCTCCTTCCGCCGACTTCCGAAGGCGAGATCGTCATCTTGCGGCTGTCGACGCACTCGCAGAAGTTCTGGATCTGGTTGGGGCTCACGTAGAGGTTGGCCGCCTTGATCTGGGCGGCGAACTTTTCGTTGAGCGTCTTGAGGACGCCGGCGAGGCGGTCGTCCTTCTTGTCGGCCGCGTCGGTGCCATAGTCCTTGCCGACGGACTCGGCGACTATCTTGTCCTTCATGTACGTGACGTCCTGAAGACCCTTGCGGATCGCCTCGTCCGGCTTCTTGGCCGTAGCGTCGAATCCGACCCACACCGCGATCTTCCCGCGGTTGACCGCCACGATTCCGTTCGTTCCGTAGAACACGGTCCCCCACACGCCGAACGGGCCGTGGTAGAGCTCGATGTCCCCGCCCTTCTTTGACTTGAAGAGCATCTTCATGCCGAACTGGCGGCGGCCGCCGTGGTAGAGGTCCTTGGAGTACGGCTCGTCGGAGCGGATCACCTTGTACGGGCCGGAGTCGTCCATGTCCATGCCCCACTGCGCGATGTCGAGGTGGTGCGCGCCCCAGTCGCCGTTGTAGCCCGAGCCGATGTCGTCGTCAAAGCGCCAGAACATCGGGTAGAACTTGTTCACGCCGACGGGCGCGAGCTGGTTGGAGTACGGACGCCACTTCGCCGGGCCAAGCCACATGTTCCAGCCCTCCTCGCCGAGGAGCTCGTAGCCCTCGGACTCCTTCGCGGCGTTCTCTGGAACGTCGAAGAAGCGGATCGGGTGCGAGGGGCCGCCGAGCTTCTGCCCGCCGCGGCCGTAGTTGGCGTCCACGTAGCGGACGTCGCCAATAACCCCGCCGCGCACGAGCGAGGCCGCCGTGAAGAACACGGGCCAGGAGCGCTGCATGGAGCCTGTCTGGAAAACGCGGCCGTACTTCTTCTGCGCGGCCATCACCTTCTTCGACTCGTCGATGGAGAACGTGAGCGGCTTCTCGCAGTAGACGTCCTTGCCGTGCTTCATCGCCTCCACGGAGATGTACGCGTGCCAGTGGTCGGGCGTCGCGATGCACACCGCGTCGATGCCGGGGTTCTTCAGGACGTCGCGGAAGTCGAAGTAGGTCGCGCACTTGGAGCCGTCATTGTAGTACTTGTCAACTGTGGCCGCGCTGTCCTCCCGGCGGGTCTTGTCGACGTCGCAGATCGCGATGACGCGGACGTTCGGCTGGCGGAGGAACTCCTTGAGGAGGAACCGGCCCTGTATTCCAGTTCCGATCATGGCGACAGTGCGCTTTTCGCCGGGCTTGAGCTTGCGAGGAGGTATTGCCTGCGCATTAGCTTTGGATGTCGAGCAGCCGGCGAGCGTCGCCACGGCCGCAGTGCCAAACAGGAAGTTCCTGCGATTCATTTGCATCGTTGTGCTCCTTGGTTGAATTTTTAAATTATGATGGTAGGAGTTTATCATTTATCGCCTGAATCGGCAATAGAAAAAGAGGGACGTGGCGCCTGCACCAGTATCCGCGCCATCGTCCCGCATATCTTGGCTCCGCGAAACGCCCGGACCGCGAACGACGCCCGCGGCTCCGCGCTCAAGCCAGCGAACACGGCCCGTTCTGGCACCCGCCGGGGCACGCCATCACCTCGAGGAAGTTCACGGGGATCTTCCCGGACGCATGGAGCGTCACCATCGTGCAGGTCTTCCTGTCGATGCCGTTGATCTGCTTCGCGTTCAGCTTGAAGCCGGGGATCTTCGCCGTCGCCTCGGCGAGGACCGCGTCCGTAACGCCGCAGCTCCGCGCGTAGTTGCGCGCGGTCGGGTTCGCGGGACGCTCCACCGGCCACGGCTCGCATGCGATGACGTCGATCTTGCGTCCGGCGAGTATCGCGCCGAGCTCCTCGAAGGAGAGCACGTAGTCGACATCCTTGCGGCGCGCCTCGCTGCGCTTCGCGACGCAGGGTCCGATGAAGACTGTCTTCGCGTCCGGGTCCTTCGCCTTCACGAGCTCGCGCGCGTAGACCATCGGGCTCGGAGTGAGCGACACGTGGTCGATGAGGTCCGGCATGTGCTTTCCGACTAGGTTCACCCACGCGGGGCAGCACGACGTCGTCATGAACGTCTTCGGGTCCTTCTCCATGCGCTCGACGAACTCCGCCGTCTCGTGCTCGGTCGTCTTCTCCGCGCCGAGCGCGACCTCCATGACATCGCCGAATCCGGCCTTCGCGCAGGCCGCGAGAAGCTGCTCTATCTTGCCGGGGAACTGCTTCTCCGCGGCGGGCGCTATCATCGCGACGAGCTTCTCCCCGCGCTTCATCGCCGCTAGCACGTCAACGAGCTGGGAGCGCTCCATGACGGCCGCGAACGGACACGCAGCGAAGCACTTCCCGCAGAAGATGCACCTCGCGAAGTCTATCTCCGCGACACCGTGCTCGTTCTTGCGGATCGCCCCCACGGGGCACGCCTCCTCGCACGGGACGGACGTCTTCACGATCGCGTGGTACGGGCATGCGGTGATGCACTTGCCGCACTTGATGCAGAGCGACTGGTCGACTACGGACTGCCCGCCGACGATCGAGATCGCCTTCTTCGGGCAGTTGTACACGCACGGGCGCGCGAAGCATCCGCGGCAGTTCGGCGTGGAGACGACCTTCGCGTCCGGGCAGCCGCTGCACGCGGGCCCGCAGACGCTGAGCGGGGTCTTGGGCTTCGTCTCGTTCGTCCCGCCGCCCCACGCCTTCTCGGCGTAGTACGCGGCGAGGGACTTGGACTCGTCCGTTTCGTCCTCGACGGATACTCCGAGCATCGCCATGAGGCGGTACTTGAGTATCGCGCGGTCGTGGTACACGCAGCAGCGCGAGGCGGCCGAGTTCTTGGGCCTCAGCTTGATCGGAATCTGGTCGAGCTCCGCCTCGAGCGTGCCGTCGTCGAAGGCGCGCACGATGCGGATCATCAGTTCGCGGCGGATGAAGGTGGCTCCGTTCAGCATGTCAGGCATCTCCCCCCGCGAGTTCCACAATCCGCTCAAGGACCTTCTCCGGCGTCGCCTGCGCCATGATCTCGGTGTCGTTGAACCTCACGTACGGCGCGCCGCCGAGGTTCTCCTTCTCGCAGAGCTCGAGGCATGTGCGCGCCTCAACCTCGACCTTGCCGCGGACTTCCGCGGGAAGCTCGTCCTCGATGCTCATGAGGCTCGCCGCCCCCAGCAGGTAGCAGGCGGTCCCGCAGCATATCTCGACCTTGATCTTGTCCATGATGGCTCCTAATCTGTGACTTGTTTGGATATTATACCATATCCCGGCGCAACGGGGGAATCAGTAGTAGTCGACGGTGACTTTCTTGCGGTAGTTCTTCTCGAGCGCGGCGGCCATGCGCTTGACGACGGAGCGGCGGAGCTCCAAATCCTGCGGGATGTTCGGGTCCTGGTGCGACTCGTTGACCTTCGTGCCGATGACGAACTCGATGCGGTCATGGCGCATCATGCGCTCGAGGATCGCGCGCGCCGCCGCGGGCTCGCGCTCCGGCGGACGCATCTGCTCGAGAGCCGAGAGGACGCGCCCGAGCGTGAGGATACCCTCCGTCGCAATGCCGATGCCCTCCATCGTGCCGACAGGCGGTAGCCCGCCGGACGACTTCATGTCCGAAAGCTTCACCTTGACCTTTACGCCGAGCTCGCGCTCCATGATGTTCGCGGTCGTTCCGCCGCAGATGACGACGTGGTCGAATCCGAGCGTCGCCTTGCGCGCATAGTCCGCGTCGTGGTCCTTATAGAACGGCGGACCAGTCAGGACGCGCATGACGCGCGGACGACGCAGGTAGCATACTACGCAGCTGATGTCGTCCTTGCATCCCCCCGGCGTGAGGAACAGCGCCTCGCGCGCGATCGCCGCACTCAGGTCGCGCGCCGAGATGTTGGGGTCGGCGGCGATCTTCGCCTGCGCGAACTTGAGGACGCCGGAGCGGCGCCAGCCGAACTTCATGTCCTTTCGGACGCCAAGGCCCGACTGCGTGACTCCGTCCGAGCACATGATAATGCGGTCACCCGCACGGAAGTCGGCCTCGCACTCCCTCACCTCGCGGTCGGGCCAGTGAGAGGAAACGACCTGCTCGTCCTTGAGCGGAGCGATCTCCTCCGTGCCGCGGAGGTGGATGTAGCCCGGGTTCCCCATCTCGCTGATGCGCGCCTTTCCGCCGAGGCGGAAGTCGAAGAGCG